>NZ_JBFAHL010000011.1:0-350753 GCF_040654155.1 Amycolatopsis sp. NPDC050768
GGTCTCTATCGAGGTCAAGCCGAAATCACGAGCAACGATCGCTGTATCGTTCTCTCGGGGGACCACCGACGAAGCATGTACCAAGGCCAGGACCCCGGCCGATCCGACCGCCCGATCGAGACGCCGGCTCCTAGGCGATCTCGCACGCCCCGCCGGAGGCGGGGCAAACAATAGAGTGATACGTCAACAAATTGGGTAGACTCACTTCATGACGGACGCACGCTGGCTCGACGAGCGCGAGTTGCACGTCTGGAAGCTGTTCCACCTGCTCCAGCGGTCCTTGAACGGCGCCATCGACCGGCAGCTCGTGCGCGACGCGGGGCTTTCGGGCCCGGACTACACGCTGATGGTGCCGCTGTCCGAGGCGCCCGGCGACGTGCTGCGCATGCGCGACCTCGGGATGCAGATCAGGTGGGACCGCAGCCGGCTGTCGCACCACGTGAGCCGGATGGAGAAACGCGGCCTCGTCACGCGCGAAGACTGCTCGGACGACGCGCGCGGCGCCATGGTGCGCCTCACGCCGGCCGGGCGCGAAGCGATCGAGGCGGCCGCGCCCGAGCACGTGGAGACCGTGCGGCGGTACTTCTTCGAGCAGGTCAAACCCGACGAGCTCGAGGTACTGGAACGCGTCTTCGACCGCATGGTCTCGCGCCTCAACGCGGACGACGAAGACGGCCCCTGTACGAGGTAAAGTCGGGTTCGTGGCCAAAACGCGCGAGAAGCTCAGCCGCGAAACGATCGTCGACGGCGCCCTCGCGCTCGCCGATCGCGAAGGCCTCGACGCGCTGACGATCCGCCGCCTCGCGCAGGACCACGGCGTCACGCCGATGGCCCTGTACTGGCACTTCAAGGACAAGCACGAGCTCGTGGCCGGCCTGGCCGAACGCCTGCTGGCGGACGTCTCGCTGCCGGATTCCGACGGGCCTTGGGACACGCGGCTGCGGGCCGCGCTCGTGGCGGTGCTGGCCGCCGTGCGCCCCCACCCCGCGGTCGCCGGCCTCGTCCCGCCGCGCATCCTCGAGTCCGACGCCGGCCTCACCGTGGCCGACCACGTGCTCGGCCTGCTGCGCGAAGCCGGCTTCACCGCCGAAGAAGCCGCGGAGCTCGGTGGCTACCTGCTGTGCGCCGGCGTCACCCTCGTGACGGCCGAGCCCGGCGCCACCGACGTCCACCCCGCGTCTTCGCGCGACGAAGCAGTGGAGCGCAAGCGGGTCGCGCTGGCCGCTTTGCCGCCCGAGCGCTTCCCGAACGTCGCGGCCGCCGCTGACGCGCTGGCCGTGTGCGGCGACGAGGACTCGTACTTCGAGCGAGGCGTCGACCTGCTGGTTTCGGGTGTTCGCGGCTTGCGCTGACGGTCGCCTCGACCCCTGCTGACGAGCGCGCACCACCCCCGTCAGCGCACCGTGCGGGCGTGGTCAGCGCCGGGCCGCAGTCTTGCGTCATCGAAACGCCGAACCCCGAGAAGGGACTCCAGCGATGACCAAGACCGTGCTCGTTTCCGGTGCCAGCGTGGCAGGGCCGTCGGCCGCTTTCTGGCTGCACCACCACGGCTACTCCGTGACCGTCGTCGAGGCGGCGCCGGCGCTGAGGCCCGGCGGCCAGGCCGTGGACTTCCGCGGCGAGCAGATGAAACTGATCGACGCGATGGGGCTCACCGAGGAGCTGCGCAAGTACGAGACCGCGATGGGCGACCAGCTGCTGCTGAACTCGGCGGGCAAGCCGATCGTGACCGTGCCCAGCTCGTTCGCCAGCGGCGAGCTCGAGATCCTGCGCGGCGACCTCGCCCGCATCCTCTACGACCGCACCGTGGACTACACCGAGTACGTCTTCGGCGACCGCGTCACGTCGCTGACCGAGACGGCCGACGGCGTCGAGGTGACCTTCCGCCACGGCGCGCCCCGCCGGTTCGACCTGGTGGTCGGCGCCGACGGCGTGCACTCGGGCGTGCGGACGGCCGCCTTCGGTGCGGAGTCGCGCTTTCGCAAGGACCTCGGCTACCACGTCGCCGGCTTCACCGCGCGGAACCACCTCGGACTGGACCACAGCGGCCTGATCTACAGCGAGCCGGGCCGCGGCGCGATGGTCTACAGCGGACGCGACTCCGAGACCGTGAACGTCGGCCTGTTCTTCCGCGGCGACCCGCGCGGCTACGGCCGCCCGGACCTCGAGCGGCAGAAGGAGATCGTGGCCGACGTCTTCGCCGGCGCGGGCTGGGAGCTGCCTCGGCTGCTGGGCGCGGTCGACGACGCTCCGGACCTGTACTTCGACACCATCGGCCAGATCAGCATGGACAAGTGGTCGAAGGGCCGTGTGGTGCTGCTCGGCGACGCCGCGTGGTGCGCCGGCCCCGGCGGCTCCGGCACGGGCCTGGCGATGATGGGCGCGCAGATCCTCGCCGGTGAGCTGGCGGCCGCGAACGGCGACCACGTGACCGCGTTCGAGAAGTACGAGCAGCGCCTGCGCAAGCCGGCGCACATCGGCCACAAGAACGGTGCCGGCTCGGGCGGGTTCCTCGTGCCGGAGAACGAGAAGAAGCTGCGCAGCCGCAACCGGATGTACCGCATGCTGACCGGCCCGGTGTTCGGGAAGGTGTTCGACTACATGAGCACCCGGGCGGCGAACGCGGTGCAGTACCAGGAGTACACCGGCAAGCTCGCGGGTTGAGAGGTTGCCTTGACGCGCACGTCAAGGTCTACCGTCGGACGCATGCGGATCGGCGAGCTCGCCCGGCGGGCGGGGACGACACCACGGGCGTTGCGCTTCTACGAGGCGCAGGGGCTGCTGCCGGCGGGGCGGTCGGCGAACGGGTACCGGGAGTACGACGAGAACGATCTACGGCTGGTCAGCGAGATCCAGACGCTGCGCACGGTCGGGTTCACCCTCGAAGACACCCGCCCGTTCGTCGACTGCCTGCGCACCGGCCACAAGTCCGGCGACGCCTGCCCGGCTTCGGTCGAGGTGTACCGGCGCAAGCTCGAGGAAGTCGAGAAGTGCCTGGCCGACCTCGGCGCCGTGCGGACCGCGTTGATGGACAAGCTCGCCGAGGCTTCGGCCCGGCACGACCCCTGTGTTGCCGAGGAGATCCGATGACCACCGATGCGACCTTCGCCGCCGACGTCCTCGACCACGACAAGCCGGTGCTCGTCGACTTCTGGGCCGAGTGGTGCCCGCCCTGCCGGATGATCGCGCCGATGCCGGCCGAGATCGCGGCGATGCGCGCGGATTCCCTGACGGTGCGCCAGATCGACACCGACCTGAACCCCGAGACGGCGCGGAAGTACCAGGTCATGTCGCTGCCCACACTGATTCTGTTCCGCGGCGGCGAACCGGTGCACACCATCGTCGGCGCCCGCTCGAAGGCCCGGCTGCTCGCCGAGCTCGACAACGTTTTGGGAACGACTCCAGTCACCCTGTGAAAACCAGGCCGACCCGGTAAAAATAAGTGTGGACCACACCGGGGAGGCAACCGTGAACACCCTCGTGCGCTCGTTCCTCTTCCTCCGCCGAGCAATCGGGGTGCTCGGCCTCGCGCTGCCGTTCGTCGTGATCATCGGCAAGGAGCTGCTGCAAGGCGGCGGCCTGCAGGGTTCGCTGAGCGGCTACTACTACAGCGACCTGCGCGACGTCTTCGTCGGCACGATGTGCGCCATCGGCGTTTTCCTCGTCTCCTACCGGGGCTACGGGCGGATCGACGACATCGCCGGCAACGTCGCGGCGGTCGCCGCCATCGGCGTCGCGCTCTTCCCGACCAGCCCGGCCTCGCCGACGGGCACCGAGCGGGCTGTGGGAGTGGCGCACCTCGTGTTCGCCGCGATCTTCTTCCTCACGCTGGCGTTCTTCTGCTTCTTCCTGTTCACCAAGTCCGACGAGACGTCGCCGACCTCGCGCAAAGCCGTGCGCAACGTCGTCTACCGCGTGTGTGGCGGCGTGATGCTGGTGGCACTGGTGCTGATCGTGATCAACGGGCTCTTCTTCGACGCGGCCACGGCTTCACTGCACCCGACGGTGTGGCTGGAATCCCTCGCGGTGATCGCGTTCGGCGTCTCGTGGCTGGTGAAGGGCGACGCGCTGCTGGCCGACCTGCCGCACGACCGCAGCGAACTGGTCCAGGCCTGAGCCGCGGTCCACTTCGGACGAAAGTGGTTCAGTCCAGTCGGCCGTAGGCGGCCGAAACCTGCGTGAGCCACTCGACTTCCGCGGCGAAGGTCTTGGCGTCGTGGTCGCCGAAGCTGCCGTTGTCCTGGCTGTGTGCGGGGGTGACGCCGGAGTTCTTCGCCCGCAGCGCGTGCTTGATCTTCGTGGCCTCGATCAGGGCCTGGTCCGGCGCTTCGGCCGGGGAGGACTCGGCGCGGTCCATGTACGGCCGCAGCGCCCGCCAGCCGTCGCGGATCTCGATCACGCGGCGGTGCAGGCGGTAGTGCAGGTCGGACCACTGGCGGTCGGCACCGGACGGCGGCTCCAGCGCGATGCCCGGCGACGACTCGTACAGCGAGTGCCACAGCGGGTAGAGCGCGCGGTAGGAGCTGTAGTTCCGGCCCCACGCAAGGAGGTTCGACACGTGCCCGCCCCACGACGGCATGGTCAGCCCCAGCGACACGATCACGATGCCGAGCGCGCTGAACAGCGACGCCGCGATGGCCCACGGTCCGACCGACAGGCCGAACATGGGGCTCACGATGTTCACCGTGCGCGCGGCGCAGTAGAGGAACAGCACCACCGCGCCGACCGCGAGCATCCGCAAAGCGCGGCGCAGCCACGGTTTCGTGGTGCTTCGCGCGTATGGGATGCACTGGCGGTAGATCGTCACGCACGGCACCGCCTGCGAGACGATGAACAGCAGCAGGTAGACGAGGATGACCGGATTGCTGCTGCCGGTGCCGAACGCCGACGCCGGCGTGCCGGGGCGATTGCCGATGAAGAACAACGCTGTGAGCACCACGCACAGCACGACGCCGGCGATGATCCACGCCCGGATCGCGCGCCGCACCTCCGAGAGCGGGTTCGCCCACTGCATCAGCAGGATCTGCGCGCTGATGCAGTAGGCGACCGCCGAGAGGTGCAGCACGAGGATGGCCAGGTTCTGCACGCCGAAGAACGTGACGATGCTGAGCGACACCGCCCCCATCGTGAACGTGAGGCACTGCAGTACCAGCGTCACCATCATCGTCACGTACCCGATGTCACCCCAGCCGCGCCGGATCGACGCGAGCTTGTAGAGGAACGCGGCGTACGACGACACCGCGGACGACGCGAAGAGCACGATCTTCAGCGCGTTCACACCAGACCACCCCAGTTGTGTTCTGTATCGATTGTTACTAATCCGACCACAGTCACGGCCGAATGGCTTCGTAGCAACGGTTACGCGCCGCGTGGGGGGTCGGCCTGCTTTTGGCCGGATTAGTAACTCGAGATTCAGGCGTTCACGGCCTCGCGCCGGCTTCCTTCGAGCGGCACGGCCAGGCCGACGGCTTCCGCCGCCACGGCCACCGCGTAGTCGAAGAAGGCCGACTGGTCGGCGACGCTGTCGTGCGTACGGCTGAACACCTGGAACACCAGCAGGCCGATCAGGTTGCTCCACAGCACGATCCCGCGTTCGAGCAGATCGCCGTACGGAGCCTCGGGCTGTCCGCCGAAGAGCGCGACGGCCTCGGCGGTCACAAGCGTCGGACCGGGCAGCGGCCGGCTCGGCGGCGTGAGGGATCCCGCCGCCAGCGCGGAACGCAGCACCGCGGCGAGCGCCGCGGGCGTGCGCGAAGCCGGGCCCACGGTGGTCTCCGGTGCCGCGTAGCCGGGCACGGGCGAGCCGTAGAGCAAGGCGAACTCGGCCGGGTTCGCGAGCGACCATTCGCGCAATGCGCGGGTGACGGCCAGCAGGCGCGCGCCGGGATCCGTTTCCCGCTCGCCGGGATCGGCCTGTTCCATGGCCCCGCCGGAGGCGTTGTAAGCGTCGATGATCAATGCGGTCAGGAGATCGTCACGATCTCCGAAAAACGGTTGCACCTCGGCCACGGTCACGCCGCTTTCGACGGCCACCGTCTGCAGCGTCAGACCGGTCGCACCGGTCTCGGCGAGCTGACGGCGAGCCGTGTCCTTGACGAGCCGGGGGAGATCTTCAGAAGACATAGGCATCCTTGTCGGAACTGTCCATGATCGGCGACCCTACACCAACGCCAGTCGGCCGCCTAGGGTCCGAAAAGCGGCTCCGGCCACAGTGAAGACTTGAGTGAAGACCACTGAGAAGTCCCTGTGAATCCGATTAATCGCGAGTCATTTCACGAGGGTGTCGTGAGGCATCCGAGAGGTTTACGGACAACTGTCCGAAGAAGTTCGCGGTGAACCCGAAGTTACGGATACCTGAAAAGCCAATCCCGCTCACCGGGCTGACTATGGTGTGGCGCATGAGTCTTCACGTGGTGATCGGGTTCGGCCCGGCGGGGGCGGCGACGGCGAGGCTGCTCGCCGAACGGGGCGAGCGGGTGAAGGTGATCGGCAGGTCGCCGCGACCGGAGGAAGCGGGGATCGAGCACGTGGTGCTCGACGCCACCGACAGCGCCGCACTGACCGCCGCAGCTGAGGGTGCTGACGCGATTTACCAGTGCGCGAGCCCGCCTTATCACCGGTGGACGCGCGACTGGCCGCCGCTGGCCGCCGCCACCGCCGCGGCGGCCGAGGCGACCGGCGCCGTCCTCGTGGCGCTCGGGAACCTGTACGCCTACGGGCCCGTCGAAGGTCCGATCACCGAGGACCTGCCGCTCGAAGCGACGGGCCCCAAGGGCCGCGTGCGCGTGCAGCTGTGGAAGCAGCTGCACGATCTGCACGAGCAGGGCCGGATTCGCGCCGCCGAGGTGCGGGCGTCGGACTTCTTCGGCCCCGGCGTGACCGACGGTGGGCACCTGGGCGCGCGAGTGGTGCCGGCGGTGCTGAAGGGACGCAAGGTTCAGGTGATGGGCGACCCGGACGCGCCGCACAGCTGGACCTACATCCCCGACGTGGCGCGCACGCTGGTGCGCGTTGCCGCGGAGGAAAAGGCGTGGGGTCGCGCGTGGCACGTGCCGACGCTGCCGGCGCGTTCGTCGCGCGTGATGGTCGGCGTGCTGTGCGAAGCAGCGAGTGTGCCGCCGGTCGGCGTACAACGGCTTCCGGCGCCGCTGCTGCGGATGGCGGCCGCGTTTTCGCCTTTGCTGCGAGAACTGCAGGAGGTTCGCTACCAGTTCGACCGCCCGTTCGTGGTGGATTCCCGTGCGTTCACGGAATTCTCAGGCGAGGAAGCCACCCCGCTCGGCGAGCAGGCGGCGGCGACGGTGAGCTGGTGGCGTGATCGGTCGGCTACCGTGGGTTGACCTGCGGTCGGGGATTTTCGCACGAATTCCGGGACGCTCTTGAAAATCCGATCGCCACGGGGCAATCTCTCACCTACTGGGTGGGCGATCGGCGCGAGGAAGTTCTGTCATGGCGTCTTGGGGATCTGCTGCGCAAGAAATCGGAAATCGACCGGACATCGCTATTGTCGGCATCGGGTGCCGTTTTCCCGGTGCGCGGAACGTGAACGAGTACTGGGATCTGCTCAGTGAGCCGAAGCCTCAGTTCAGGACCGTCCCGGATTCGAGGTGGTGCCGGGACTCGTTCTACAACGACGATTTCCGGGACACCTCGGCCGCGTACTCCGACAAGATGGCGCTGCTCGACGACGTCGGCGACTTCGACGCCGGGCACTACGGCATCCCGCCGCGCCGCGCGAAATCACTCGACCCGCAGCACCGGCTGCTGGTCGACCTCACGCGCGAAGCGCTGCAGGACGCCGGCTGGGAGGCCGGCGGCTTCGAGCGCGAAGACACGTCGGTGATCATGTCGCTGTCCGAGAGCGGCTACCGCGAGATGAGCACGCTTCACATTCGCCTGCGCCAGCTCGCGGGCGGCGAGTTCGGTCGCTCGGCGGGCGCCGAGCTGGCGGAGGCGGGCTCGGCCGTCGGTGGTCTGCACGCCACGGCCATGGCCGGGCTGCTGCTCAACATGGGCCCGAGCTCGATCAGCTCCGTGTTCGACCTGCACGGCGAAAGCTACGCGCTCGATGCCGCCTGCTCCGGCGGCCTCACGGCGGTGGCCAACGCGGTGTTCGCGCTGCGGGCGGGCCGCTGCCGCATCGCCGTGGCCGGTGGTGCGCAGCTGGTGCTCACGCCGGACCTGCTGGTGGGTTTGTGCCGCATCGGTGCGGTTTCCCGCACCGGCGAGTGCCGGCCGTTCGACAGCCGGGCCGACGGGTTCGTGCTGGGTGAAGGTGCCGGCGTGCTCGTGCTGCGCCCGCTGGCCGACGCGCAGGCCGCCGGCGACCGGATCTACGCGGTGATCCGCGGCGTCGGGCTGTCCAACGACGGCACGGTCAAGGGCGGCATGATGCCGCAGGAGTCGGGCCAGCTGCTGGCGTTGCGCCGCGCGTACCGCGACGCCGACGTGGAGCCTGGCTCCGTCGGGTACCTGGAAGCGCACGGCACGGCGACGTCGGTGGGCGACGACGTGGAGATCAACGCGCTGGGCGAGCTGCGTCGCGACGCGACCACTCCCGCGTACCTCGGCGCCGCGAAGTCCGTGGTGGGGCATTCGCTCGGGACCGCGGGGATCGCCGGGCTGATCAAGTCGGTGTTGTCGGTCCACAAGGGACAGATCCTGCCGCAGCCGGACTTCGAGCCGGCCGGGCACCTGGCGCTCGACGAGGCCGGTCTGCGGGTGGCCGGGGAGGTGACGCCGTGGACTGCCGACGGTCCGCGCCGCGCGGGGGTGAGCGCGTTCGGCTTCGGTGGGACGAACGTGCACGTGGTGCTCGAGGAATCCCCTGCGGTGCCAACGGTTTCTGTTGATGGTCCGCAGTTGCTGCTGCTGACCGCGCGCGACCGGGCGGGCTTGGCCCGGCACGCGCGTGAGGTCGCGGAGGTGCTCTCGCGCGATCCGCTGCCGCTGGCCGCGGTGGCGTCCACTTTGGCGCGTCGCGCGTTGTTCGCCGAACGGCTCGCCGTGGTGGCCGACGATGCCGGCGACGCGGTGTCGAAGCTGGTGGCGGCGTCCGTCGCACTGGAATCCGGGACGGCGGGGGAGCTGGCGCCGGCGACGTACGCGGGGGTCGTGGCGCCGGGCGCCGAGGTGCCCGCGCCGGAACTGCCGCTGCTGGAGCTGGCCGCGCTGGCCGTGACCGGCGCCGGGCTGCGGCCCGCGATCGGCCGGACGCCGCCGTGCACGCTGCCGCCGAGCCCGCTCAGCCCGCGTCACCACTGGGTCGTCGACGAGGCGAAGCGGCTGAAGGCGCAGTCGTTGCCGCCGCTGAGTGCTGTCTCGTCCGCGGAACCCGTTGAGCCACAGGGACTTCCGTCGTCGCGGGACGTGCTGGCCGTGGTGCTGGAGGAGGTCGCGCGCACGAGTGCGTTCCCGGTCGGTGACCTGTGCGCAGGGCACGCGTTGATCGACGATCTCGGGTTCGACTCCCTCATGCTGACGGAGCTGGAAGCCAACCTCCGCAAGCGCTTCCCCGGGCAGCGCTTCGAGATCGAGCAGGAGCGCGGTGTCACGGCCGGTGCGGTGGCGGGGCTCATCACGCCCGCCGTGCCGGTGCCCGTGCCACTGGCTTCGGAGACCGTCGCGTTCGACCCCGCCACGGCGTCGATCGACGACTTCCCCGAGGCCGCGGCGATCGACGCGCGGCTGCGGGAGTTCTCGGACCTCGGCGTGCCGAACCCGTACTTCCGCAAGCACCAAGGTCTCCTGACCAGCACGACGACCGTCGGCGGCCGGCAGTACCTGTCGTTCTCCAGCTACAACTACCTGGGTCTCTCCGGCCACCCGGCCGTGACGGCCGCGGTGCACGACGCCGTGGAACGCTATGGCACCTCGGTGTCCGGCAGCCGCCTCCTCGCGGGCGACCGCGACCTCACGCGTGGGCTGGAGACGGAGCTGGCGACGTTCCTCGGCACGGACGACTGCCTCGCGCTGGTGAGCGGCCACGCCACCAACGTCAGCGCCATCGGCCACCTCGTCGGCCCCGGCGACCTCATCGTGCACGACTCGCTCGCGCACGACAGCATCCTGCAGGGCTGCACCCTCTCCGGAGCGACGCGCCGCCCGTTCCCGCACAACGACGTCGCGCAGCTCGAAGACATCCTGCGCCGCACGCGCGCTCGGTTCCGCCGCGTGCTCATCGTGGTCGAGGGCGCCTACAGCATGGACGGCGACCTCGCCGACCTACCGGGCCTGATCGAGGTCAAGAAGCGCTACGGCGCCTTGCTGATGGTCGACGAGGCCCACAGCATCGGCACGGTCGGCGCCACGGGCGCCGGCGTCGGCGAACACTTCGGCGTCGAGCGATCCGAGGCCGACCTCTGGATGGGCACGCTGTCCAAGTCCCTGGCCGGCTGCGGCGGCTACCTGGCCGGCTCGTCGCGAACGGTCCAGTGGCTGCGGTATTCATTGCCGGGCTTCGTCTACAGCGTCGGCCTCACGCCCGCCAGCGCCGCCGCTTCCCTGGCCGCCCTGCGCGTCCTGCGCGCAGAACCCTCGCGGCTGGCTCGCCTCCGCGAAAACTCCGCGTCTTTCTTGAGGCTGGCCCAGGCCGCCGGCTTGCCCACCGGCTCCGCCTCCGCGACGCCCATCGTCCCCTGCGTCATCGGCGACTCCACCACAACCCTCCGCCTGGCCAGCGCCCTCTACGACCGTGGCATCATCGTCGACCCGATCCTCCACCCGGCCGTCGACGAATCCCAGACCCGCCTGCGCTTCTTCCTCACCAGCGACCACGAGGCGGCGCAGCTGGAATACACGACGACAACGGTGGCCACGGAACTCGCCCGGCTGCGGGAGAAGTGAGCTCTACAGCAGCATCCGCTCGATCCGGTCGATCGGCTTCTCCTCCGCCGCCGGGACCTTCGCGGCCGGGGCAGGAGCCGGCACGACGCCCATCCGCTCGGACAGCAGGTACGCGATGATCTCCGCCTCCTGCTCCTGCGCGTCGTCGTAGGTGGCGCGCATCAGCATGTCGCGGACGATGTCCGGGTCGAGGTTGGGGAAGAGGGACCGGGCGCTCTCGTCGTCGAGCAGGCCCGAGCCGCGGTGGCAGCAGATGATGTGACCGAGCTCGTGCAAGATGATGTGCTCCTGGTGTGCGCCGGTGGTGTTGGCGTCGAAGAAGATGAGGTCTTCTTGTTGCGCCGCAACCCACATGCCGCACGGGTGGGAGGCCGGCATGGGCATCGGCACGAGCGTGATCGGCCGTTCGCGGATGGTGCCCAGCCGTTCGCACAGAGTCGGGAGGTCGCAGCCCTTCGGCAGATCCAGCTCGGCGATCCGCCGGGCGCCCTCTTCGCGCATCCGCTTGAGCTGGTCGCGACGCTCCTCCGCCATGCTCAGCCCGCCGCTTCGTCGCTGACCGGCGGCAGGCCCTGCATCTGGCGGTACTGGTCCATGATCGTGGTGATCGCCTGCAGGTTCTCCTCGCGCATCCCCGCCGCGCGCATCGCGACCGCGCGCACGCCCGCCTGCCGCATCGCCTCGATGGCGGCCAGCTCGCTCAGCACGTCGCCCGCCACCTTCTCGTCGAAGAAGTACGCGACGGACACCCCGAAGAACTTCGCCAGCGCCGCCAACAGCTCCTGCGACGGGTTGGTGCGCTTGCCCGACCGCAGCTGCGACAGGTACACCGAGCCGACCTTCAGCTCCGGCGACACGCGCTTGAGCTCGGTCACGACCTCGGCGTTCGTCCAGTGCTTGCCCTGCGGGCGCACCGTGCGGAACAGATCGTCGAGCCTGGAGGCCAACGTCGGCCGAGTGTCATCACTCGAGTCACTGGACATGTCCGCCCCCTCCGGTCAGCGACTGATTGCTCTCAGCTAGGTCGACTATCCCAGATTAGCTGACAGTTGACAATCAGGGCTCCCCTACACAAGACTGTGAGCAGTGCGAGTTAGCTGTTAGTTAACTCGCCAACACAGGCTTAGCGGTAGGCGTTGCACTGCCGCGGGGCGGCGCTGGGGGTGTCGCTCCGCCGGTCCGCCGGCCGGGGCCCGGAGGCAGCCGGCTTCAGCGAACTGCCTCCGGGCCGGCGAGCTGTGCCCATTCGTCGGCCCAGCGGATCGCGCGCCGGTGGTCGAGCACGCGCCGGGCGATCCAGAACGCGCCGGCCAGCAGGCCGATCGCGCAGAGCCACGTGAAGGTGCCCACGAGCACGCCGTTGGTCACCGCGTCGGCGTGGGTGAGCGGGGCGGTGGTCTGCTTGCCGTTGTCGTCCAGCCAGATCGGCGCCTGCGAACCGGGGTTGCCGGCGCCCGCGGGCACCGTCACGACGCCGGTCTGCGGCGAGCCGTTCGGCAGCTGCCAGTTGGCGGTTACTCGAGAGCTGTGGGCGATCGGGGCGCTGTCGCCCATCGACGCCGTCTTCGGCGCGGGCGCGAGCACGGTCGCGGTGACTTGGTGGCGCGCGTGCAGCTGCGCGTCCGACGCCGCGGTCTCGTGGGGGACGTCGGCATTGCCGAGCAGTACCACGAGCGGGAGCGCCAAGATCGCGATCAGCGCGGCCAGGCCGGCGAGGAGACCCTCGATCCGGTCGGAGCGCCGCACGAGCGGATTCCGCGCGAATCCCAGTCGTCGTAGGAAACGAGTGAAGAGAAGAGGTGGTCTGCCAGCCCGAGCCTTGTTCCGCATGGGCTCCATGGTCCTCGTACACGCCCGCGCGCGCTGTGTCCAGCACAACGTTTTCTTTGATTTTCCTGGGAAAACGGTGTGTTCCTCAGCACGCTCAAGGTCTTCACCCCACTTGTGGGTGAACGCCGTCACTTCACGTCGTGATCGACTTGCCCGATGCTCGCCACGCGTTGAATGCGGAGCCCGGAAACCTGCGTCAGTCCACGAGCCGGACGGTCGCCGTACCGCTGTATGACTTGCGTCGCGTGATGCCGTGCTCAGCCACGATGCTCAGCTGGATCGACCGGTCGGACGGGGCCCAGTAACCGGTGCGCACGAAGTACCCGTCCATCGTGCAGAGGCGGTTGGCGGTCTTGCGCGAGCTGATCGTCTCCCAGCCCCAGTGCCGGCCGCTGGCTTCCACGCCGTTGCGCCGGACGTAGAGGCGCGGGTTGCCGACCTCGCGGCAGTACTCGGCGCCTTCCGCGATGTAGAGCACGCCGTCGACCTTGTAGAAGCGGCTGCCGTCGAGCAGGCTCACGTGACCCGACAGCGTGACGTTCACACGGCCGCCGTCGTTTCCCTCCATCTCCCAGTCGACGCAGAATTCCTTCGCCGGAGCTTCGATCGACTGGGTCATGACCGCGTCCCCTTCGTGCACTGTTTCGAGAAGATTAGATTAGAAGATAGAGAAGAATCACGAGGTCGGAAGGTTTCGGGAACGGTTTTCACCCGATAAGGCTCACGGCGCGACAGATTGTGTTCCACGCATGAATTGCCGGCATTTTTCAGCGCACTGGGTGATGGCGCACACGGGAAGTGAAATCGGATTACCCGGAACCGGTCATGTCCCACCGTTCGACTGGGCGGTGTGGGTCTCGGTCGGGGCCGGCCGTGTCGGTAGCGTGAGCACGACTATGACGTCCGTCATAGTGAGTCGATCAGGAAAACCGTGCTACCCATGGGCCATGACAGCTGTCATAGTGACCGTCGAGCCGGCGACCGCCGGTGCCGTGGAGGGACTCGTGCGAGCGTGCTCGCCGGAGAGCCTCGCGTGGCGCTTCACGTTGCCCGTGCGCCCGGCGCCCGACTGGGTCCTGGTGCGCTACCGCGCGTTCCTGCTCGCCGGCGCGGCCCTCGTCGCCAAGGTCGACGACGCTGCGGTCGGCTTGGTCAACCTCGTGCCGGAAGGCGAGCGCCGGGCCGAGCTCGCGGTGCTCGTGGCCGACGCCTGGCACCGCCGCGGCATCGCGAGCGCGCTCGTGCGCAGCCTGACCGAGGACGTCCGATGGGCGGGCTGGACGCTGCACGCCACCGTCCAGGTCGGCAACGCGCCGGCCGAGGGCCTGCTGCGCGCACACGGCTTCCGCCCGGTCGCGACATTCGAGCGGGGCGAGAAGGAGTTCGAACGGGTCGTGCCGACTAGCATGACCAGCGTCATGAAGGAGGTTGTCGGTGGCGGAGTCGGAGAGGCCGGCGCGGGACCGGATGGTGTTCAGCGCCGCGCAGCTGCTGCGGACGCAGGGCGTCGGCGGTACAGGCCTGCGGGACGTGGTGACCCACGCGAACGCACCGCGGGGGTCGCTGCAGCACTACTTCCCCGGGGGTAAGGAGCAGCTCGTCGCCGAAGCGGTCGCCTGGGCCGGCAGGTACGCCGCGCGCCGCGTGCGCCGCAACGCCGAATCGCTGGAAGACGCGACGCCGGGCAACCTCTTCGCCGCGATGGTCGCGCCGTGGCGCGCCGAATTCGCCGATCAGGGATTCGGGAACGGCTGCCCGATCGTCGCCACGGTCGCCGATTCCGCCGCGATGAGCGAAAAGCTGCGGGAGAGTACGGCCGGCGCATTCGCCGAATGGCGTAAACCGCTCGTGGAAGCACTGGAGCAGATGGGCGTATCTCCCACGCGCGCGGCTTCGCTGGCCGTGCTGATGATCAGCTCGCTCGAAGGCGCGATCGTGCTCGCGCGCGCCGAGCAAGACGTCGCCCCGCTCGACTCGATCGTCGAGGAGCTGCGGCCGCTGCTCGACGGCGCCGTGGACAAGCGCCGCCGCAAGCTCGCCTGATGCGTTGTCGGTTACCAATCCGACCACAGTCACGGCGGGAACGGTTGCTGGACGCAGTCACGTCCTGCTGGATTCCCGCCTACTTCTGGTCGGATTGGTAACGGCGTCGGAGCTTCGCGCGCAGGTTGGCGACCGTCGCCGGGTCGTGCAGCAGCTTCGCGAAGTGCTGCGACTCCACGTCCATCCGCGCGGGCACGCTGGTGTTCTCGGTATCGCGCAGCAGCTCGCGGGTGAGCGCCAGCGACGAAGCCGGCTGCGCGGCCAGCGCGGCCGTCCGGTCGGCGACGCGGGCCTCCAGCGCCGCCGCGTCGGCCAGCACCTCGTTGACGAGCCCCAGCCGGTGCGCCTCGGCGGCCGGCACGCGGTCGCCGAACAGCAGCAGCTCGGCGGCGCGCTGCGGGCCGAGCAGGCGCGGCAGCACGAAGCTGCTGCCGTACTCCGGCACCAGGCCCAGCGACGTGAACGGGAACTGCAGGTAGCTGCGCTCGGTCGCGTACACGAGGTCGCAGTGCAGCAGCAGCGTCGCGCCGATGCCGACGGCCGGGCCGTCGACGGCCGCCACCACCACCGCGCGCGTGGCGAGCAGCGCCTCCTGGAAACGCCGCACGGGTGTGTCGTCCCCGCTGCCCTCGTCGTGCGCGAGGAAATCGCCCAGGTCGTTGCCCGCGGTGAACGTGCCGCCGGCGCCGGTGAGGACGACGATCGGTGTGGCCGCGGTCTCCAGCGCTTCGGCCAGGGCCGAGTACAGGGCCGTGGTCAGCGCGTTGCGCTTGTCCGGACGGTTGATCGTCACGGTGGTGACGGCTTCGCCGGCCACGACGTCGATGCTCATGCCCCCGAGAGTTCCACAACGGAACTCAGCCGGTCAACGCCATCTCGGCGAGGCTGCGCAACGCGGCTTCCGACGCCGAACCGGGCTCGGCCGAGTACACCACCACGAACTGACCGGGGTCGGTCTCCACCCCGAGACGCTGCGAGTCCACCGTCACCGGCCCGACGCGCGGATGCAGGAACGTCTTGCGCCGGAACCCCGCCATCCGCACGCGGTGATCGACCCACCACGTGCGGAAGTCCGGGTCGGCCGCCGACACCTCCTCGACGAGCGCGGCCAGCCGCGGGTCGTCCGGATAGTGTCCGGCGTCGCGGCGCAGATAGGCGACGCACTCGCGCGCCACCTGCGGCCAGTCGGCGACCATCGCGCGGTAGTCCGGGTCGAGGAACACCATCCGCACCATGTTGCGCCGCTCCGGCTCCAGCGCGCCGAACTCGGCGAACAACGCGGCCGCGACCGGGTTCCAGGCCAGCACGTCGAGCGCGCGCCCGACCACGAGCGCCGGCAGGTCGAGTGACGCGAGCAGCCGCCGCGTCTGGTCCCGGACCTCCCCGACGGGCGGGGCGGGGTCGGCCGGGCCGGCGATGGTCAGGAGGTACTCGCGCGCGTCGGGCGCCGGCTGCAACGCGTCGGCGAGCGATTCGAGCACCCCGCGCGAGACGTTGGTGGTGCGGCCTTGCTCCAGGCGCACGAGGTAGTCGACGCTCACGTTCGCCAGCTGCGCCACCTCCTCTCGCCGCAGCCCCGGCACCCGCCGCGGCTTGGCGTCGGCGGCGAACCCGACGTCGCCCGGGTGCACGCGCGAGCGGCTGGCGCGCAGGAAGTCGGCGAGCTCGGTCATGTCCGGCAGTATCACGCCGGCCGGCGCCCGCGCGAGAACCGGCCAGCGTGGTACTGGTGGTCCTACGGACGAACGCGCCGTGGCGCCGGCGTTCGCGGCCGCCGCACCGTGGACGCATGCGCTACACACTGCTGGGCAAAACGGGCGTGCGGGTCTCCGAGCTCGCCCTGGGCACGATGACCTTCGGCGAGGACTGGGGCTGGGGCGCGCCGCGCGAGACCAGCGCGCGGCTGCTCGACCTCTACGCCGAGGCCGGCGGCACCTTCCTCGACACCGCGAGCACCTACACACAGGGCTCGTCCGAACGCATCCTCGGCGAGCTGCTCGACGGCCGCCGCGACCGGTTCGTGCTCACCACGAAGTACACGGCCCAGACCCGCGCGGGCGACCTGAACTCGGCGGGCAACCACCGCAAGAACCTCGTCGACTCCCTGGAAACGAGCCTGCGCCGCCTGCGGACGGACCGCGTCGACCTGCTGTGGGTCCACGTGCGAGACACGCTCACACCGGTGCCCGAGGTGATGCGCGCGCTCGACGACCAGGTGCGCGCGGGCAAGGTCCTCTACGTCGGTGTCTCCGACTGGCCCGCGTGGGAGGTCGCGCAGGCCAACACACTCGCCGAGCTGCGCGACTGGTCCCCGTTCGTCGCCCTGCAGATCCGCTACAACCTGCTGGAACGCACGCCGGAGCGCGAGCTGCTGCCGATGGCGCACGTGTTCGACCTGCCGGTGCTGGCGTGGGGACCGCTCGCCGAAGGGCGGCTCACGGGCAAGTACCTGCGTGGCGAACCGGGCCGGCTCGACCTCGGCGGCACGTTCCGACCTGGCGAGGACAACGACGCCGTGGTGCGGGAGGTCGTCGCCATCGCTCGGGAAGGCGGCTGGTCGCCGGCGCAGGTGGCGCTGGCGTGGCTGCGGCAGCGCGGGATCATCCCGCTCATCGGCGCGCGTTCGGAGGCGCAGCTGCGGGACAACCTGGCGAGCGCGGACGTCGTGCTGGACGCGTCTCGGGTTGCTCGGCTCGACGAGCTCAGCCGGCCGTCTCTCGGCTTCCCGCACGACGTGCTGCGCAGCGACCGGATCAAGGCCAGCACGTACGGCGACCAGTGGGGCTCGGTCGACGACCGGCGCACGACCGTGCGCCGGACCGTCGCCGACGCGTGACCCGAAACCGGAGAAAACTGACACACTCCTCACGGCGGTGACGATCGACGGGGTGGACGGTTACCTCGGGAGGCAACACAGACGAAGCCGGCTTCGTGGGGCGGCAGCGGGAGCCGGCCGTGCTCGACGCGCACGCCCGGGCCACAGCGGACGGCATCGGGGCGCGTCGTGTTGCTCGCCGGCGAGCCGGGCGTGGGCAAGAGCCGGCTGGCCGCCGAGGTCGTGCGCCGGGCCGGGCTGCCGCGGCCTGGGGTGGCGCGACTGCCGGTATCCGCCGTACTGGCCGTTCCGGCAACTCGTGCGTGCACATGCTGGAACTGTCCGGGATGTCCACAGTGGACACCTTCCGTGCCGCGACGTCTGTGGCCGCCGGGGTGTGCGGGCTGGGCCACCGCAAGGGCCGCCTGGCGCTTCGACGCCGACGTGCTCGCGGTGGGCGGCAACCCGTTCACCGACCCGGCGGCCATCCACGACATCCGCGCGGTCTACGTGCGCCGGACGGCGGTCACAGCTCCGCTACCGCGCTGACCAGCCGGTCGACCTCGGCCGCCGTCGTGTACGGAGCGATGCCCGCGCGGACCGCGCCCGTGTCACCGAGGCCGAGGTGGCGGGAGCACTCGATGGCGTAGAAGCTCGCGGCCGGCGCGTTGACGTTGTGGCTCGCGAGGTGTTCGTACACGGCCTTGGGCTCGTGGTTCTTCACGGAGAACAGGACGGTCGGCGTGCGCTCGCGGCTCGGGGAGCCGTAGCGGACCACCCGGGGCAGCGCGGCGAGCCCGTCGTCGAGGCGCTGCAGCATTTCCTGCTCGTGGACCTCGAGCGCGGCCAGCGACGTGGCCAGGCGCTCGCGTCGCGTGCCCTCGGCCGGCACCAGATTGGCGAGGAAGTCGATGGCCGCGGTCGTGCCGGCGAGCAGCTCGTAGGGGAGCGTGCCCAGCTCGAAGCGCTCCGGCACGGCGTCGCTGGACGGCACGAGCTTGTCCGGCCGCAGCGTCTCCAGCAGCTCGGGCGCGGCCGCGAGCACGCCGAGGTGCGGGCCGAGGAACTTGTACGCGGAGCACGCGTAGAAGTCGGCGCCGAGTGCTTTGAGGTCGACCGTGGCGTGCGGTGTGAGGTGCACCCCGTCGACGTAGCTGAGTGCCCCGGCTTCGCGCACCTTCGCCGTGATCGCCGCGACGTCCGGCCGCGTGCCGAGCAGGTTGGACGCCGCCGTCACGGCCACCAGCCGCGTCTTGTCGGTCAGCAGCGCCGTGACCGCCTCGACCGGCAGCTCACCCGTCGTCGGGTCGAAGTCGGCCCACCGCACGGTGACTCCACGCGTGGCCGCCGCCTGCACCCACGGCCGGATGTTGGCGTCGTGATCGAGCCGCGTGACCACGACCTCGTCCCCGGTCTCCCACGTCTTGGCCAGCGTGCGCGAGAAGTCGTACGTCACCTGCGTCATGCTGCGCCCGAAGACGACGCCCTGGGGCTTCGCGCCGAGCAGATCGGCCACCGCCTGGCGCGCCTCGCGCACGACCCCGTCGGCGCGCCGCTCGGCCGGCGTCACGGTTCCCCGGTTGGCGATCGCGGAGCAGAGGACGGCCGCCACGGCTTCCCCCACCACGTCCGGCACCTGTGAGCCCCCGGGCCCGTCGAAGTGCGCAGCCCCTTCGGTAAGGGCGGGGAAATGCTTGCGGATCGCGTTCACGTCATAGGCCACGGAGCCCAGCATGCCGGAAGCGGTCAGGCGGGTGCGAGATCGGCCGTGGATCCCGCCTCCGACCCTGGTCAGGGCAGCTTGGTCGACAGCCGAGACGACCGGTCATATAATCGACAGATGCCACGTCCCAGCGTTCGTGAGGTGATCGTCGACACCGCGGTCACCGAGTTCCACCGCTACGGCTTCGCCGCGTGTTCGGTCGACACCATCACCCGGGCGGCCGGCGTGCCCAAGGGGTCGTTCTACAACCACTTCAAGAGCAAGGAAGACCTCGGCGCGGAGGTCGTCGCGCGCTACGCCGAAAGCTCCGGCTGGCGCGACGGCCACGGCGACCTCGGTCCGCTCGAAACGTTGCGCGCGCGGTTCACCGTGATGCGCGACGTGCTGGTGGACAACGAGTTCACCCGCGGCTGCCTCATCGGCAACATGGGTTCCGAGCGCGCCGACCACAGTCCCGTGATCCGCAAGCAGGTCGGGGAGAGCCTCACGCACTGGTCGGACAGCATCACCGACTCCATCCGCCAGGCGCAGGCCGCCGGCGAGGTCAAGGGCGACAAGGACCCGGAGCTGCTCGGGCGGTTCGTACTCGACGCGTGGGAGGGTGCGATCATCCGTACCAAGGTGGCCAAGAGCGTCGCCCCGCTGGACGACTTCTTCGACGTGGTGTTCGGCTCCCTGCTGTAGGAAGGTGCCCCCAGCGTGCTCGCCGACCTGGTGGACGAACTGCTCGCCCAGCCGCTCCCGTGGCCCATCGTCCAGGCCGGTGACCCGGTGCTGCGCACGGCCGCGGCGCCCTACGAAGGCCAGTTGGGTGACGCCGCGCTCGCCGGGCTGATCGAGGGCATGAAGGAGACGATGCACGCGGCGCCCGGCGTCGGGCTGGCCGCGCCGCAGATCGGGCTCCCGGTGCAGCTCGCCGTGGTCGAGGACTACGAGCGGCCGAACACGCCGCCCGAGGTGCTGGCAGTGCGGGGGATCGGGCCGTTGCCGTTTCGCGTGCTGGTGAACCCGCGGTACACGGCGCTGGGCTCGGAGCGGGTCGCGTTCTTCGAGGGCTGCCTGAGCGTGAACGGCTGGCAGGCCGTGGTCGCGCGGCCGTTGCGCGTCCGGCTTGAGGCGCAGGACGAGACGGGCGCGGCCGTCGACGAGGAGTTCGCGGGCTGGCCGGCGCGCATCGTCCAGCACGAGACCGACCATCTCGGTGGCGTGCTCTATCTCGACCGTGCGGAGCTGCGTTCGCTGTCGACGCACCAGTCCGTCGCGCAGCGGTGGGCGCAGCCGACGCCGGTCGACGCCGCCAAGGAACTGGGCTTCGACCTGCCCTGAAAAACGCGGGTGCTCGATTCGGGTGTGGCCCTTGACAGTGAGTAAGACGACCGGTCATATTCAATTCATGACAACTTACCAAACTCTGGAAGTCACCGGCACCCGCCAGTTCGCGCTCAGCGAGCGGGAGCTCGTCGCGCCGTCGCACGGGCAGGTGCGGGTCAAAGTGGAGTACTGCGGCGTCTGCCACTCCGACGTGCTGGCGGTCGAGGGGATGCGCGCCGACCCGGACGTGCCGCGGGTGCCCGGCCACGAGATCGTCGGGGTGATCGACGCCGTCGGCGAGGGTGTGCGGGCGTGGCACGTGGGTGAGCGCGTGGGCATCGGTTACCTGGGCGGGCACTGCGGCGAGTGCGAGTCCTGCCGGCGCGGCGACTTCGTCAACTGCACCGACCAGCCGTGGACCGGCACGCACGTCGACGGCGGTTACGCCGAATACGCCTACGCCCGTACGACCGGCCTAGTCCGCGTCCCGAGTGGACTGTCCTCTTCGGACGCCGCACCGTTGCTGTGCGCGGGGATCACCACGTACAGCGCGTTGAGCAAGCTCGACGCGCGTCCGGGCTCGCTGGTCGCGGTGCAGGGCATCGGCGGGCTGGGCCACCTCGGTGTGCAGTACGCGAAGGCGCTGGGCTACCGCGTCGCGGCGATCGCGCGTGGCACGGACAAGGCCGAGCTCGCCACCCGCCTCGGTGCGGACGAGTACGTCGACAGCACCGCCGCCGACCCCGGCGCGCAGCTGCAGAAGCTGGGCGGCGCGGCGGCGATCGTCGCGACGGCCTCGAGTGGCACGTCCATGTCGCCGCTGGTCGCGGGGCTCGCGCCGCGCGGGCGGCTGGTGGTCGTCGGCGCGGCGCCCGACCCGCTGTCGATCGGCACTACGGACCTGATCTTCGGCACGCGCACGGTGTCCGGCAGCCTCACCGGTTCGGCCGTCGAGAACGAGGACAGCCTCGCGTTCGCCGAGGCCCGCGGCGTGCGGCCGATGAACGAGATCGTCCCGTGGACCGACGCCCCGAAGGCGTATGAGCGCATGCTGTCCGGCCAGGCGCGCTTCCGTGTCGTCCTCGACCTGGCGGCCTGACGTGGCACTGCTCGACGACGTCCTCGATGCCCACGGCGGCCTCGACCGCTGGCGCCAGTTCACCTCGCTGACCGCGACGATCGTGACCGGTGGCGAGTTCTGGGCGATGAAGGGCCTCGTGCAGGACCCGAACCCGCGGCGGATGACGGTGTCGCTGGTGCGCGAGGAGGGTTCGTTGCACCCGTTCGGCGCGCCCGACCAGCGCACGCGCTTCGAGCCGGGGCGCATCGCGATCGAGAAGCTGGACGGCACTGTCGTTGCTTCGCGCGACAACCCGCGCGAGTCGTTCGCGGGGCACGGGCTGACGACGCCATGGGACCCGCTGCACCGCGCGTACTTCAACGGGTACGCGTTGTGGACGTACCTGACGACACCGTTCCTCCTGGCGGGTGAGGGGTTTTCGGTCGTGGAGACCGCGCCGGTGGTCGTGAACGGTGAGCGGTGGCACGTGCTGGAGGCGACGTTCCCGGACTCGGTGGCGAGCCACTCGCGGGTGCAGCGATTCTTCTTCGGGCCGGACGGGCTGCTGCGCCGGCACGACTACAACGTCGACGTGGCGGGCGGGTTTCCCGGGGTGCAGTACGTGTACGACCACGCCGTGTTCTCGGGCTTGAGCTTCCCGACGCGGCGGCGCGCGTACCGGGAGGAGATGGTGATGGTGTCGATCGATCTGAGCGAGATCTCGTTGAGCTGAGTTTTTGTCGGTGCCCGCTGCTAGCGTCCTCCCTTGTTCGGGTTCGACTGGGAGGAATCGCATGGAATCGTTGCAGGACAAGGCAAAGGCGTTCAGAGAGCTGCACGCTCAGCCGATGGTGGTACTGCCGAACGCGTGGGACGCCGGCAGCGCGGCCGTCATCCAGCACGCCGGCGCGAAGGCCATCGCCACCACGAGCGGCGGGGTCTCGTGGGCGCTCGGTCGCAGTGACGGCCAGGGTTTGACGCGCTCTGAGATGACGGCTGCCGTGCGGCAGATCGTCGGGGCCGTCTCGGTGCCGGTGACCGCCGACATCGAAGGCGGCTACGGCCCCGATCCCGCGGACGTCGCCGCGACCGTCGAGGAGGTCATCGCCGCCGGCGCGGTCGGCGTCAACCTGGAGGACTCCAGGGCGGGCACACTCTCGCTGTTCTCTCCGGAGGTCCAGGCCGCACGCCTGGCGGCAGGCCGTGCGGCCGCTGCATCAGCCGGCTTGCCGGAGCTGTGGATCAACGCCCGGACGGACGTGTACCTCTTCGGCGTCGGCAAGCCGGAGGCCCGCTTCGGCGACGTGGTGGCGCGCGCCCACGCGTACGCCGAGGCCGGCGTGGACAGCATCTTCGTGCCGGGCTTGGTGGACTTGGCGGTGCTTCGCGAGCTGACGGCCGCTTCTCCTCTGCCGGTCGCCGCCATGGCCGGGCCGGGCGCGCCCTCGGCGTCGGACTTCGCGGCTGCCGGCGTCCGCCGCGTCACCGTCGGCACAGCGCTGGCCCAGGGCGCCTACGCCGTGGCCCTCCGCGCGGCCCAGGAAATGCTCGGCGCGGGCACCTACGACGAACTGGACTCTGCGATGGATTTCGGCGCTTTGAACGGCTTGTTCAAGTGAGGGCCTTCGGCTGTGTGGAGCTGACTGCCGTGTAACCCACGCTCTGTCCCCACCCGTTTCGGCGCGGCTGGGGACAAAACTGAACCGCATGGATCTTGCGGACCGGACCGCGCGGATCTTGCGGACCGGACCGCGCGGATCGTGCGGGTTCGGATCGCGCCGGTCACGCGAGGCTGGATGGTGCGGGTTCGGATCGCATGGACGATGCGGAGCTGAGCGGCGTGGTTCGCCCGGTGCCGAAGCACGTGGATGATGCGAGGCTGACCGGCGTGGAGTATCCGGACGCGAACCAGGTGGATCCCGCGAGACTGAATCCTACGGATCACCCTGGGGACCTGATCTCGGCGGATGACGGCTCTCGCCTCTGGACGACGGCCGTCGGCGGGGGCGAGCCGCTCATCCTGTGCCACGGTGGCCCGGGCCTGTGGGACATGTTCGGCGGCCTCGCCGCCGCGCTGGCCACTCGTCTGCGCGTGATCCGCTGGGACCAGCGCGGGTGCGGCCGCTCGGAACGCCGCGGGCCGTACTCGCTCGCGAAGACGATCGCCGACCTGGACGCCGTCCGTCGCTACTACGGGCTGACCCGTGCCGCCGTTCTGGGCCATTCCTGGGGAGCGACGTTGGCACTGCACTACGCCCTGGACCACCCGGCCTACGTCACCAAGCTGGTTTACGTGTCCGGAACCGGCCTCGGTCGCGCCTGGCATCCGTCGTATGAACGCAACCTCGCCGGCCGCCTCGGCCAGGACCTTTCACGGCTCAGGGAGCTGAACTCCCGCGCCCGAACCCCGGCCGAGGACCGAGAATTGGCTGTCCTGCAATGGTCCGCCGACTTCCCCGATCCCTCGACCGCCCTCACCCACGCCGAGCAGATGGCCACGCCCTGGTTCCCGATCAACTACGGCTGCAACGCCGCCATCAACGCCGAGGAAAAACACCACGCCCCGACCGAATCCGAGCTCATCGCAGCCTGCCGCGCCCTGCCCACTCCCACCCTCATCGTCGACGGTGACCAGGACATCCGCCCCCGCTGGGCGGTGGACTCCCTGCACGCCGCGCTCCCGACGGCGACCCGCGTGACGCTGCCGGGCGTCGGCCACGTCCCCTGGCTCGAAGCTCCCGACGCCGTCGCCACAGCCCTCCTGGATTTCCTCGCCCCGCAGGAATAGGCACCCCTAGGCCGGCAGGTAGTTGATCGGATGATCACCCGTCGCCCACAGGTACTGCACCGCGTAGGCCCGCCATGGTTGCCAAACGGAAGCATGCCGCGTCAGCGCCGAAGGCGACGTCGGCAGATCCAGCGCCGCAGCCGCCAGCTTCACCCCCAAGTCCGTCGGCACAAACGCATCCGGATCGCCCAGCGCCCGCATCGCGATGGTCTCCACCGTCCACGGCCCGAACCCCGGCAGCGCCGACAGCTCGGCCCGGGCGCGAGCCCAGTCCCCGCCCGGCGAAAGGTCGAGGTCGCCCGCGGCGAGGGCGGCGATGAGGCCCAGCAGCGTCCGCCGGCGAGACTGTGGCATCGCGAGCGACGAAGGATCCAGATCCGCAAGATCGGCCGGAGTGGGAAAGAGAAAACCCAGGCCGCCCTCACGGTCGTCGACGGGCGTGCCGTGAGCCGTGACCAGGCGGGCGGCGTGGGTGCGAGCCGCGGCGGTGGACACCTGTTGCCCCAGCACCGCCCGGATCGCGAACTCCGCCGGATCCGTCGTGCGTGGCACCCGGCGTCCGGGGTTCTTCGCGACCAACGGGGCCAGCGCCGGATCCGAGGAGAGCTGGGCGTCGACCGCGATGGGGTCCGCGTCGAGGTCCAGGAGGCGCCGGCAGCGGCTGATCGCGGCCGACAGGTCGCGCAGGTCGGTGAGGCTGAGGCGGCACGCGATGTGGTCGGGTGTCGGCGCCAGCGAGACGATGCCGTGGCCGTGCGGCAGGTGCAGGGTGCGCCGGTACGCGCCGTCGCGCCATTCCTCGACGCCCGGCACGGCGGTGGCCGCCAGGTGGCCGAAGAGGTTGTCCGGGCACAGCGGCGCGCGGAACGGCAGGCGCAACGACAGCGCCCCCGGCGACGACGGCGCGCCGGACGCCCGCGACCGCAGCTCGCTCGGTGTCAGGGCGAACACCTGGCGCACGGTGTCGTTGAACGTCCGGATGCTCGAGAACCCCGCGGCGTGCGCGATGTCGCCCATCGGCATCTCGGTGGTCTCGACCAGCAGTCGCGCGGTTTCGGCGCGCTGGGCTCGCGCGAGCGCCAGCGGGCCGGCGCCCAGCTCGGCGTACACCTGCCGCTCGACCTGCCGCACGCTGTACCCGAGCCGCGCCGCGAGCCCGCCCACGCCCTCGCGGTCGACCACCCCGTCGGCGATCAGCCGCATGGCGCGCGCGACTACGTCGGCGCGCTCGTTCCACAACGGCGATCCCGGCGTGACGTCGGGACGGCAGCGCTTGCACGCGCGGAACCCGGCCGTCTGCGCCGCCGCCGCGCTGCCGTAGAAGCGCATGTTCTCGACCTTCGGCGGCACGACCGGGCAGCTCGGCCGGCAGTAGATACCGGTGGTGACGACGGCGGTGAAGAACCACCCGTCGAACCGGGCGTCCTTCGACTGCACCGCGCGCACGCAGCGTTCGATGTCCTCGTACACGCCCGCCAGTCTGCCCGGCGGCACCGACAAAACCTGGCGGGAATGCGACACCACTCCACCGAGCGTCACACTCGGCGAAGGCGGCGGAGCACTTTTCCCGATCACCGAAACACCATACCGACTGGTCGGTGACGATCACCACTTCGGCGGTGTGCGCCGAACAGCGATCGCTATAGTTTTCGCACTGGCGGGAGTTCTGGGGAAGTTCGCCATACGCGTCTGGGGACGTTCCCGCCTGTTCGGATCCGGCCCGTCGGCCGGGTTTATCCATCGAAAGGCGATTGAATGAAGAAGCACATTTCGCTGGTCCTCGGCGTGCTCGTGGGCGCCGGCTCGATGCTCGCGCCGGCGCCGTCCGCCAGTGCGGCTGGAACCTGCGCCTCCGGGCACTTCTGCCTGTTCGAGGACGACGACTACAAGGGCCAGCACATCGAGTTCGCCTACCGTGCGGGCGCGATCGACCTGTCCAAGACCGCGTGGGCGGGCGGCAACGGATTCGTCACCAACGGTGCCAGCTCGATGAAGAACAACACGAGCCACGTCGTGAAACTCTACGACTCGAGCAACTGCGGCGGCAACCAGGGCTACGAGGCCAAGAAGAACTCGGTGGACACCGACTTCTCGAACAACAACTTCGACAACAAGGCCAGCTGCGTGTTGTTCGTCTGATCTGACAGAACCACAAATAGTGTCACCGGATAACAATTCTGGTGGCACTATTTGTCGTCTCCGATGGTCACTCAGCGCTACCCCTGACAACCTTCCCCAGACTTCAGCTCGAATTCACCGCCGTGATCGTTCACGGCGCGCCGGCAGCCGGATAACGTGCCCAGCGCGGGACGAACCACGCACGAACCGTCCCGTCTTGATACGTTTCAAAACCCGCTCCACCGGCGAGGAAGCGAACTGGGGAAGCCGCCGACGGTGAGCACAACTCACGTGCCGCACCGTGCGGCCGTCCGCCCTCCCGCGGGCACGAGCGCCGCCGGGACCGCACTGGATCGGAGCGACGTGGAAAACCCGACGCGACGCAAGTTCCTCACCGTCACCGGAGCCACCGCCGCTCTGGCGCTCGCCGGCACGCTGCCCGGCATCACCGCCTCCGGCGCCACCACCGTGGACACCGACCGCGTGCCCGGCTACCCGTTCACGCTCGGCATCGCCTCCGGCGACCCGCTGCCCGACGCGGTCGTGATCTGGACGCGCCTGGCGCCGAAGCCGCTCGAACCGTTCGGCGGCATGAACGACCGCCCGGTGTCGGTGCGCTGGGAGGTCGCCGAGGACGAACGGTTCCGCCGCGTCGTGCGCTCCGGCAACGCACTCGCCCGACGCGAGGAGTCGCACAGCGTGCACGTGGACGTCCGCGGGCTGCGGCCGTGGCGACACTACTTCTACCGCTTCCACGTCGGCGGGCACACCAGCCCGGTCGGCCGCACCCGCACGTCGCCGACCGCGCACCAGTCGATGCCCGCCGTCTCGCTGGCGTACGCGAGCTGCCAGGCCTGGTACGAGGGCTTCTACACCGCCTACCGCGACATGGCGGCGAATGACCACGACGTCGTGTTCCACCTCGGCGACTACATCTACGAGTACGGCGTGGGTGCCGACGGAGGGCTGCGCAAGCAGGACATGGCCGTGGACTTCCAGCGCGAGACCACGACGCTCGACGACTACCGCGGCCGCTACGCCCTCTACAAGACCGACCCCGACCTGCAGGCCGCGCACGCCGCCGCGCCGTGGATCGTCTCGATCGACGACCACGAGGTCGAGAACAACTGGGCCGGCGACATCTCCGAGAACAACGACCCCGTCGCGCAGTTCCTCGTGCGGCGCGCCAACGCGTTCCGCGCGTGGTGGGAGCACCAGCCCGTGCGCACGACGCAGCTGCCCAACGGCCCGGACATCCAGATGTACCGCCGGTTCCAGTACGGCGACCTGATCCGCTTCAACGTGCTCGACACGCGCCAGTATCGCGACGACCAGGCCGCGGGCGACGGCACCAAAGCCCCGAACCCGGACTCGCTCGACCCGAACCGCACGATCACCGGTGCCGCGCAGGAGAAGTGGCTGCTCGACGGCATGGCGCAGCACTCCGCGCGCTGGGAGGTGCTCGCGCACCAGACCGCGATCGCGCAGCTCGACACCGCCGCCGGCCCACCCGTGCTCGTGCCGATGGACACGTGGGACGGCTACGTCGCCTCCCGCAAGCGCATCCTCGGCGGCGCGCAGGATCGCGAGGTGCGCAACCTGGTGAGCATCGCGGGCGACCTGCACCGCAGCGTCGCTTCGGAGCTGCGACCGGACTACGCGGACCCGAGCTCGCCGGTGGTGGCGACGGAGTTCGTCGGCACGTCGATCACGTCGGGTCAGGACGGCATGGACCTCGACGCCGGGGGGAGGGTGATCCTCGACGAGAACCCGCACGTGAAGTTCGGCAACTTCCAGCGCGGCTACGTGCGCTGCGAGGTCACCCCGCGCGAGTGGACCGCCGACTACCGCGTGGTCGACAAGGTCTCCATCCGCGACGGCAAGGTCACCACGCGCGCCAAGCTCACCGTCGAAGACCGCGTCCCCGCCATCCACGTCCACTGACAGGAGTTCCCCCATGCAGCGACGTCACCTCGCCGTGGCCGCCGGCGCTGTCGTGCTCGGCGTGGCACTGGCGACCGCCGCCCAGAGCAGCCCGGCCACGCCCGCTTTGGCGCTGTCCGCCACCCCTGGGCAGATCCAGGTCGTCGGCCTGCCTTGCCTGCCGAGCGCCCTCACCGTCGGCATGACGAACAACGGAAGCGGCCCGGTGTACGCGGACATGGAGCTTTCCGCGCCGCGGCCTCTGGTTCTCGACCGACGGGTGTTCTCGTCCTGGCTGCCGGTCGGCCAGCCGGTTTCGGTTCGGGTCGGCGTCACCGTGCCGCGGTCGGCTCGCCCCGGCCACTACACGGTGGGCTTGTCTTCCGACCGCGCCCGGTTGTCCGTCCCGGTAGACGTCCTTCCCTTACCTCCCAAGGGCCCCGGCGACAACCTCCTCCTCGGCGAACAAGCCACCCCGTCGTCGACCAACGGCAGCTTCTCCCCGTGCGGCGCCGTCGACGGCGACGCGGACGGCGACCACTGGTCCACCACCACGGGCTGGAACGACGGCACGAAATCGGCCTTCCCGGACAACTACGCCGTGACCCTGCCCGCTGTCGGCGCGGTCGGCCGCGTCGTCACCGACACCCTGGACTCCACGAAGTACCCGGCCGCGAAGTACGGCCTCCGCGACTTCGACGTCCAGGCCCACGTGGCCGGTGCCTGGGTGACGGTGGCTTCGGTGCGGGGCAACACTTCGGGTTCGGTGACGTCCACGTTCCCGGCGGTGCAGGCTGATGGGGTGCAGATCGTGGCGTTGGATTCGAATGATCATGCGTATTCGCGGATTGTGGAACTGGAGGCTTACTCCAGCTGACTGCTCACAGATCCCGGATCCGGCTTGTCTGGGCGGCGGACGCCGCCTTGAGGAGTCCCATGTAGACGGACGACGTGTGGAGCGTCAGCGCGGCCGCGAGCGGCAGCGCGACGGTGGTGACACTGGAGCCGAGCAGTGACACCGAATTTCCCGGGAAGAGCCGGCGGAAGTCGGCATGTCGCTCGAGGATGTGCCGCGCGACGTGGGCGAGGTTTCGTCGAGTCGCGGTGGAGCCGGGCGTGGTGGTGTTTGCCACCCGCTCGGTTCGGTCGAGGGGCTGGGGGCTGCAGGCCAGGCTGAGCGAGTCAGGCCGAAACCCGCTCCCGTTCCCTCTCACGCCGGGCATCCACAACCCGCAGCCTCGCCAACAACCCCGTCAGCCCGCGATGCCCGCGCGTGAAGATCGCGAACAGGCCGCTCAGCACGATCCACACGCCAGTCGACGTCGACGGCTGCGCGCTGGCCGTGGCAACACCCAGCGCGACGAAATACCCGCCCGACCCGAAGACGAACCGCACCACCATCTGCAGCACAGAAGGCTTCTCGTCAGCAGCGTTCACCACGGTCAGGAGCACCGCGCGCTGCCCAGGAGTCGCGCCATTCCCTGCCAGGGGGACCGCCAACAGCAAGACCAACGCAGGCAACCACTCACCGAGCACCGCGTTCACAACGGGATTGCCAGGACCACGAAGGCTGTCCGGGTCGCGCAGGAGCTGGATAGCGACCACAACCACGTTCAGCGCCACGCCGAGCAGCGTCACCGCGATGAGGTCCAGCAGCATGCCGAACAGGCGACGCCCGCTGCGGACGGGGCGGGGGGCCTTCGCGTCGAGGCGTTCGTGGGGGCGGCCGAGCACCGGGGCGGCCAGGGCACCGACCGTGGCGCCGATGGTGTTGGAGAGGAGGTCGCCCGTGTCGAAGAGGCGGTAGGGGCAGTCGACGAGGGACCAGACGCCCGTGAGCTGCGTGGTCTCGATGAAGAGCGACACGAGGAACCCGGTGGCGATCGCGAAGGCCGGGCCCTTCCGGTACAGGCGGCGCATGAACACGCCCCACGGCACGAAAAGCGCGATGTTGAACAGGACCTGCCGCAGCGCCGGATTGCTGAGCAGTCCGGTGTGGAACTGCTTCATGTCCGAAAGGAACTGCAGCGGGTTCACGACGGGGTGGCGCAGAGACTCGTGGCTCGCGCAGAAGGCGGCGTCGACGACGGGCGTCGGCATGAGTGTGTACGTGATCAGCGCGCAGCAGTAGACGAGGAATCCCAGCGCCGCGATCGCGCGACCCGGGCCGAACTCGCCCCGGCGGCGGTAGCTGACCACGGCGTAGGGCACCACCAGCACGAATGCCAGCCCGAACCCGGCGAACAGGGCCAGCAACGTCGGCCCGCTCCACTCTGTCACTGACCCCTCCACCTCCGTAGGCGCGCCCGAGAGTAGCGATCTTCGCCGGGACCCACCGGTCGAGGGACACTGGCAGCGGTGCGTAATCTGCACGCGCAGGGTACGGAGAGAGGAGCCGTTCGTGGACGACGACATCGAGGACAACGCCGACACCGGCGTGCTCGACCCCGAAGACACCCTCGAGGACGGCGACCCGTACGACGAGGGCTACTCGCCGCCCGAGAAGCCGCTGGCCGTGCGCGAGTGGGGCATGACCGCCGCGGAGGAGCTCGCCGGCGAAAGCTGGGAGGGCCGCCTCGCGCGCGAGCTGCCGGACCTGGCGTCCGACGACGGCGACGACCTCGGTGACACCACCGACACCGACGGCGAACTCCTCGACGACGAAGTCGGCGACGCCCGCGCGGGCCGCCTTGTCGCCCAAGACGCGGGCTTCGGCCCGGACACCGACGAAGAGCTCTACGCCTCCGACGCCGGCATCGACGGCGGCGCCGCGTCGGCCGAAGAGGCCGCGGTCCACATCGTCACGCCGCGCGACTGATCCGGGTAGTGGCTGGACCGGTCACGACGGGCTCGGGTTGCTGACTGGTCTTGGCAGGTGGTCGGGTTGGTTTCGCGGCCGGACTTGGCTGTCGCGAACGGTCCCTTCGTGGCGCGCGCGGATTGGTGGGCAGAGTCCCAGTGGGCGTTGCGCAGAGGCGTGACTTTGTGTAGTCGATGGTGTCGTTAAGGGACGCTCGACCGAGCCGCCGAGACAGCAGCGGCGGGTGATGTTCGCTCACGGGCCGGCCGACTGATCTTCGCGAAGTGTCCGAAAGTCTCCACGACGTTGCCCTTCACCGCGGGCCGGCCCAGATTGAGGTCGGGAGCAGGTAGGGGTGAAGCAGGGCCGTGAGCTCGGGGTCCCCGCGGTGGTGGAGGGCGTCTTCGGCCAGGCGGCGGGTGACGCCGGCCAGGAAGTCGGCGAGTTGGACGCGCGGGTCGGCGCGGGAGTCGACGAAGTGGATGTCGCGGGTGGGGCCGAGGAGGGTGGCGAGGCGTGCGGGGGTGAGTGAGGGCTGTTCGTCGTGGATGACGGTGGTGGGGTGCCAGTGGGTGACCGTGTCGACGAGGGCCGGCATCAGCGGGTCGAGTGGTGGTACCAGCGAGGGGTCCGCGCGCAGCTGTTCTCGTAGCGCGGTCAGGTGCTCGCGGGCCGGCGGTCGGTCGATCCGCGGGTGGGCTGACTCGCGCCGCTGCGGAGGCCGGATCTGAGGGTGCCCGAGGTGGTTTGAGTCGCGCTGCTGCTGAGGCTGGATGTGCGGGTGCTCGAGATGGGGCGACCAGCACTGCTGCGCCGACGAAGGGGCAGCTGGCAGATGAGCGCTGCACTGCGGCACCTGGGCAAGCGAACTCAGCACGTCATACTGAGCGAAGAACTCCGAAGGCGCCAGCCCAGGGCCGCGCCGCTGTGAGGTTCGCAGCAGAGCGGTGAACGACTGCAGGAACTCACTCCACCGCGGCCCAAAAAGCCGCGGGCCGTCGTGGTGCAGCGCCAGCGCTCGGGAGTCCGGCCGGCGCGCGAGGCAGTCGGGGTAAGGCACCCGGTCGACGAGGAGGTCCACCACTTTCCCGGTGACGAACAACGCCTTGTCCACCAGCACGACCCCGGCCCGCCCCGCCAGCGGCCCCGACGGTCCCAGCAGCCACACCAGCGCCGCCCGGTTCTTGGCCCGCAGCAGGTGGTTCGCCTTGTACTCCAGCGCCGGTGACCCGATTCGTTCGCGAAGCTCCCCGACGCAGTCCGCGGCCGACCCGACGCCCACCCGCACGCCGGCGTGCGCGAAGACGTCCGTGTTCGCCCCGATGAGGTTCACGCCCTCGGAGCCGGACTCGTCGCACGCAATCGTCCCGGACACCACGAAGATCCTGCCAGGCCCGAGTCCCCGGCGCACCGGGTTTTCGAAGCGCAATCCACAATGGACTCAGCCCAATGTGAACGGGTCCCGCGTCCCTCCGGTGAGCTCCACCCAGACCGCCTTCTCCTCCAGGTACTCGTCCACCGCGTGCACCCCGTTCTCCCGCCCCAGCCCGGAGTTCTTGAAGCCCCCGAACGGGACCGACGGAGCCACCACCCGATAGGCGTTCACCCACACCGTGCCGGCCCGGATCCGTCCCGCGACCCGATGCGCCCGGTGCACATCCTTGGTCCACACCGCCCCCGCCAACCCGTAGGGCGTGTCGTTGGCCAGCTTCACCGCCTCGTCCTCATCGGTGAAGGTCAACGCCGCCAAAACGGGCCCGAAAACCTCTTCCCGGTAAACCGTCGACTCCGGTGTGACCCCGGTCAGCACCGTCGGCTGCACGAACAACCCACCCAAGCCGGGATCCGCGACACCGCCGTACGCGACCGTCGCCCCCTCGGCTCGCGCGGTTTCCAAGTACGACAACACCTTCTCGTACTGCGGCTCATTGGCCACCGGACCCATCTCGGTCTCCGCCGCCGTCGGATCGCCCAGCCGGATCGCAGCGGCGCGCCGAGCCACCAACCGCACCAGCTCGTCGTGGACATCCGCGTGCACGATCAACCGCGAACCCGCCATGCACGTCTGCCCGGTGGCCGCGAAAACGCCGGCCACGATCCCGTTCGCGGCCGCCTCCAGATCCGCGTCGGGGAACACGACCTGAGGCGATTTCCCGCCCAGCTCCAAGGTCACCTTCACCAGGTTCTCGGCCGCCGCCCGGGCAACCGCCCGGCCCGTCGCCGTCGATCCCGTGAACGCGACCTTGTTCACGCCGGGGTGGCCGGCCAGAGAGGCACCCGTCTCGCGCGAAAGGCCCGTGACAACATTCACCACCCCGGGTGGAAAACCGGCCTCCGTGACCAAAGCGGCGAACCCCAGCGTCGACACCGGTGCATGCTCCGAAGGCTTCACCACCACAGTGCAGCCAGCGGCCAGTGCCGGCGCCAGCTTCCACGTCAGCAACAGCAACGGTGAGTTCCACGGAGTGATCGCCGCGACCACCCCCACCGGCTCACGCTTCGTGTACACGAGGTAGTTCGGGTTGGGCGACGGGATCTGCCGCCCCTCGATCTTGTCCGCCAGGCCCGCGAAGTAGTGGTACCAGCCGCCCAGGGCGGTGAGCTGGCCGAGCATCTCGCGCAGGAGCTTGCCGGAGTCGTTGACCTCGAGGCGGGCCAGCCGTTCGGCGTTCTCGCCGATCAGGTCACCCAGCCGGCGCAGCAGTGCGGCCCGGGTGAAGCCCGTCGCGGAGCCCCACTCGCCGTCGAGGGCGGCGCGGGCCGCGCGCACGGCGGCGTCGACGTCCTCGGGCCCGCCGTCGGGGAGCACGGCCCAGGGTTCGCCGGTGTAGGGGTTGCGGGATACGAACGTCTTGCCGCTGATCGCGTCGACGGCGTGACCGCCGATGAGCATCTTGAAGTGTTCGGGCATGGCCCACCTCTCCTCGGTCTCGCTTCGGACGGTACGTCCGCACCCGAGGAGGCACCAGACCCGCGGATTCAGCGGATCGGCGAAAGTGTCCACAAAGGACGTTGGCGACCCGGGGCCGCCGGGAGAGCGGTGAGCGCACCGCACTCCCGACGGCCGGGCGGTCGGGCGCCGGAGGCGGTGATCCCAGTGCACAGCCGCCGGCGTGTGCCGACCTGGTGAGAGGAGCAGGCTGGGAAGATCACTTCGAACGTAACCCACGCCCCGGCGGGCCTGCCAGTACTGTTCCCCGATCGAGGCGGTGTGAACAATGCACGTGTGCTGTCCGATGCGAGCGGCAGGGAACCGAAGATGAGCCAGAACACCGACGCCCCCCTCGGTGCGCCGTGGGCGCACCAGCAGCAAGAGGCACTCCCGCAGGTCGCGGCGCCGCCGCCGAACCCGCAGGAGCCGCCGAAGCGCAAGCGGCCCCTGCGCGCCGTGCTGATCTCACTCGGACTGGTGGTGCTGCTGGCGCTCGTCGGCGTCGCCGTCGGGCACTACGCCTGGGGGCCGAAGACGCCGCCCGCGCCGCCGGCGGCCCCGGTGCGGGCGCAGCCGGCGTTCGACGTCGCGTCGGTGGTCGCGAAGGTCAGCCCCGCCGTGGTGGACATCGATGTGGAGCTGGGGCTCGAGGGCGGCGGCGCGGCGGGCACGGGCATCGTGCTGAGCGACGACGGCCTGGTGCTCACCAACAACCACGTGGTCGAGGGCGCCACCTCGATGCACGTGACCGACGTCGGCAACGGCCGCGGCTACGACGCCACCGTGCTGGGTTACGACCGCAGCCACGACATCGCCCTGCTCAAGTTGAAAGACGCGTCCGGACTGGTCACGGCGACGCTGGGCGAGTCCGGCGCGGTGAAGATCGGCGACGGAGTGGTGGCGATCGGCAACGCGGGCGGCCTGGGTGGGCCGCCGAGCGCGTCGCCGGGCAAGGTCACGGCGCTCGGGCGGCAGGTCACGGCGGCGGACGAGATCACCGGCGCCACTGAGACGCTCACCGGCCTGCTGCAGGTCGACGCCGACATCCAGTCGGGCGACTCCGGCGGACCGCTGGCCGACACCCAGGGCCACGTGATCGGCGTCGACACGGCCGCGAACGCCGGCTACGTGTTCGACGAGGGCCTGCGCCCGCACGAGGGCTTTGCGATCCCCATCACGACAGCCGCCGACATCGCGAAGCGCATCCTCGAGGGCAAGGCGTCCGACACCATCCACATCGGACCCAGCGCGTTCGTCGGCCTCACCGTGGTCGACGGCGGCAATGGCACCGGCGCACTCATCAAGTCCGTGGTCGCGGGCGGGCCGGCGGCCAAACTGGGCCTGAAGGCCAACCTGCTCGTGGTGGGCATCGACGACAAACCGGTCACCTCGGCGACGGCGCTGATCGCCCTCATGGACACCCACCACCCGGGCGACAAACTGCGCGTCACGGTCGCCGGTCAAGGCGGCAAAACGGCCACGGTGACGCTCGTCCCGGTGAGTGGTCCGATCGGCTGAGTGCGACGGCCGGGGCCTGGCCGGACGAGCGGGTCGCCTTCGTCACTGAACGTGGTGGCGAGGTCGGTGAGCGCACCGAAACCGGGTCCGACGGGGGACGAACGGGCACCGTCCGTGGCCGAAGGTGTCGGTTGCCCCCCGTGATGGCAATCGTCCGTTCAGGGGAAGGGTTGACTGTCGCGGGGTGCGAAGCGGCCACTGTGGGTGGTGGTCGCCGATCGCGCACCTCGTGCGGACGGCCTCGGGTGCTGTCCTACAGTTCTGCGCAGCAGGGCAAGGGTGATCTTGCCGGTTCGGGGAGGGTGGTCCGGAATGGCCGGGTTGAGGACTCGTCACCGCCAACAGGTGGCCGACGAGGCGCTCGTCCGCTCGTTGTTCGAGGAGCATGGAAAGGCGATGCTCGCCTACGCCACGAGACTCCTCAACGACCGCGCGGCCGCCGAGGACGTGGTGCAGGAGGCCCTGGTGCGCGCCTGGCGCAACCCGGACAGCCTCGTCAACGGCAAGGGTTCCGTGCGCGGCTGGCTGCTGACCGTCGTCCGCAACCTGGTGATCGACAAAGTCCGCGCGCGTGACGCGCGTCCGGCGGAGGTCGCGGAGTCGCCCACGACCGTGCCGGTGGAGCACGACCACGCCGACCACGTCGTGGACTCGATGGTGGTCCTGTCGGCGCTCGAGGGCCTCTCGCCCGAGCACCGCGAAGTCCTGGAACAGATGTACCTGCACGGCCGTACGGTGACCGAGGCCGCCGAGCAGCTGGGAATCCCGGCGGGCACGGTGAAATCCCGCTCGTACTACGGTTTACGGGCATTGCGGGAGAAGTTCGCGGATCAGCGGGTGGGGGCGGCGTAGATGAGTGGGTTCAGCGACTTCCCCGACCACGCGGACCTCGCCGGCTACGTCGCCGGTGACGTCTCCGCGGAGGAGAAGCAGACGATTGAGACGCACCTCGCCGGCTGCGCGGACTGCCGCGCGGAGGTCGAGTCGCTGCGCGAGATGCAGGAGTTCCTGGGCGAAGTGCCGCCCGAGGCACTGCTCGACGGCCCGCCCGAGGGCGGCGACCTGCTGCTGCAGCGCACGCTGCGCCAGGTGCGTTCGGAAGCGCGCAGCTCGGCCGGCCGTGGCCGGTTCCTGGCCGCGACGGCCGCCGTCGTGGTCGCCGCCGCCGCGATGGGCGTCGGTGTCGTGGTGGGCAAGGCGGGTTCGCCCGCGGGCCCGGCCGTCGCCGTTCCGCCGCCGCCCGCGCCCGTGCCGACGACCGCGTCCAGCACCGTGCCCGGCACCAAGTTCCTCAGCGGCACCTCGGGCGAAACGCGGCTCACCGCGAGCATCGTCCCGGCCGCAGGCTGGGTTCGCGTCGAGGCCGCCGTGACGGGCATTCCGGCGGGCGAGAAGTGCCGCCTGATCGTGGTCAGCAAGAACGGCGACCGCGAAATCGCCGGTGGCTGGCTCGTGTCCCAGAAGGCTGTCCACGACGGTGCGGACCTCAACGGTTCCGCCCTCGTCGACCCCTCTCAGGTCGCTTCGATCGTGGTCGAGAATACCGAGGGCCGCCAGTTCGTGGAAGCGAACGTCTGACCTTCGGGCGCTTCCTGCCCCGGTCGGTGGTGTGTTCGGGCAAACCGGGGCAGGGAGTCCACTTCGGACGGTCCCGCGGCGGCCGGCGCACCGAGGTGCACCAGCTCGCCGACAGGAACGTCCCGGCCCTAGTTCCGGTACCGGAACAGGATCCGACCCCGGCTCAGGTCGTACGGGCTCAGCTCCACCAGGACCCGGTCGTACGGCACGATCTTGATGAAGTTCTTCCTGATCTTGCCGCTGATGTGGGCGAGCACGTGGTGCCCGTTCGACAGCTCGACCTTGAACCGGGCGTCGCGCAGGCACTCCACCACGGTTCCCTCGACTTCGATCCCGCCCTTACCGGCCATGGCGCACCAGCTCCAAGGTGCTGTTCGCCCGCCGGGCGCCGATGCTCTCGAACAACGCCGTCGCCGCTTCGTTGGCCTCGTTCACCTCGGCCGACGCCGCCTCGATCCCCGCCCGGTGCAGGACGCCGAGCGAGTGGGCCAGCAGCGCGCGGGCGATGCCACGGCGCCGCCGGGCAGTGCGGACGGCGACCAGCCCGATCCGGGGCAGGCGCGTCATCTGGACGACCCGGACCAGGCCCACGTACTCGCCGTCTTCGGCTGCCACGGCATACCTCGCCGGGTCCACAATGGTGTCGCCGGGCCGGACCAGTACCTCGGCCGGCATCTCCTGCCAGCCGACGCTCGCTTCGACCTCGGCGCGGACGACGCGGTCCACCTCCCGAAGCGGGCCGTCTTCGACGGTCCCGGCGGGTACGAGGGTGACGCCCGGTGGTGGGAGCGCCGGCCCGGTGACACGCGGATCGGTGGGCACGACGTACTCCCACTCGCGCCGCCGGATCGTCAAGCCGGCCTGGCGCCAGGCGGCCAGCAGTTCGTGGTCGGTTTCGTCGACCACCGTGTGGAGCGGTTCCGGCAGGGTCGTGAGCATCGTGTGGACGAGCTGGTCGAAAACCGAGCGGTGCCAGGCGTCGACGCTGAGGAAGACCCGCCCGTCGGGGCGCGTGGTGGCCTCGGCGCGGCCGGTGACCCGGTCGTCGTCCAGCGCGTGCCACAGCCTCGGTGCGACGTGGGTGATCTTCACCGCGGGTTCGCCCGCGGTGAAACGCAGAGTGTTCATGGTGGTCACCTTTCGGGAATGCCTGATCAAGGCGCTCCCGGCAACCCCTACGTCAGTCGCCCGACCGTGACGACGAGGGGAGCACCCACATCGAAACAGCGTTCATGGGTCTCACCTCCCGGTGTCGAGTCACGGTCCCCGGAACGATAGCGGTGCGGCGTCGTCGTGCCCACCGATTTTGTCGCCGCTCAGTCGAAGCGGGTGGTGAGCCAGGTGCGGGCGTGCTGCCAGGGGTCGTCGGCGGGGTCGATCACGCGGAAGTGGTCCACGCCGGGGAGTTCGATGAAGGTGACGTCGTCGCCGGCTTTTCGGGCGGCTTCGACGTAAACGCGGCTGTGGTCGACGGGCACGCGGACGTCGGCGTCGCCGTGGAGGATCAGCTGGGGCACGCCGATCGGCAGGCACGTGAGGGGCGAGGCGGCCGGGTCGGGGGACGGCAGGAACAGGCGGGCGGCGCCCTCGCCGAGGCCTTCGGCGGCGCTGCGGGGGACGTCGGTGATGGGGGCGAGGCCGATGACGGCGGACGGTTTCACGGACGTCGCGGCAAGGAGGGCAAGGTGACCGCCCGCGGAGTGGCCGACCGCGATCGTCGGCAGGTCCTCGGCAACGGGCACCGCGGCCATGGCGGCGAGGACGTCGTCGAGGGTCTGGGGCCAGCCGCCGGTGTCGCCGTCGATGCGGCGGTACTCGAGGTTCGCGACGAGCCAGCCGGCGGCGACGAGGTCGTCGGCGAGCGCGTCCATCAGGTGCAGGTCGCGCTGGGCGCGCCACCAGCCGCCGTGGAGCAGGAAAGCCGTGCCGCGCACGGGGTTGTCGCCGTGCAGCTCGACGAACTGGCTGGGTTCGCCGCCGTAGCGGATCGTCCTCATTCCTCCATTACATCAGGGTCGCGGGGCGGGAAGCCGATGATCGCGGCGAGCACCTCGTAGTCCGGGGCCGGCTGTTCTTCGTCCATGCCGGAGGACACGGACCCGACGTGGTGCTGGTTCACCGCAGCAGCTCGTGCACCTTCGCGAGCCCCTCGTACGAAGCGCGGTACGCCTCGTACAGCCGCGTCAGGTCCGTCTGCGGCTCGAACACGCGCTCAACGGCGACGGTCGCGGCGGCCGCCGTCTCGACGTCCGGCTGCAGCCCCACGCCGACGGCCCCCAGCAGCGCGGCCCCGAGCGCGGCGCTGTCGTGCACCCGGAGGCGTTCGACGGGGCGGCCGAGCACGTCGGCGTGCAGCTGCGTCCACAGGTCGCTGCGCGCGCCGCCGCCGGAGAACGTGAGGGAGGGCAGCCGGAAGCCGCACGCCTGCTCCACGTGCTCCAGCACGTGCCGCGCGGAGAACGCGACGCCCGTCAGCACCGCGCGCGAGAGGTCCGCGCGCGTCGCCGACGAGGTCAGCCCGAGGAAGCTGCCCCGCACGTCGGCGTCCCACAGGGGCGCGCGTTCGCCCTGCAGGTACGGCGTGAAGACGATCCCGGCCGCACCGTCGGCCGCTGAATCGAACACTTCGGGCACGGTCTGTCCCGACGCCTGGGCCCACCACCTGACGGCCTCGCCCGCGGCCTGCGTCGGACCGGCGTGGACGTAGAGGTCGCCGCGCGGCGGGAACGTCACGATGCCCTGCTGAGTGGCGCGGTGACGCGACGCACCCGCGACGACCAGCGACGTGCCGCACGAGATCATGCCGCGGCCCGGCTCCGTCGTGCGCGTGCCGAAAACCGCGCCGAACGCGTCCATCGTCCCCACGACGACGGGCGCGCCGTTGAGTTGTTTTGCCGGCCCCAACGGAGTTTCGGGCTCGAGGAGCTCCGGCAGCCGTTCACCCAGCCCGTCGACGAGGGCGACGGCCTCGGGCAGATAACCCTGGGCGCCCGCGATCCGGACGCCGGACAGCTTGTCCGTGGCCACGCGGCCGGTGAGGCGTGCACCGATGAAGTCCTTGGGGCTCAGGATCCACCGCGCCCGCGCCCACTTGTCCGGTTCGTGCTCCGCGAACCACGCCGCCCGCGCCCCGACGAACGACGCGTCCAGCGCCACCGGGCCGCCCCAGATCCGCAGCTTGTCCTCGGGGGTGAACCGCGCGTCCAGCTCCCGCGCGACGTCGGCGCACCGCTGGTCCTGCCAGATCACGGCGGGCGTCAGCGGGGTGAGGTCTTGCTTTACGAGCAGGTGCGTGTTGACCTGGCTCACGATCCCCGCCCCGCGCACGACGACGTCGGGCACTTCGGCGAGGACGGCGCTGATCGCGGTGATGCAGCCGCGCCACCAGTCCTCGGGGTCCTGCTCCGCCCAGCCGGGCCGCGGCCGGGTGATCGGGTAGGCCTCGCTGTGCACCGCGCGCGCCCGGCCGTCTGTGCCGAACGCGGCGACTTTCACGGCGGTTGTGCCGATGTCGATGCCCAGGACCACCTGGTTGTCGTTCATGGGGAGAGATGTATCAAATCCCGCTGTGGTCGTCTGATGGGGACACTCGTTGGAGGATGCGGGGTTGTTCGTTGTGAGGGGTGGTGTCTGGTCTGGCCGGGTTGTGTGCGTGTGATCGGTCGCCTGCCAGGTCCTCGCCGTCGGCGGCGGCGATCTCCACGTGGGGCGTCGAGGGACCGGCGACGACTTTGTCGGCGACGGGACTCCTGGTCGCAGGGAACGCACCGGGGCGAATCTTCGGCCGGCCCGGTGTGCTCCTGATTCCGGCACCAGGTGAGCGCCCTTCGCCCGGCGCTGTCTTCCGGCCCAGACAGCCCGCGACGGCCAGACAGCCCCCGCCTCTCCCTGGGGTTCGAACCCGTTGCGTGGGAACAGATCGTGGTCGATTTCGCCGCGCCGCCGGAACAAGTGTGGGGCACGTGCTGCGAGACGCTCTACCCCGCCTCGACGCTGGACGACGCGCACCTCGCCGAACTGCGCGCCGAGTTCGCCGAGGCGACGCGCGGGCTGGTGACCGCAGACGGGATCCTGCCCGCGGCCGTGCCGCTCAACATCGCCCGAACGCGCCTGGCGGAGTGACGATTCGCGCTAACGTCTCGCCATGACGTCCGCCGAGGAGTTCCTGCGCAGCTACCATGACGCCCGCCCGGACGCCGCGTCCGAGCTGGCCGGGCGCGGGCGCGTGACGGGCGACGGGCGGACCGTGTACGAGGTGTTCGCAGACCGCGTCAGCACAGCCAAGGCCGTGCTCGACCTCGGCTGCGGTGACGGCGCGCTGCTCGCCGAACTCGGCAGCCGTGGGGTGCCGAAGCTGGCGGGCGTCGACCTTTCGCCCGGGCAGCTGGCGTCGGCCGGGCGCCGGCCCGAGCTGGCCGAAGCCGATCTGCGCGAAGGGCGGGCGCAGAAGCTGCCGTTCGAGGACGGCGAGTTCGACACGGTGGTGTCGTTCATGGCGTTGATGCTCATGGCCGACGTCGAGCAGGTCGTCGCCGAGGCCGCCCGGGTGCTGGCCCCGGGCGGCACGCTGGCGATCGGCGTCGGTGGTGGCGGGCGGGAGGCGATGGAGATCTTCCTCAAGGTCGCGCGGCCGCTGTTCGCCGTGGTGCCGGAGGAACGCCGGGTGCCGGCGGCCGGCGATCCTCGGACCCGTACGCGCGAAGGTCTGGACGAGCTGCTCGGCCCGGCCGGCTTCGAACCCGTCGCGTGGGACCGGATGGTCGTCGATTTCGGCGGCACGCCCGACGAGGTCTGGCAAACCTGCCACGACACCTACTACCAGATGGTCACCCTCGACGACACGCACCGGAAGGGCCTGCGCACCGCGTTCACCGTGGCCACGCGCAACCTGGTGACGCCCGAGGGCCGGCTGGCCGCGTCGGCGTGTGTCGACGTGGCCGTCACGCGGTTGCGGTGACGGCGCCGAACCAGCGAGCCAACGCCTGCTGCAGACCGGCCACGTCGGGTTCGGGATCGGACGATGCCCAAGCGACGTAGCCGTCCGGGCGAATCAGCAACGCGGTCGCTTCGATCGACGCGGCGGTGAGGGACACCGTGTCGACGCGGTCCTGAAAATCGGCTACGGCGGAGGCGAGCGAGGCGTCCGCGGTGAGGTCGACCAGGACCGGCCGCGCCGCGAGGTACGCCTTGGCGAGGGCGTCCGAAGACAGGTCCGGTGCCCAGCGGCCGACGAGCGGGTGCGGGTCGTCGCCGTAGCGGATGTCCGCGCCGGACAACAGATCCGCGAGGTGCTGGGTCACGTCCTGGTAGTCGAGGAGCTCGTCGAACAGCTCGCGCAGCGCCGTGATCTCCGGGCCGGGCGCGGTCAGTGCGCCCTGTGCCTGCGTGTGCATCACGACGCGGCGGCTGACCGGCCGGCGCTCGGCGTCGTAGGTGTCGAGGAGGCCTGCCGGTGCCCAGCCGTGGACCTCGGCGGCGAGTTTCCACGCCAGGTTCACGGCGTCCTGCAGCCCCAGGTTCAGGCCCGGCCCGCCGATCGCGGAGTGCACGTGGGCGGAGTCGCCGACCAGGAGCACGCGGCCGGCGCGGAACGTCGACGCCAGCCGCGTGTTGCCGCTGGACACCCGGCGCAGCTGGTGCGGCCCGGGGCCCGTCGGCGCGTCGAGCGGCAGATCGACGCCGAGGACTCGGCGGACGCTGGCGCGAAGCTCGTCGAGCGTCGGCGGTACTTCGTCGGGTGTTTTGGGACGGTCGCGTTCGGACGAAGCGATCAGCGGCGCCGCGTTCGGGAACGGGGCGAACACGAACAGGCCCGTCTCCGTGCGGAAGTGGCGAAACGGCGGGATGACGCCGATGCCGTCGAGGCGCAGGCCGCCGGTCGCGGGGTCGCGCAGCGAGTCCGGCACACTCGCGTGCCCGGAGTACGAAACGGCGTTGTCCCGTGTGACACCGGGGAAATCGATGCCGGCGAGCTTGCGGACGGTGCTTCGTCCGCCGTCGGCGCCGACCAGGAATCGGGTGTCCATAGTGTACTCGCCGGCGGGGCCGGTCACGGTGACGCGCACCGAGCCGTCCTGCTCGAAGCCGGTCACCGAGTGCCCGCGACGGATCTCCACGCCCAGCTCGATCGCCCGTTCCTCGAGTGCGCGTTCCAGCTCGCGCTGGGGAATCGGCAGGACGTAAACGGGATTGACCGGCAACCGCGCGAGGTCGAGGGGGAACGCGCCGAACATGTACTGCGGCGCGGGTGCCGGCTCGGCCTGGCCGGTGAGCCGATCGTAGAGGCCACGGCGGTGCAGCAGCCGCACGACCTGGCCGACGAGCCCGTTGGCACGCTGCTCCTCCCCGCGTTCCGTGAGCCGTTCCAGTACGAGCGGCCGGACTCCGGCCAGGCTGAGTTCGCACGCCAGCATGAGCCCGTTGGGCCCACCGCCGGCGATCACAACGTCGATCGCGGGCATGGTTTCTCCTTGGCGGATCGGAAAAGCTGGGAGATCAGGGAAGTGAGACGGTTACCGCGCCCAAAGCGGTGCGCAGCACCGAGCCGAAGGAAACGGGTGGTTCGGCTTGCAGCCAGTGGACCGTCGCCGCGCGGATCGCGCCGCCGGCGGCGGTGGCGACTAGCACGGGGTAGAGGTCGTGGTCGACGTCGGTGCCGGTTCGGTCGGCGATCGCCTGCGCGAGTGCGATCTCGGCTGCGGCATTGGCTTTCTGGAACTCGCCCTGCAACGCGGGTTCGGCCACCATCAGCTGCACACCCTGCGTCCACAGTGGATCCGGAGTGCGCTCGGCGTGGTCGGCGCCGTCGGCCTCGAACCGGGCGAGCGCGGCTTCGGTGATGGCTGTCCACAGCGGTTCGTCGGCCGGCCGCGCGCGCAGCAGGTCGGCGATGCCCTGGGCGCGGTCGTGGTGCCGGGCCGCGATGGCCTCGGCCTTGCTGGAGAAGTAGTTGTTCACGGTGCGCGGCGAAACGCCGGCCTCGGTGGCGATGTCCTCGATGGTCACGTGCGCCAGACCGCGTTCGACGGCGAGCCGGATCGCGGCCCAGGAGATCGCTGAGCGCGTTTCCTGGCGGCGCCGTTCACGCAGGCTCGGTCGTTCGATCATGCCCCCAAGCTAGCGCAAACTTGCGCATCACGCAAAGTCTGCGTAATGCGCAAGTTCGGTGGGTACAGAAAAGCCCAGGGTCACGTGACCCTGGGCTTTCCCGAACTCAGTCCTTGACGCCCTTCACGGCGTCCTTGACCTTGTCGGCGGCCTGCTTCAAGTTGCTCTTGCCCTGCTCCGCCTTGCCTTCGGCCTGCCACTGCTCGTTGCCGGTGGCGTCGCCGACGGCCTCCTTGGCTCGGCCCTTGAGCTCTTCCGCCTTGTTCTCGGCCTTGTCGGTCATGGTGTCGCCTCCCTTGTCGGCTGCCCACCGGCTACCCGGCTTCGGGGAAGCCAAACACGGGACTCAGGCGTTGCGAAGGCCGGCGAGCGCGTTGCTCCACGCCTCGACCTGGTCGAGCGTGGTGTTGAGGTAGCCGGTGTGCATCTCGGCCGGCTTGAACGTCGACATGTTCTCGAAGTCGGTGAACAGCGACAGCGCGACCTGGCTCGTCACGTGGGCGACCTGCAGGTTGCTCAGCACGAGGCGCAGCTGCTCCACGGCGCGAACACCCTGGTTGGCCCCGTAGCTGATGAAGCCGGCGGCCTTGTTGTTCCACTCGGCGCCCAGGAAGTCGATGGCGTTCTTCAGCGGGCCCGGGATGGCGTGGTTGTACTCCGCGGTCACGAAGACGTAGCCGTCGAACTCGGCGATCTTCTCGGCCCAGCGCTTGGTGTGCGCCTGCGCGTACTGGCCCATGGCCGGCGGCAGCGGCTCGTCGAGGTGCGGGAGCTCGTAGTCGAGGAGGTCGAGGAGCTCGTACTCGGCGGTGCCGCGCTGCTTCGCGATGTCGAGGGCCCACTTCGCCACGGCTTCGCCGTTGCGGCCCGGACGGGTGCTGCCGAGGATGATCGCAATCTTGGTCATGTCCGACTTTCCTGGTTCGAGGGGACGGTCATCGGATCAGTCGCACTGGTCAGGGCTTGATCCAGAGGTGTTTGATGACGCGTCCGCAATTTAGTCTCAGCTCTGCGGACGTGTCAACAAACCGGGGGTGAGGGCCATTCCCACGGCCGGGTGAATCAGCAGTACCTTGTGCGTGCCGTCGCCCACTCCCAGGAGCGAATCGTGACCACTTCACAGGACAGCTATCCGCTCGTGATCAGCGGCGGCCGCGTGCTCGACCCAGAGAGCGGCTTCGACGCGGTGGCCGACGTCGGGATCACCGGCGGCACCGTAAGTGTGGTATCCGCAACACCGCTTCGCGGCGAGCAGACGATCGACGCGACCGGCCTCGTAGTCGCGCCCGGGTTCGTCGATCTGCACAGCCACGGCCAGGCGATTCCCGAGCAACGGCTGCAGGCGCTCGACGGCGTCACCACGGCGCTGGAGCTGGAGGCCGGCATCACGCCGGTCGGCGCGGCGTACGCGCGGGCCGCCGCGGAGGGTCGGCCGATCAACTATGGCTACTCGACGTCGTGGGCGCTGGCGCGCATGGCCGTGCTCGCGGGCGCGCCGCTCGACGGCCCGCCCGACACGGTGCTCACGCACCTGGGCGTGCCCGCGTGGCGCGCCGAGGCGTCGGCGGCCGAGCGTGCGCGGATCTTTGAGCACCTGTCCCGGGACTTGGCCGACGGCGCGCTGGGCATCGGCGTGCTCGCCGGCTACGCGCCGCACCTCGACCCGGCCGAGTTCGTCGCCGTGGCGGAGCTGGCCGCCGAGGCCGGGCTGCCCGCGTTCACGCACGCGCGCCCGCTCGTGGAAGCCGACCCGGACGTGCCCGTCGACGGCGCCGAGGAGATCGCGCGCGTCGCGGGGCAAACCGGCGTGCACCTGCACTATTGCCACGTGAACAGCACGTCGGGGCGCCAGGTCGACCGCGTGCTCGGGCTCGTGGAGCGCTGCCGGATGGAAGGCGCCGAGGTGACCACCGAGGCCTATCCCTACGGCGCCGGCTCGACGGCCATCGGCGCGGCGTTCCTGGCCCCGGAAGTCCTGGCGCGCCAAGGCATCCGGCCCGACTCGCTCGTGCTCGTCGGCACGGGGGAGCGCATCGCGGACGCCGCGCGCCTCGCCGAGGTCCGTGCGAGCACGCCGGGCGCGCTCGCGCTGCTGCACTTCCTTGACGAGGACGACCCGGCGCTGGAGCGCGCCCTGCTCTTCGAAGGCACCGCCATCGCGAGCGACGCCATGCCGCTGACGTGGACGGGTGGGCGGCCGGACCCCCTGACGTGGCCGCTGCCGCCGGGTGCGCTCGGCCACCCGCGTGGCGCGGGCACCTTCTCTCGCGCCATCCGCCGGCTCTACCGCGAAAGCGGGAAGCTGACGTTGTCCGAAGCGGTCGCGCGCTGCTCGCTGCTGCCCGCGCAGGTCCTGGACGAAGCCGTGCCTGCCCTGCGGCGCAAGGGCCGCCTGCGCGCCGGCAGCGATGCCGACGTGGTGGCGTTCGACCCCGCGCGGATCGCCGACCAGGCGTCCTATGTGGACGGAACGCGACCCTCGGTGGGGATCGAGCACGTGCTCGTGAACGGCACCCCGGTGGTCCGCGCCGGCTCCATCGTGCCCGACGCATTGCCCGGCAAGCCTGTTCGCGCCTGACTCAGGCGGCTTTGTTCCTGCGCAACGCCACCGTGGTGGCGATCGTGGCCGCCGCGAGCACGAGGAACACGATCGCGGCCCCCGTCCGGTCCAGCGTCAGGTTCCCGAAGAAGCCGATCAGCAGCGCAACGGTGAGGGGCGCCCACATGGCGGGTGGTCCTTTCTCGCGGTAATGCTTGTCAAAGCTAAGCTTTACCGTACGACGGACCGGGTGTTTTGCGCATGATCAAGTCGCGCAAGGAAAACGTCAATTCCTGATCAGTGCCGCCCGCCACGGTTCGGGTACTGGACCGGAATACTCGACACGTTCGGCGCCGGTGAACGTCGCCAGCTCCGCGATCGCGCGCCGGACAGCGGTACCCGCGCGGGCCGGCGCGCCGGGTTCGGCGTAGACGCCTTCGAGTTCGAGCACCCCGCGCCCGCGATCCATCCGCGGGGCGACGCGGCCGATCAGACGATCGCCGTGGAGGCGGGGGCTTGTCCGGTGGTGGAAGGCTCGCGGCGCGGGTTGGGGGCCGCGAGAGCGCGACACGCGGGCGGTGAAATTCACAGGGGAATGCGGGTGCTGCTCGGCGGGGGCGCTGGGCGTGCAAGTGCGGTGTCAAGGGGATGAGTGGTGCCGCAGGTCAGTTCGGCGGGTGATCGGAGCGGCGACGGAGACGGTGGAAAAGGGTTACTGTGGCGGCGTTGTCGCACTTCCACACACCGCACAAAGGACTGTCCACATGCGTCTGTCAACCCGCAACCAGCTCGTCGGCACCGTGTCGGCCGTGAAGCCCGGCGCGGTCATGACCGTGGTCACGGTCCAGCTCGACGGCGGCCAGTCCGTCACCGCCTCGATCACCAAGGACGCCGCCGAGGAGTTGGAGCTCGAGGTCGGCAAGCCGGTGACCGCGCTGGTGAAGTCGACGGAGGTCATGCTCGGCGTCGAGTGACCCTTCGGTAGCTGCCGGCCCGGGCCCGCTGACCAGCGGGTTCGGGCTTTTTGGTGCCCGGGGCCGATGGTGCGTGCTAGGGTCGTTTCATGCCGCAACGAAATGAAAGAGCTGATCTGGCCCGCGCGGTCATGGAGCTCATCGACGCCGGCCACCGCCGGATCTCGCGGCACCTCGACCTGACCCGGGTGCGCGTGCTGGGCACCGTCGCGGCACGGCAGCCCGTGCGGCCGAACGCGATCGCGGCCGAGCTGGGGCTGACGGCGTCGGCGACCAGCCGGCACCTGGCTGCACTGGAGGAAGCCGGGCAGATTGCGGTGGAGCCGGACCCGGTGGACTCGCGGACGTTCCTGGTGCGGCAGACCGAAAGCGGCCGCGCCGACGCCGAGGCCACGGTCGCCGTCGGGGCGGCGGTGTTCGCCGACGTGATCTCCGACTGGTCGGACGAAGACGTCGCAAAAGCGCGGGAGTTGATCACCCGGCTGAACCAGGCCTGGGCGACGCGCGGTGACGCGGCGTCGGCGGCTCAGCGAGGGGCTGGGCCGCGGTGGCGGAGGAAGCGGCAACCGATCGAGGGGGAGGATCAAGAATGACTGCGATAGCTCCGGCCCGAGTGCCCACCGTCGTTCAAGTTTCGCGGGTGCTGCTGGTCATCGTGGCAGTGGGCCACGTCGTGGTGCCGCTGGTGATGTGGGCGCGGGAAGCGGTGCTGCGCAACGAGATCGTGGCCGCGCATCCGGAGTTCGGTGCGGCCGAGGTGGCGCGCTCGGCCGACATCGCGGTCGGGTCGGCGGTGGTGTTCCACGTGGTGCTGCTGGTGTTGTGCCTGGTGCCGGCGTGGAAGCTGGGCATCGGGCGGCCGTGGGTGCGCCGGCTGGTCACCGTCTCGCAGCCGCTGGGGTTGGTGTTCAGCGTGTTCTCGTGGTCGTCCTCGGCGATGTTCCACGCGGTCATCCCGGTGGTCGGGGTGCTGCAGATTGCCTCCGTGGTCCTGTTGTGGGTGCCGGCGGGCCGGGAGTTCTTCGCCGGTCGCCGGTAGCGAAGAGTGACCCCTTCCAGTTCGGAGGGGGTTGACAAGAACTAAGACGACCGGTCATATTCATCGAGTGGCGCGGGAGCCGCGCCACCCAGGGACCGGATCGGAGTGAACGGACAATGAGCGACTTGCTGGACATCGCCGTCGAGGCGCACGGTGGGCTGAAGCGCTGGAACGAGCTCAACAGCGTGACCGCGCACCTGAGCAACGGCGGGGTCGTGTTCCCGCTGAAGGGCCAAGCCGGGCTGCTCGACGACATCACCGTCCGCGTCGACCTGCACCGACAGTTCACGAGCCACGCGCCGTTCGGCGGGCCCGGGCTGCGCACGGCGTTCCGCGGTGAGCACGTGGCGATCGAGAACGAGGCCGGCGAAGTCGTGGAGGAGCGGGACAACACCCGCGCGTCCTTCGCCGGCCACACGTTGGAGTCGCAGTGGGACCGGCTGCAGACGGCGTACTTCGCGGGCTACGCGATGTGGACCTACCTGACCACGCCGTTCACGCTCACGCGCCCCGGCTTCCGCACCGAGGAGCTCGAGCCGTGGCAGGAGGACGGCGAGACGTGGCGCCGCCTGCGTGTGGAGTTCCCCGACGACCTCACCACGCACAACAAGGTGCAGACCTTCTACCTCGACGCCGATGGCCTCATCCGCCGCCACGACTACGACGCCGAGGTGGTCGCCGGCGGCCTCGCGGCGCACTACTCCTCGGAGCACCGCGAGGTCGACGGCATCGTGGTTCCGACCAAGCGCCGCGTCTACCCCGTCGGGGAGGACGGCAGGCCGGTCCCGGAACCGCTGCTGGTGTCGATCGACCTCAGTGAGATCACGTTCGCCTGAGGAACGCTACAAGCCGCGCAGGAGCCGCAGCGGTGATTCCACGCAGTCCGCGATGAAGCGCAGGAACCCGCCCGCCGTGCCGCCGTCGCAGACGCGGTGGTCGAACGCCAGCGTCAGCTCGGTGATCTTGCGCGGCACGACCTGGCCGTCGACGATCCACGGGCGGTCGATGATCCGGCCGATCCCGAGGATCGCGACCTCGGGGTGGTTGATGATGGCGGCGGAACCGTCGACGCCGAACACGCCGTAGTTGTTGATGGTGAACGTGCCGCCCGTGAGCTCGGCGGGGGCGAGCGAGCTGGAGCGGGCCCGCTCGGTGCGCTCGGCGAGAGCGCCGGAGAGCTGTTCCACGGACAGATCGTGCGCGCCGGGCACGACGGGGACCACGAGGCCGCGGTCGGTCTGCGCGGCGAACCCGAGGTACACGGCCGAGGGGATCACGATCTCGTCGCCGTCGAGGTGCGCGTTGAGCTCGGGGAAGCGACGCAGGCCTTCGACGGTGAACTTGGCCAGCAGCGCGAGCAGGCTGATCTTCGGGGCTGCGGCGTCGGCGTTGAGGGCGGCGCGGGTTTCGAGCAGGGCCGTCGCGTCGACGTCGACCCACACCGTGGCCTCGGGAATCTCGCGGCGCGAGCGGGTGAGCTTGTCGGCGACGGTCTTGCGGACGCCGCGCAACGGGATCCGGCGTTCGTCAGAGGTGGCAGGAACAACAGGCTCGACGGTCGCCGCGATTGCTCGCTCGACGTCGGCCCGGCTGATGATCCCGTCGGTACCCGAACCGGCGAGCGCGTGAATGTCCACACCGGACTGCTTGGCGAGCTTCCGCACCAGCGGTGACACCACGCGCAAGCGCTCGTTCACCGGCCGCGGCGCAGACGCGACCGCAGCCTCGGGACGCCGAGTGCCCCGAGCACGACGGGTCCGCCGCGCCTGAGCCGTGCCGGTGCCGTACCCGATCAGGACATTGCCACTGCCCTCCGAAGAAACAGGCGTAGGCGTCACCACTCCAGGCTCGAGAAACGCCGGCGCCTCCTCCACCGTGATCAGCGGACTTCCGACGGTCAGCACGTCGCCGGCCGCGCCGTGCAGCGTCGCGACGCGGCCCGCGAACGGCACCGGTACCTCGACGCTCGCCTTGGCCGTCTCGACCTCCACCACCGTCTGGTCGACGGTCACGGTGTCGCCCACCGTCACGTGCCACGCGACGATCTCGGCCTCCGTCAGGCCCTCGCCCAGGTCGGGCAGTTTGAAGACGGCCATCACGCACCTCCGCCCGCGAGCGGGGTCGCGTCGTCCCACTGCAGCCGCTCGATCGCGTCGAGCACTCGGTCGACGTTCGGCAGGTGGTGCTTCTCCAGGTTCGGGGCGGGGTAAGGGATGTCGAACCCGCCGACGCGCAGCACGGGCGCCTCCAGGTGGTGGAAGCACGTCTCCGACAGCTGGGCCGCGACCTCGGCGCCATAGCCGCAGAACCGGCTCGCCTCGTGCACCACGACCGCACGCCCGGTGCGCCGGACCGAAGCGGCGACCGTCTCGAGGTCGAACGGCGCGAGGCTGCGCAGGTCGATCACCTCCGCGCTGTAGCCCTCTTCCTCGGCCGCCGCGGCGGCTTCCAGGGTGGTGCCGAGGGCGCCGCCGTAGGAGATCAGCGTGACGTCGGTGCCGGGGCGCCGGACGACCGCGCGGTCCAGAGTGGACGATCGGTGGTCGAGCCGCGCGGTCTCCTTCTCCCAGTACCGCCGCTTGGGCTCCAGGAAGATCACCGGGTCCGGGCTGTCGATCGCCTGGCGCAGCAGCGCGTATGCGTCGGCAGGTGAAGCCGGCGTGACGACGCGCAGGCCCGCCGTGTGCGTGTAGTAGACCTCGGAGGAGTCGCAATGGTGCTCGACGCCGCCGATGCCGCCGCCGTAGGGGATCCGGATCACGATGGGCAGCTCGACGGCGCCGCGCGTGCGGTTGCGCAGCTTGGCGAGGTGGCTGGTGATCTGCTCGAACGCCGGGTAGGCGAACGCGTCGAACTGCATCTCCACCACGGGCCGCAGGCCGTTCATCGCCATGCCGATGGCCGTGCCGACGATGCCCGACTCGGCGAGCGGGGTGTCGAACACGCGCGTCTCGCCGAAGCGGGCGGCGAGCCCGTCGGTGACGCGGAAGACGCCGCCGAGCGTGCCGACGTCCTCCCCGAACACGAGCACGCGCTCGTCCTCGGCCAGCGCGTCGGCCAGGGCGCGGTTGAGCGCGCCCGCCATGGTGACGGTGTCCGGTTCGGCAGAAGCGTCCGAAGTGGACTCCAGGGTCGCGGTCATTCTTCGGCTCCGAAGGAGAGTTCGGCGGTGAGGTCTTCGGCCTGGCGGCGCAACGCGGCCGTCGGCTCGGCGTACACGTGGCGGAACAGGTCCGCCGGGTCGAGCACCGTGTCCACGTTCATTCGCTCGCGCAACGACGCGGCTTCGGCCTCGGCGCGTACGGCGATTTCCTCGCGCGCCACGTCGTCGAGCAGGCCGCGGTCGGTGAGGTAACGCTCGAGCCGCGCGATCGGGTCGCGGGTGAGCCAGGCCTCGACCTCGACGCGGTCGCGGTAGCGCGTGGCGTCGTCGGCGTTGGTGTGCGACTCGATGCGGTAGGTGAGGGCCTCGATCAACGTCGGCCCGCCGCCCGCAGCGGCGCGCGCGACGGCCTGCTCCACCACGGCGTGCACGGCGGCCGCGTCGTTGCCGTCCACCAGCACCGACGGCATGCCGTAGCCCACGCCCTTGTGCGCGAGCGAAGGCGCCGCGGTCTGCTTCGAGAGCGGGACGCTGATGGCGTAACCGTTGTTCTGCACCAGGAACACCACCGGCGACTGCCACACGGCCGCGAAGTTCAGCGCCTCGTGGGTGTCGCCCTCGCTGGTGGCGCCGTCGCCGAGCAGCACGAGCGCGACGGTGTCCTCGCCCTTGGTCTTGGCGGCGTGCGCGAACCCGACAGCGTGCAGCGTGTTCGTGGCCAGCGGCGTGCACTGGGGCGCGACGTTGGCGCGGTACGGGTCATAGCCGCAGTGCCAGTCGCCGCGCAGCAGCGTGAGCACCTCGACCGGGTCGACGCCGCGCGCGACCACGGCCATCGAGTCGCGGTAGGTCGGGAAGAGCCAGTCCTGCGGACGCAGCGCGAGGATCGAGCCGATCTCGCCGGCCTCCTGGCCGCGCGCGGACGGGTACACGGCGAGGCGGCCCTGCTTGGTCAGGGCGGTGGCCTGCGCGTCGAAGCGGCGGCCCGACACCATCGCGCGGTGCAGGCGCAGCAGCACGTCGTCGGCAGGCATCTCCAGGGCGGCGTCGGCGACGGGTGCGCCGTCGGCGGTGATGAGGCCCAGGGGCTCGTCGCTCGGGAGGAAGAACGACGCGGCGGTGCGTTCCGTGGTGGTCACCGGCAGCTCCGATCGACGGGGGACAGAGGAAGACGTCTAACGCCGATCTTCGCTCCACGCCGATCAGGGATCCAGGTATCGACGGCAAGTGTGGAACAATGGCTCATCCGGCCGAGAAGAGCCGGATGATTGGCTTCGAGAGGTGCGGGGATGTCCGAGCCGGGTGGACGAATGGCGGCGGCCCTGGACGAGGTCGACCTGAAACTCATCGCCGAGCTGAAGGCCGACGGGCGCGCGTCGATGCGCGCGCTGGCCGAGCGCGTGCACATTTCGCGAGCGGGCTGTTACACGCGGGTGGAGCGGCTGCACCGCGAAGGCGTGATCACCGGGTACGCCGCCGTCACTGATCCGCGCCGGATGGGGCAGGGGCTCGCGGCGTACGTCTACCTCAAGGTCACGCAGAACTCGTGGCGCACCGTGAGCGCGGCGCTCAAGAGCATCCCCGAGATCGAGCACGGCGGGCTCGTCTCGGGGGACAACGACCTCATCCTGTTCGTGCGCACGAGCGACGCCGACAGCCTGCGCGACCTGGTCTTCGAACGGCTTCAGGCGATGAAGGACGTGCTCTCGACGCACACCGTGCTGGTCTTCGACGAGCTGTGAGGCCTCAGGTTGTAAGGCCTCAAGAGACCAGCGAGTCGAGCAGCTTCAGGCGCTCGGCCGACGGCGAGCCGGGCTCGGCACCGGAGAAGATGATGCGCTGACCGGAGTCGTCGGGCATCCGCAGGCTCTCCTCGTTGAGGGTGAGCCGCCCGACGAGCGGGTGGTCGTACTCGCGCACCGAGTGCAGGCACTGCGCCACGGGGTGCGCAGCCCAGATCCGTGCGAACTCCGGGCTCTGGATGCTCAGGTCGCCGATCAGCTCCGCCATCTTCGGGTCGTCGGTCTGCTCGCCGGTGGTCATCCGCAGGTAGGAGGCCGCGTTGTGGGCCTGGCGCTCCCAGTCGACGACGAGGTCGCGCATCGCCGGCTCGAGGAACATGTGCTTGGTCAGGTTGGGCCGCGCGTCGCGGTCGATGCCGAGCAACGCGAAGCCGAGCCGGTTGCCGCCGAGCAGGTCGGTCCGCCGGCCGACGATGATCGCCGCCTGGTCGAGGTTGCTCTCGACCAGCGCGAGAACCGAGTCACGCACCATTTCCGGGCCTGCCTCCCGCCGCATCACCTGGGCGGGCCAGGCCAGGCGCAGCAGGTGCATCCGCTCGCTCTCGTCGAGGCGCAGCGCGTTGGCGATGGCCTCCATCACCGAGTCGGACATCTGGTGGCTCTCGCCCTGCTCGATGCGGGTGTAGTAGTTCACGCTCACGCCGGCGAGCTGCGCGACCTCCTCGCGCCGCAGCCCGGGGACGCGGCGCGGGGTGCCGTAGGTCGGGACCCCGGTGTCCGCGGGCGTCAGCGCCGCCCTGCGGGCGCGCAGGAAGTCCCCGAGTTCGGTGTTGCGCTGCTCGCTCATGACTATCCCCTGTTTTCTGCCTCGACTCCGCCGAGGCGTGCGAGATCGCTTCAAGCCGGCTTCTTCCCTCCCGATTTTCGCGCGGCCCAGGGCCGCGCGAAAATCGCTCAGTCCAGAAGCCGGCGCGATCTCGCGGCGGCCTCACCTGAGTCCATCCTCCTCCGCGAGCTGGCGCGCTGCCGTCCCCTCGTGTGGGTACCCAGCGTGTGGCGAGGTGCGGTTGCCGTGGTGGTTACAACATCGGGGCATGACGAAGTATTCGGTCACCCTCGGACTCGACACGTTCGGGGACGTGCTTTCCGACGACGGCGGTACGCCCGTCGGCCACGCCGAGACCATCCGCGGCCTGGTGGAGCACGGTGTGCTCGCCGACCACGTGGGCCTCGACTTCTTCGGCATCGGCGAGCACCACACGGTGGACATGCCGCTCTCGGCTCCCGATGTGGTGCTGGCGGCGGTGGCGGCGCGCACGTCGCGCATCCGGCTGGGCTCCGCCGTCACGGTGCTGAGCTCCGACGACCCCGTGCGCGTCTTCCAGCGCTACTCGACGCTCGACGCGCTCTCGCACGGGCGGGCGGAGGTGATCCTGGGGCGCGGGTCGAGCACCGAGTCGTTCCCGCTGTTCGGCTACGAACTGGGCGACTACGACGAGCTGTTCGACGAGAAGGTGGACCTGTTCTCCCGCCTGCTGGAGGAGAAGCCCGTGACGTGGTCCGGCCGGCTGCGGCCCTCGTTGAGCGGGCAGGAAGTCGTGCCGCACACGGAGACGGGCCCGATCCCGGCGTGGATCGGCGTCGGCGGCAGCCCTGAGTCCGTGCTGCGGACGGCGAAGTACGGGATGTCGCTGATGCTCGCGATCATCGGCGGCCCGGCCGCGCGGTTCAAGCCGTTCGCGGACCTGTTCCGCGACGTGCAGCGCCGCCTGGACAAACCGCAGAAGGCGATCGGGCTGCACATGCCCGGCCACATCGCCGACAGCGACGAGGACGCGATGGAGGAGCTGTACCCGCACTACGTCGACGTGCTCACCCGCGTCGCACGCGAGCGGGGGTTCCGGCCGCCGTCGCGGGAGCAGTTCCTGGAGGAGGTCTCCGAACGCGGCGCCTGGCACGTCGGCTCGCCGGAGACGGTGGCGCGCAAGATCGCCGCGTCGCTCAAGACGGTGGGGGCCACGCGGTTCGACCTCAAGTACGGGCTGGCTGGCCTGCCGCGCGGCTCGGTGCTGCGCAACATCGAGCTGTACGGCACGCGCGTGGCCCCGATGGTGCGCGACCTGATGGAGGAGTAAGCCTTCGCAGGGGTGGCGGCCTGGCCACCACCCCCGCAAGACAGCGTCGCACTGGCTACCACAGCCGCGAGATCGCGCCGACTTCTGGACTGAGCGGTTTTCGCGCGGCCCCTGGGCCGCGCGAAAACCGGGAGGGAAGAAGTCGGCTTGAAGCGATCTCGCACGCCTCGGCGGAGCCGGGGCAGACAACACAGCGATCTCGCACGCCTCGGCGGAGCAGGGGCAGACAACTCAGAACAAGCCGGAACCCAGTGTGTGGGCGTTGAAGAAGGTCCAGATCACCTGCTGTGCCTTTACCGTCTGCGTCGCCGAGCCCGGGCCGCTGTCCACGAGCTCGCCGGGCCAGGTGTGGCCGGCGCCGAGGATGCGGTAGTGGGTGACCGAGGCGTTGACGGCGCAGTTCTGCCACGAGAACTGGATCACGTCGGAGCCGATCGGGGTGCTGACCGGCGTGGCGGCGCAGTGGTTGTGGTTCGCCCAGTTCTGGGCCCAGTCCATCAGGTAGGGGATGGGCTCGCTGTGGCTGGTGCCGCCGTTGTACTCGATGGTCGGGTCGGCGGTGCCGTGGAAGTCGACGATCGGGGCGGGGACGCTCGACGAGCAGCCCACCGTGGTGCCCGGGTAGAACGCGCCGGCGATCGTCGCGAACGCGGCGATGCGCATCGGCAGCTGGCAGGCCAGCAGCGACACGAAGCCGGCGCCGTTGGACTTGCCGGTGGCGAAGATGCGCAGCGGGTCCACGCACAGCGTCGCCTGCAGGTGGTCGAGCAGGTCGCCGACGAAGCGGACGTCGTCGACGCCTTCCGCGGCGTACGGGGCGCTCTGCCAGGCGCGCTGGTCGTCGAGACCCTTGGCGCCCACCGGGTAGACGGCGATGGTGTCGAGTCCGTCGATGCCGGAGAACTCTTCGATGTCGCTGCCGTCGCCCTTGCGGCCGTGGAACGCCATGACCACGGGCTTCGGGTGGCCGGGCTGGTAGTTCGCGGGCAGGTGGATCAGGTAGTCGCGGGAAAGCCCGCCGGAGGTGATGGTCTGCGTGACCGTCTGCCCGAGCGGCAGGGTGGTCGACTGCGCGGTGCAGCCCATCGAAACCTTGGGGTAGTTGCGCACGGAGGGGGTCGCGGACGCGGTCTGCGGCACGACCGCCGTGGCGGTCAGCGCAAGCGCGGCGACAGCGGCGAGCTTGGCGAATCTCATTCAGAGCACCTCGTCGAGGAAGGACCGGAGCCGGTCACTGCGGGGGGACTCGAAGAACTCGGTGGGGTGGGCGGCTTCCACGAGCCGTCCTTGGTCGAGGAACACGACCTGCTCGGCGACCTCACGGGCGAAGCGCATCTCGTGCGTCACCACGATCATCGTCATGCCGCGGGAAGCCAGGTCGCGCATCACGGCGAGCACGCCTTTCACGAGCTCGGGGTCGAGTGCGGACGTCGCTTCGTCGAACAACATCACCTCGGGGTTCATCGCCAGCGACCGCGCGATGGCCACGCGCTGCTGCTGGCCGCCCGAGAGCTGGGAGGGCCGGCGGTTCTCGTACGCCGCGAGCCCGACCGCCGCAAGGTTCGCCCGCGCGGTCTCCACAGCTTCGTCGCGAGACACACCGAGCACCTGCTGCTGGGCGAGCGTCACGTTGTCGAGCACCGTGTGGTGCGGGAACAGGTGGAAGTTCTGGAACACCATGCCGACGCGGGTGCGGATGCGGTCGACGTCGGCGCCCTTGTCGGTGATGGCCTGGTCGCCGATGAAGATGCGCCCGGCTGTCGGGATCTCCAGCAGGTTGGTGCAGCGCAGCAGCGTCGACTTGCCAGAGCCTGACGGGCCGATGATGCACGTCGTGGTGCCGCCCGGGGCTTCGAGCACGATGTCGTGCAGCACCGGGGTGTTGCCGAAGGTCTTGTCGATGTGTTCGTAGCGGACGGTCGTCCCGGTGGTTCGGGCGGTCGACGACGAAGCTGTCGCCGCGGTGCTCGCCTGCGTCATACCAGTGCCTCCTCGGTGCGCACGGCCGCCGGCGCGGTCGCCTCGGCGGGCCGGCCTTCGCGCATCCGCTTGTCCCACTTGTTCACCACGTAGGTGAGCGGCACCGTGATCGCGAGGTAGAACAGGCCAGCGGCGACCAGCGGCGAAAGCGAAGCGTTGTTGGTGGACGTGTCCTGGGCGATCGCGAACATCTCCCGCTGCCCGGCGGCGAGGCCGAGCAGGTAGACCAGCGCCGTGCTCTTGATGACCAGGATGAACTGGCCGGTGAGCGCCGGCAGCACGCGGCGGAAACCGATCGGGATCACGATGAGCCGCATGGTCTTCGTGTGCGACATCCCGAGGCTGCGCGACGCTTCGACGATGCCCTTGTCGACGCTCTGGAAGCCCGAGCGGAAGATCTCCGCCATGTAAGCGCCTTCCATGAGCCCGATCGCGAGCGCCGCGTAGCCGTAGGTCCAGTTGCCGAACATCGTGAGCCCGGCCAGCGGCAGGCCCTGGCCGATGAGGTAGATGCTCAGGATGTGGGGCAGGCCGCGCAGGATGTCGACGTACCAGCGGCACGGCAGGCGCAGCACCCGGAAGCGCGACATCAGGCCGCTGGCGAGGAAGATGCCGACCACGAGGCCGATCGCGCTCGCGAGCACGGTGAGGAACAGCGTGTTCAGCAGCCCCTCTTTCAGCAGCGTGGGGAGCGTGCTGCCGATGAGGTCGAGGTCGAAGAACGTGTCCCAGATTTGTTTCAGACCGTCCATGGCGCTGTCCTTTCAGGACCCGTCGGCGGCGGTGACGCCGGGGCGCTGCTGCATGCCGGGGTAGGCCTTGATCATGTCCGACGGGATCGCGACGCCCTTGGGGTTCCACTTGTCGAACAGCTTCGTGTACGTGCCGTCGGCGATCACGGCCTTGAGCGCGTCGTCGAGCGCTTTCTTCAGCTCGGGCTTGTCCTTGGCCACGGGGAACGCGGTCATGCCGCTGGTGATCGCCGGCGAGGCCTGGTAGTCGGGGTGCTTCTCGAGGAGGTCGTTCGTGGTCGCGACGCCGGTGAACAGCCCGTCGACCTGGCCGGCCGTGAGCGCGTTGGAGCTGGCCGCGATGTTCGGGAACTCCTTGACCGTCACGGTCGGCACGCGCTTCTTCACGAGCGGGATCAGCTCGCTGCCGCGGGTGATCGCGATGGTCTTGCCGCCCGAGGCGTCCACAGTGGCCAGTGGCGCGCTCTTGCGGGAGATCAGCTGCGCCTGCCCGTAGTTCACCGCGGTGGTGAAGTCGGTGACCTCCTGGCGCGGCGGCGTGACGAGCGTGCCGAACGCGGCGGAGTCGTACTTGTGGTTGCGGATGTTGGGCAGCATGCTCGCGAAGTCGGTCGCCGTGTAGTCGGCGGTCAAGTTCATCTTCTGCGCCATTGCCTGCGTGAGTTCGATGAGGAAGCCGGTGGGCTTGCCGCCGTCGATGAACGACGTCGGCTTGTCGTCGGAGCGGAAGGCGAAGTGGACCTTGCCGGGGGTGGCGGTGCCGAGCGGGTTGGCGGCCTGGTCGTCGCTGCCACCGCAGGCGGTCAGCGTGAGGCCGGCCGCGAGCACGAGGGTGGCCACTCCGAGACGGCGTCGGGTCGGGGCGGTCATGGCGTCTCCTGGGGAATGCGGGTGAGGGTGGGGGCGGACTGGCGTTCCGGCAGGTCGAGGAACTCCTGCAGGAAGCCGCTGATGCGCTCGACGGTGGCTTCCACCAGCCGAGCACCGATCTCGACGGACGACTTGGTGGCGTCGCCGAGCGTGCCGGTCTTGCTCAGGTCGTGATAGGACTGTGGAAAGTGGATCCCCGGCCGCGAGCGGCTGAGCTTGCCCGCCTGGTCGAGGTCGTCGAAGGTGGAGCTGCCGGGGGTGAGGCGCTCGGGGAGCACGAGGTCCGGGTCGGCGAACATCGCCTGCGAGGTCTCGATTTCGCTGGAGTGGCCGCCGATCCTGCTTTCGGACAGCTTCGACACGAGGTCCGACACCACGGGCGTGATCCCGCTCCACGCGATGTGCAGGTCGGGCAGGTCGGTGCGCAGCCGCGTGACGGCGACCTCGACCGTCGCGTTGTTGCCGCCGTGGCCGGTGAGCACGTAGACCTTGCGCCAGCCGTGGCGGTGCAGGCTGGTGACGAGCTCCACGATCACCTGCTGCAGCGTGATCGGCGACAGCGTGAGCGTGCCGGGGAAGGCCATGTGGTGCTCGGAGACCCCGACGGGGATCACCGGCGTCACCACGACCTTCGGCGAAAGGTGTTGCGCCACAAGGTCTGCGACGACCTCGGCCCGGGTGGTGTCGGTGCGCTGCGCGAGCCCGTGGCCGTGCTGCTCGGTGGCTCCGAGCGGCACGATCGCCACGGGGGCGTGCGGGCGCAGGTCGTCGATCTCGGGCCAGGTGAGGTCGGCGAGGCGGTGTGAACGTGGTGCGATCGGCATGGTGTCTTTCCGGGTCATTCGGCCCGCCCGAGCTGGCGGGCCACTTCGGTGCGGAGTTGTTCGAGGTGGTGGCGGGTGTGTTCCTCCGCGGCGGCCCCGTCGCCGGAGCGCACGGCGTCGAAGATGGCGAGGTGCTCCTCGTAGTCGCGCCGGCGGTCCTCGATGAGGGCGCGCAGGGCTTTCTGCTCCCGGCCACGCGCGGCGAGCAGTGAATCGACGACCTCGAAGAGCACCTGGTTGCCCGAACCGCCGGCGAGTTCGCGGTGGAAGTTCAGGTGCGGCCGGTGGTCGGTCTTGTCGCGCTTGGCCGTGTCGAGCGCGAGTTCCAATCGCTGCAGGCTTTCTTCGCTGCGGTTGACCGCGGTCAGCGCCGCGATGCCGGGTTCGATCGTGAGCCTGGCGTCGACGAGCTGGAGGATCAGCTCGTCCTTCATCGGCGCGGAGTTCGGGTTCGGCATGAGCGTGCGGTGGATGCCGTCGCCCACGTAGATGCCCGAGCCGTGCCGCATGCGCACCGCGTCGGTGGTCTGCAGCCGGCGCAGCGCTTCCCGGATCGTCGGCGTGGTCACGGAGAACCGCTCGGCCAGCACGCGCACGGTCGGCAGGCTGTCGCCCGGCGCCAGTCGCTCGTCGGCGATCAGCTCCAGCAGCCCGTCCACGAGCTGTTCGGACAGCCCGTGTTTCGGGTGCGCTTCGGTCATCGGTGACTCCGTTCTGCGAGTGAATTGACTAAATCACTTGCTCAATTTGAAGTCAAGGATTTCGCGACGAACGTGCATAAGTGCAGGTCCGGAGGGTTTGTGGTGATCTTCGAGGGTTCGGGCTACGCCGTGCCGGCGGTGGCGAGGCGGCGCGCGGCGACGTCCTTCGCGGTGCGCTCGAAGGCCTTCAGGTCCGGCGTCGGGGCGCCCGCGGCACGGCCCAGCACGAGCGTGGTGCCCGCCTGGCCGACCACCGGGACGGCCACCACGGCGTCGCCGATCCGGCTCGCGGCGCTCTCGCCGACGACCACCACGAGCTGGCCGAGCGCGACGCGATCGACGATCTCGTCGAGCGACACCGGCGGGCACGTCGCGCGGTAGACATCGATCCGGCGCAGCTCCTCGATCGGGACGGCCGCGCGTGTCGCGAGCGGGTGGGACACCGGCAGTAGAGCGACCGGCGACTCGACGGCCAGCTCCGTGGTCGTGAGCCCGGTGGCGTCGGAGGACGCGCAGAGCAGGGCGACGTCGGCGGTGCCTTCGCGCAGCGCCTGGGTCTGGTCGGTGGTGAACAGCAGCTCGACCGGCGCGGCGGCGGGGCGGTGCGCGTAGGCCTCGAGCAGGTCGGACAGCAGACCCGCGCCGGTGCCGGAGCGGACGGCGACCACGAGCCGCGCCGGCCGGGCCGCGCGCTGGGCTCGCCGCACCGCGGTGTCCACGGCGGCCAGCGCCGCGCGGCTTTCGGCGAGGAAGACCTTGCCGGCTTCGGTGAGGGAGACGCGGCGGCTCGTGCGGTCGAACAACCGCACGCCGATGCGCCGCTCGAGCCGGGCGATCGCGCGCGACAGCGGCGGCGCCGCGATGCCGAGCCGCTCGGCGGCACGGGCGAAGTGCAGCTCCTCGGCCACCGCGACGAAGTAGGCGAGCTCGCGCGTCTCCAGGCGATCCATACCTCCAGGGTAATGATCGTCGCCTGGACGGTCATCGTTCCGCTGGTCACGGGGGCGTTCTCTGGAAGCAGTCCCCCAGAGAAAGGCCATTTCCATGAGTGACGAACGCGCGGTCCAGGAGGTCCTGGCCCGCTACGTCCGTGCGGCCGACCGGCGAGACGGCGCCGCGCAGGGCACGCTGTTCACCGACGACGCCGTGGTCCGGATCCTCGTCCGGACCGGTCCCGGTACGTACGACCAGGTCGGCGAACCGCTGATCGGCGGCGCCGGTGTGCGGCACGCGGTGGAGCAGTTCATGCCCCCGCACCCCGAGGGCGGTTCCGGGCACCACGTGACCTCGGATCACCTGATCGAGGTCGACGGCGACCGGGCGCACCTGTCGGCGCAGTACGTGGTGTTCGAGGCCCGGACGCTGCCGTCGCCGGTGGTGCGGCCGATCGAGTCGGGCTACTACGACACCGAGCTGCGCCGCGTCGGTGGTGAGTGGAAGATCTCGCGCCACGACGTGCTGAACGACCTGCTCCCGGCGGGGCTGCAGTCGTGAAAGCCGTGGTGCACCACCGGTTCGGTGGTCCGGAGGTGCTGGAGCTCGCGGAGCTGCCGGACCCGAAGATGAACCTCGACGGGGTGCTGGTGCGGGTGAAGGCGGCGGCCTTGAACCCCGCGGATCTCGGGGTGCAGGCGGGCGCGCTGGCCGAGGCTCAGGAGACGTACTTTCCCGCGGTGCCGGGGTGGGACGTCGCCGGCGTGGTGGAACGCGCGGGGCCGGCGGCGCCCGAGTTCTCGCCGGGCGACGAGGTGATCGGGTTCATTCGCGGAGAGGTCGCACACCGCAACGGCGGGTATGCGGAGAAGGTGGCAGTCGACGTGCGAACGTTGGTGCGCAAGCCTTCTCGGCTGTCATGGGCCGAGGCGGCCGGGTTGCCGCTCGGCGGGCTGACGGCGTTGCAGGCGGTTCGGGCTCTCGGGTTGTCCTCGGGTGAGACGTTGCTGGTGCACGCGGCCGCGGGTGGCGTGGGTTCGCTCGCGGTGCAGCTTGCGGTCTCGCGTGGAGTGCGGGTGATCGGGACGGCTTCGGAGGCCAATCACGAGTACCTGCGGTCATTGGGTGCGTTGCCGGTTTCTTATGGTTCCGGTCTTGCCTCGCGGGTTCGGGCGTTGGTTCCTTCCGGAGTCGACGCGGTGCTCGACACTGTCGGGCGGGGTGCACTTTCGTCCACTCCGGACTTGGCTTCGCCGGACGTGCGGGTGGCGTCGATCGCGGAGTTTTCCTTTCCCGGCACGGTTCCGGTGTTCGCTCGCCTCGACCAGCGGGACCTGCTGGCGCTGGTCGAACTGGCCGAGACGGGCACGCTCTCGGTGCGCGTGGCGCGGACTTTCCCGCTGGCACAGGCGGCTGACGCGCAGCGGTTGCTGGCCCAGGGTCATGCGCCGGGGAAGGTCGTGCTGGTGCCTTAGGTTGTGATGAGCTGTTCGGAAACCGTCCACAAGCGACTCGCGGCTCGCGGCTTCGGGGTCGAGGGCTTCGGGTGCGACGCTGGAGCGTTCGGGGCTGCCGGCTGTGGCCGGGTCGAATCGTTCGGCTTCGGGGCTTCTGGGCTTCGGTGCGGCTCCGGTGGGGCCGTGCCGCCGGCGTTGTTGACGAGGATGTGGAGGACGGCCCGGCGCCCGGTGAGATCGACGCCGTCGAGCACCTCGGCGGCGGTGGAGTCCCGGGGTGAACGGGGTGGTGATGGGAATTGTCGGTTCCGTTCTGCTGTTCGGAGGGTCCTCCGGTTGTCTCGGTGTGGAGGGTGACCGGAGGAGTCTCCGATTTGCAGCAGGGGTGGTTCTGGGTGGACTCGGTGATGGCTCTCGCCGAGTTGTCCACAGAGGTGCCGGATTCGGGCGCGCCTGTGGATAACTCGGCTGCGCCAAGGGGTTTTGTCGGTGGGGGCCGATAGACTGGGCATGGGCACGCCCCCCTGGGAGGGCGGGGCTGTGTTCGGGCGGGGCTGTGTTCGGGCGGGGCTGTGTTCGGGCGGGGCTGTGTTCGGGCGGGGCTGTGTTCGGGCGGGGCTGTGTTCGGGCGGGGCTGTGTTCGGGCGGGGCTGTGTCAGCGGCGGTCGGGTGGAAGCGCGAGCTGTCAGTCGCGGCCCCAGTGGTGAGGTCCGTCGGTGGCGCGGTGGAGGTGCGGGTCGGTAACTGCGACCCCAGTCGTGCGGCCTCTCGGCGGCCGAGGTGGAGGCGCGGGTGGGCGCGGGGGCGCGAAGGCACCGCGGCAGGAGCTGCGCAAGCGGCGGCGCCACCGCGGGCGGGGGCACCAGGGAGAACCCGCTTCCTGAAGCGGTGATCGCTCAGTCGGGTTCGGTGGGGGCGTGGTTCACTCGGCGCCGGAACTCAGGAAGCGAGTCGAACCATGGTGACCATCACCGCGCGGGGCTGGAGTGTTCACGTCGGGGACACCGAGGTGGTCTTCGGGCGCACGCTGCGGCCCGGCGAGGGCGAGGCGGACCTGCCGCGCGTGTGGGCCGGGCGGGGGCTCGGGCTGCGCGACGAGGACGTGCCTGCGTTCGTGGCGGCGCTGGGTGAGGTGATGGCGACGTCGCAGTTCTGGCACGCGCGGGGCTCCGGCGCGGGGCGCGGGAGCGAGCAGATCTGGTCGGTTCCCCTGACGCGTAACGGGTTCACGTACGTCACCGGACCGTGTGGACGGTGGAACAACACCGCGGGGCACCGGCCGGTGGAGACGGTCTCGGTGGCGCTGGCCGACGTGCGCGGGTTGCGGATCCGGCTGGCGGCGCACCTGCACACGGGGTGAGCGATCACGCCCGGCGCTTGACCAGGAAAACCGCGTGCCGGATGTGGCCGTCGACCGGGCCGGGCTGGTCGGTCAACCGGTATCCGGCCCGTTCGTACATCGCGATGTTGCGCTTGCTCGCGGCGCCGGTGAAGAGCTCGAAGCGTTCCGCCGGCGCGGGCGCCTCGCTCTCCACATGCTCCAGCAGCCGCCGGCCGAGGCCGCGCCCGGTGAGGTCGGGCGCGACCATCAGGCGGCCCACCTCCCAGGCGCCGTCCTCGAGCCGCCCGCGGACCGCGCCGACCAGGCGCGGGCCCTGCCGCAGAACCCACACCCGCCACGTGCGGATGCCCTCGCGGACCTCGTCGAGCGTTTCGTGCAGCGCGGGGATTTCGAGAGTGTTGTTGAGCAGGGCTTCCTGCACCCAGCAACACCGCTGCAGCACGAGCAGTTCGGCGGCGTCGTCGGCGGTCGCTTCGAGCAGGCGGATGTCCACGGTGCCTGTCTAGCGCCCGGGAGGCCGGCGGCGCAATCGAGTTCAGCCGGTGGTCTTCGCCGTGACCGACACCGGCGCCCCGGCGCCGTTGCCCGTCACCGCCGCGATGGTGAACGTGTACGCGGTGCCGGGGGTCAGGCCGTCGATCACGCGCGTCATGCCCTTGGCCGTCGGCTGGCTCACCAGGGCGTCGCGGCCGACAGCGGTGATCGTGCGGCCGTCGGAGACCGTGATGCGGTACGCGAGCACCGGGGTCGCGCCCGTGTTCTTGGGCGGGGTCCAGTGCAGGCTCACGGCGTCGACGGCCGGGAGGGCCTTCGCGCCGGTCGGGGCCGCGGCGAGTGAATCGGCAGGTGCGCCGACGGTCACCGGAGCCGATGGCAGCGACGCGAAGCCCGCGCCGAGTGCGTTGCGGGCCGCGACTGTGACCGTGTACGCGCGGCCGTCCGTGAGGCCTGGCACCGTCGCGTAGCCGGTCCGCAGGAAGTCCGCCGCCGGGACGGTCGTGGTGACCCGATGCGTGCCGTCCGTCGTGGTGAGGACGTAGGCGGTCACGGGTGAGCCGTTCTCTGCGACGGTCGGGTTCCAGGTGACGTACAGCTTCCCCGCCACGGCGAACGTACCCACTCGTGAAGGCGCGTCTGGCGCGGAACGACCGTCGACCGGTCGTTGCAGCACCCACCGGTACGTGGGCTCGATCCCCGCCGCGGACACGATCGACGCCGGCGCCGCGGCCGGAGTGCTCAGCAGGTGGTTGCCGGTCGTGATCACGCCCTTGTTGGTGCCGTCGCGATCGCCCTGTTCCCAGTAGTTGCCCTGGATGAGCGTCGGGTCGTTGTTGCCGAGCGCGTCGCGGTAGTCGACGTGCGGGGTGCCGACGTCGAAGTACGCGGCGCCGTAGAGGACGTTGCCCGAGATGGTCTCGTAGGTGTTGCCGTTGTCGGTGTACACGGCCTTGCCCAGGCCCCACTGGCCGTGGATCACGTTGCCGGTCACCTTTTCGCCGTCGGTGAGCGACGTGCCGGTGATGCCCTGGGTGTAGATGCCGCCGCCGTCGTCGAGGGCGAGCATGTAGTCGTGGATCGCGTTGTCCGCGATCACGTTGTCGTGCGAGACGTTCGGCGTCGCCGGCTGCATGATCTTGTCGGGCCAGCCGCCCCAGCCCACGGAGATGGCGGAGTAGGCGACGTGGTCGATCTCGTTGTGCGCGATGGTGTCGTGCTGCGTGTAGCCGTTGACGATCGGCACGCCGCCGTGGAACTCGCGCGGCAGGCCGTAGAGGTGGTTGTCGGTGACCTGCACGCCACTGGTCATCTCACCTCCTTGCGGCTGGTCGACGCCGCCCACCTCGACGCCGTTGCCGGAGATGTCGGTGAAGACGTTCGCCCGCACCGTCGCGTCCTGCGCGCCGTCGCCGAGGTCGAGGCCGGCGGCGCCGAGGTGGGTGAACACGTCGTCGCTGAACTCGACGCGCCGGCTCTGCGACACCGAGACGTTGCCGGGTTCCTTCGTCCAGCTCGCGTACGGGCAGGTGCCGCCGGTCACGAACCCGCACAGGCCTTGGGTGGCGTACGCGCCCACGCCGGTGTTCGTGTAGCCCGCCTGGATTTCGGAGAAGCCCTCCGGTGACGACGGCGTGAGCCAGGTCGCGTAGGAGAACTGTATCCCGCGGAAGGCGACGTCCTGGATCGGCGCGGTGGCGGTGCCCCGGCCGTCGACGAGCTTCTCCAGCGCCGGGACCTCGACGTCGGCGTGCCGGAGGTCCTCGTGCGCTCGCGGGAGGTAGTAGATCGTGCGGGCGGAGCGGTCGAGGTACCACTCGCCGGGGGTGTCGAGGAGCTCGCGGGCGTTGTCCACAAACGACGGTTGACGGCCGTTGGTGAGATCACCCGGGCCGACCATGTTCACGGTGCGGCCGGGGATGTCGGGGAACTCGACGCGCCGGGTGGAGTTGTCCCAGCACGGCTGGGCCATGGTGATCGTGGTGCCGGTCGCCGACGCGATGGGGCAGCGGGGTTCGGTCCACTGGCCGAGGCCGTTGCGCTGGACGTTCCACAGCGCTTCGCCCGCGGTGTAGACGAGTTCGATGTCGCTCGGGTCGTGCCAGTGGGCGAGCGTGTCGGCGGACGCCGTGTACCCGGTGTCGGTGGCGGTGAGCTTGACGGGGAGCTGGCCTTGCGCGCGTTGTTCGCGGACGCCGTCGATGTAGAGCTGTCTCGTGTTGTCCATGCCGGCGGGTTCAGGCGCGGCGAAGAGACCGGCGTGACCGGGCACGGGGCGCCAGCCGGTGACCTGACGGCCGCCGCTGAGCACGGTGCGCCCGGAGCCCTGCCAGATGATGCGGTGGCCGCCGGTGCCGGAGTCGCGGGCGTCGAGGGTGAGCGGCTTGTCGAGGCGGAAAACGCCGGGGGCCAGGTGAATCGTGAGGTCGGTGGTGAGGTGGGGTGCACGGTCCCGGGCCAGCTGCTGGGCTCGGGCCACCGTGCGGATCGGGTGGGCGGCCGTGCCCGGCGCGCTGTCGGAACCGCCGGGCGCGACGTACACGTCCTGCCGGCCGGGCTGCGCCACGGCAGCGGTCCCCGGGCCCAGCAAGGCGGCGCCGAGGAGAAGCGTGGCGGCGAGAGTGGTGGTGTGGCGGGTCATCGTGGCCTCCGTCGAGCTGGGTGATGTACCGAGCCGTGGGCAGGGCAAACATAGGATCTCTGCGCGGTGATTGTCGAGGGCTTTTGGTGAGGCTCTTTCCGAATGAACTCGACTGGTCTACTGGTCCTTGACCGATTCCGCGGGAATTCCCATATGTGAAAGGGTGTTCGGGTGCGTGAACTGGTGGTGTTGTTCTGGGAAAACTTCACCGATTCGCACTCGTGGTCGAGCGTTTGGCTGGCCCAGTCATCGGATGAATCGTTGACGCTCGACTGCGGCGGGCGTACAACGGTAAACGCTTTCAACCCGGTGCGGCCGCGGGGCCGCCGGGGATCCGGAAGGGGTCGTCCGGCATGAACCGAGTTACCAAGGTGAGAGTCCTGGCCGCTGTCATGGCGGTTCTGGCGGGTGGGGTCGTCGCGGCGCCCGAGGCCGTCGCGGCTTACCGGCCACCCGTCGCGGCCACGCCACCGATGGGCTGGAGCAGCTGGAGCTCGCTGCGCACGGCCATCAACGAGCAGGCCATCGAAGCCCAGGCCAAGGTGATGCACGATTCGCTCGCGCGTTACGGCTACGACTACGTCAACATCGATGCCGGCTGGTCCGACCACGTCGACGAGTACGGCCGCAACGCCGCCAACGCCACCCGCTTCCCGAACGGCATCGCGGCCGTCGCGAAGTACGTGCACGGGCTAGGCCTGAAGTTCGGCATCTACCTCGTCCCCGGCGGCCCCGAAGCGGCGGTCGCCGCGAACTCGGCGATCAAGGGAACTCCGTACCACGTCGGCGATATCGCCGACCCGAGCGTGCCCGGCAACACAGCCGACGACGGGTCCGCACGCATCGACTTCAGCAAGCCCGGCGCCGACGCGTACGTTCGCTCGCAGGCCGACTTGCTCGCTTCCTGGGGTGTCGACTACATCAAGATGGACTTCGTCGGGCCCGGCGGCGGCAACGTCGTGGCGGACAACCGCCCGGACGTCCAGCACTGGCAGGCCGCTTTGCGCGCCACCGGTCGGCTGGTCCACTTGGAACTGTCCAATTCGCTCAGTTTCGCCGACGTCGACACGTGGCAGCGCTACAGCAACGGCTGGCGCATCGAGGGTGACATCGAGTGCTACAGCCATTGCGTCGGACTGACCAACTGGGACGTGCGGGTGAAGCAGCGGTTCACCGACGTGCCGAAGTGGGTGCCCCACGCCGGCCCCGGGCACTGGAACGACCTCGATTCCGTCGAGGTCGGCAACGGTGCCAGTGACGGGCTTTCCGCCGACGAGAAGCAGAGCGTGGTCACGCTGTGGTCCATCGAGGGCGCGCCGCTGCTGCTGGGCACGGACCTGACGAAGCTCGACCCGGCCGACCTCCCGCTCATCACCAACCGCGAGGTGATCGCCGTGGACCAGGCCGGCCGCCCCGCCCACCCGGTCTCGCAGGCGACGCCGCAGCAGACGTGGGTGAGCTCCGACGGCCACGGCGGCTACACCGTCGCGCTCTTCAACCTGGGCAGCACGTCCGCGACGGTCACCGCGAACTGGAGTGACCTCGGTGTCCGTGGGCCGGCGTTGGTCCGGGATCTCTGGGCCCACCGCGACCTGGGTGTCGCGCGAGGTTCTTTCTCGGCGACGTTGGCTCCGCACGCGTCGAGGTTGGTGAAGGTCGTGCCGTTCTGATCGGTGCCGGGTTCGGGCAGGATGGACGCCATGGGGGATCCTGAAGACAGTGTGACGGCGGCTGTGGTGGAGGCGATTGTCGGGCGGGCGCCGCGGGTCGCGGCCGCTGTTCCGGTGACGGCAGCGGCCGCGCTGGGGCGGTGGCGGCCGGACCGTCGCGTACGGCCCGGGATTCCGGATCCCGAGGCGATTCGGGCCCTGCGGGAGCTGCCGGGGTGGCTGGTGGAACGCGTGCACGGGGCGTTGGAGCTGACCGTGCGCGCGTTGCCGCCGGTGGCGGGGGCGTCGGTGGGGCTGGGCAGCGGTGTTTCGGGCACGTTCGCCTTTGCCTCCGCGTCTACCGAGGCTGAGGCGTTGCGTGAGGCTCGCTTCTTCGAGGCGCGGTGGCCGGGTGCGGCCGAGGTGATCGCCGGCCTGGTGTCGCGGCTGGTCGGGGACGAGGCCGTCGCCGGGTTGCTGGGTGCCGATGCGGTGGGAGACGAAGAGGCCGTCGCCGCGGCGCACGGGGCGGCGTACCTCGCGGTGGCCGTGGTGGCGGCGGCCGCGGTGCTGGGCGACGCGGGGTGCGACAACGTCGCGGCGCAGGTCGGGCTCGGGCTGGGCGTGGCGTCGGCTCTCCTGTCGAGCCGGAGCATGCCCGTGGTGTACGAGGAAGCGGTGCTCGCCGAGAAACGCGTCGAGTACCGGTTGCCGGCCTTCGGCTCCATGCAAGTGGCGGTGCGCGAGCACGTGTTCGCGCTGACCGAGGGATCGCTCCCCGAGCCTGGGGAATTCGCCGACAACGGACTGGTCGAAGTCGTCGACGGTGGGGTGCTCGTGCGGACCGGCCGGGAAACCGGGGTGCTGGAGGTCCGGATGCGGGTGCTCGCCGAACCGCCGGTGAAGATCGACACGCAGGGCTGGCACGAGGTCGTGGAGGTCAGCTGGCCGGCTCGCCGCGGCGACGCGACCTTCGAGGGACCGAAGCACTACAACCAACGCCGGATCGCGACGCCGCCGCGGCCGGGTGACCTGCGGGTGCGGGTGTTCGCCTACGGCCGCGACGACGTCGAGACCGAGACCTACGAGCTGGTCGTGTGGGAAGCGCCGCCGGCGCCGCCTGTGGTCCACGCGCGAGCCGACCGGCTGGGCCACAGGCTGCGCGGCGAGCCGGAGCCCGCGGTGGCCGACCTGCCCGAGGCGGCGTATCGGTGGATCCGCCAGAGCGCGCTGTCGGAGGCGGCCACCGTGACTGTGGTCGCCGGGTCGACGCTGCGGGAGGTGTTGCACGCGTTCGGCGCGGACATCCGGGAGCCGGAACCGATCGAAGACCTGCTCGACTCCGACCTCGAGTTCGGCCCGTGGGTAGCGGTGTCCGAAGTGGACGGAATCGTGCTGGCCGTCGAGGAGAACGGCTGTCGCGGCGTGCAGGGCGAGGTGCTGGCCGAACTGTCGCGGGGAGGGCGCGCCGCGAGCATGTTCTGGAACGTCAACGCCGTCACGAGGCTCTCCTTCGCCCGCGACGGCGAACTCCTCGCTTCGGACGAAATCGGCCGGCCGCTCGGCGCCGATCCGGAAGTGGCCGCCGCCGTCGAGGGGCTGGACTTCGACGACAGGTGGGACCGGTATGCGAAGGGCTTGGTGGCCGTCGAGCGGTTCACCGGCCGGGGGCTCACGGTGGACGACTTCGACGAGATCCAGGAGGCCGGCATGGGTTATCCCTTGGCGGACCGGTGACGGCCGGACGGGTCACGCCGCAGGGAAGGCGACACTGGAGGGCATGAACTTCGAAGCACTCCGTGCCTTCGTCGCGGTCGCGAAGGAGGGGCAGTTCCGGCTCGCGGCCGGGCGGCTGGGGATCAGCCAGCAGGCCGTGTCGAAGCGGGTGGCGGGGCTCGAGGGCGAGCTGGGTGTCGTGCTGTTCGAGCGGGTCGCGGCCGGGGCGTCGCTGACGGTGGACGGGCGGACGTTCCTGCCGCGCGCGAAGGCGGTGCTGAGTGCGGTGGCCGACGCGGTGGAGTCGGTGCAGCGCGAGACGCGGCCGTTGCGCGTGGACGTGCTGGGGCGGCGGCTGGCGGCCGCCGAGCTGTTCCGGGAGTTCCACCGCGAGCACCGCGAGGTGCCGATGGAGATGCTCACTTCCAGCGGCGCGGCCGAGACGTTGCGGGAGCTGCGCGCGGGCGCGGTCGACGCCGGGTTCACGTACCTGCGCGAGCCGCCGGACGGGCTGAAGCACGTGTACGCATACCTCGAGCCGTTGCAGATCGTGGTCGGGCCGGGGCACCCGCTGGCCGGACGGCGGGAGGTGCGCCTGGCCGAGGTCGCCGAGCACCGCGCGTGGGTGCCGGGGATCCGGCGCGGCAGCGAGTGGGAGGGCTTCTACGCGGAGCTGTCGGCGGAGTTCGGCGTGGACGTCGACCCGACCGGGCCGAACTTCGGGCTCGAAGCGCTGCTCGACACGCTGGCGGAGTCGCGCACGCTGTTCACGTTCGTCGGCGAGAAGATCCGCATCGCGTGGCCCGAGCGGCACGATCTGCAGCGCATTCCGGTGGTCGAGCCGGTGCCGTGTTACCCGTGGTCACTGGTGTGGCGCCCGGGGACCGGTCACCGCGGGCTGGCCGAGCTGGTCGCGTTCGTGCGGCGCGGGTGGGCGAGCCCGGCCGGCGCGAACTGGGTACCGGAGCACGTGCGCCGCGAGCTGGTCAGGGGCGCGCGATCATCGTGAAGCCGGTGCCGAACGGGTCCGTCACGGTCGCCATCCGCCCGTACGGCGTCCCCGCGACTGAAGCGACTTCGCCGCCTGCGTCGCGAACCTTGGCGGCTGAAGTGTCGGCGTCGGCTACTTCGAAGGTGGTGGCCCAGGCCGAGGCCGGGGCGTCGCGCAGGTTGAAGATGCCGCCGACCTCGTGGCCGTCGGGGCGGCGCAGGAAAGTGAAGTCGGCGTCGGGCAGGTCGTCGTTGCCGTCGAGCGTGAAGCCGAAGACGGTGCAGTAGAACTTGCGCGCGCCGGCCGCGGCAGGGGTGATGAGGTCGTTGCGCACGAGCGTGTCGGGCTCGTTGACCAGGCGCGCGCCGGGGAATGCGCGCCCTTGCCACAGACCGAATCGAGCGCCGGACGGGTCCGCGGCGAGGGCGGCGCGGCCGCGGTCCCCGACGTCGTGCGGTTCGCGCAGCAGCGTGCCGCCGGCCGCGGTGACGGCTTCGGCGGTGCCGGCGCAGTCGTCCGTCGCGAGGTGGACCTGCCAGCCGGGCGTGGGGTCGGCCGCGTGGTGCAGGCCGGCGACGGGGAGGCCGCGCAGCAGGCAGTCGCCGCCGTCGAAGTCCCAGCCGAAGACGGTGCCGTAGAAGGCCCGCGCGCGGTCGAGGTCGGGCACGGCCAGGTCGATCCAGGTCGGCGTGCCGAGCGGCTGGTTGGTCTCGACGGGGCTCATCGGAATCCTTTCGACGTCGTGGTTTCGAACGGTAGAACCCGCTCCGGTCAGTTTCCGGCCTGATTTGCCCGGTTCGCGGCTACCCTGTCGTCCTCGAAGCGGAAGGAGTCCCTCATGGCAGAGCTGGTGCGCACCGACGACGGGGTCGACCTCGTGCTGCGCCGCACGTTCGCGACGTCGCCCGAAGACGTGTGGGCCGACGTGACGCAGCCGCACCGCACGGCGTTGTGGTTCGGGCCGTGGGAAGGCGAGGGCGCACCCGGGAAGACGATCCGGGTGCAGCTGGCGTTCGAGGAAGGCAAGCCGTGGACCGACTTGCGCATCGAAGCCTGTGAAGCGCCGCGGCGGCTGGCCTTGCTGGGCATGGAGGACGCCGGCGGGTGGCCGCTGGAACTGCTGGTGTCCGAAGTGGAGGACGGGACCGAGCTGCGCCTCGTGCACCACCTGACCGGCACCGACGGCATCGGCGAGATCGGGCCCGGCTGGGAGTACTACCTCGACCTGCTGGTCGCCGCGCGCGACGACACCCCCCGCCCGTCGTTCGACGACTACTACCCGGCGCTGAAGGAGTCGTTCGAGGCGTTGCGCGCGTAGTTCGGCGGACCAGACCCAGCATGTGGGATCGGGTGGCAGAACGCCTGGCCGCCGCCGCATTCTGGAGTGTCGCTCCGTCTACGAAATGGCAGGCAGGATGAGCTCGTCGCCGCTCGACAACCCGGTGTGGGCAGCGCTGACCGGACCGCACGCGCACTTGGCCGAGCAGAAGGGCCAGGTCCTGCGCTACCCCGCGGACGTCGCGCCGTTCGTGGCCCTGCCGGATCAGCCGGACGAGCACGTCTGGCGTGACGTCGCCGACCTCGCCGGGCCCGGAGCCACGGCCGTGATCGCCGGCGCGACGGGTCCCGCGCCCGCGGGCTGGACCGTGCTCGGGGAAACGCCGGGCGTGCAGCTCGAGGGCACCGGCCTGACGGTGGCGCCCGACGCGGAAGCCGTCCGCCTCACCGAAGCCGACGTGCCCGAGATGCTCGACCTCGTCGCCCGCACGCAGCCCGGCCCGTTCCTGCCGCGCACCATCTCCCTGGGCACCTACCTGGGCATCCGCCGCGACGGCGCCCTCATCGCGATGGCCGGCGAACGCTTCCACCCGCCGGGCTGGACGGAGATCAGCGCGGTCTGCACCGACCCGGCGTTCCGCGGCGAGGGCTTGGCGGCGCGGCTGATCCGCGCGGTCGCGGCGGGCATTCGTGAGCGCGGGGAGCTGCCGTTCCTGCACGCCGCCGCGTCGAACGTCGGCGCGATCCGGCTGTACGAGCACCTGGGCTTCCGGCTGAACCGGACGTTGGTGTTCCTCGCGGTGCAGGTGCCCGAAGCGGACAAGCGCTAGTTTCCGGCGACTGGCGAGAATCCGGTGGAACACGGCGATCCAGCCGGTTCCGGGCGGTGAAACGCGAGGTCTAGCGTCAGGGCCGTGAGCAAAGTCTTCCTGTCGATCCACGTGCTGGCGGCGATCCTCGCCGTCGGGCCCGTGGCCGTGGCCGCCAGTATGTTCCCCGCCGCGCTGAAGCGGGGTGATCGCTCGACGTTGGCGTTGCTGCACCGCATCTGCCGCGTGTACGCGTGGGTGTCGATCGCCGTGCCGGTGTTCGGCTTCGCCGTCGCGGGGACGATGAAGGTGACGGGCCAGACGTGGGTCCTCGTCTCGATCGCGCTGACGGCGGTGGCCGCGGTGGTGCTGCTGGTGTTCGTGCTGCCGGGTCAGCGGGCCGCGTTGGCGGGACCCTCGGGCGACGGTGCGGTGCCGGCCGAGTCTGCTGAGTCTTCGGTGGCGACCGCGCTGGACACCCGCGTCGCCGGGCGGCTGGCCATGACGACGGGGGTGTTCAACCTGCTGTGGGCTGTGGTCACGGTGCTGATGATCGTGCGGCCGGGTTCGTCTACCGGGGTGTGAGGCTCCCCAGTACGTCGGCGAGGTCCGCGGCGCGCACCAACGGGCCGACGTGGCCGGCGTCCAGCGAATGGACGTCGAACGGGTTGGCCGGCGTGAGCGCGTCGGCCTCCTCGATGAACCGGTCCTGCAACGCGAGCGGCAGGCTTTCGTCGCGGGTGAGCCGCACGTAGGTGTGGGGCACCCGGCCCCACGTGGCGGCGTCGGCCCGGTCGTTGCCGGCGTCGAGGGACTCGTCCGGGTCCATGCCGGAGAGGAACGACAGCAGCTCGGCGTCGGTCCCGTCGGCGAGCATCGCCTGTTTCAGGGCGGCGAGGTGCGCCGGGTCGGCGGACCGCCAGTTCATGCGGATCACGCCGAGCTGCGCGGGATCGCCGACCATGACCTTCGCCGCTTCGGCCAGCGCCGTCGACGCGTACGCCGGGTTGCGCAGGTAGCCGGCGGGAGTGTCGTCCACGCAGCACCAGGCCGACACGTAGACGGTCCGGTCCACCAGCTCCGGCACGGCGTTGGCGACGCTCGTGACGGTGAGTCCGCCGCGGCTGTGCCCGACGAGGATCACCGGACCGTGGTCGTGCGCCCGCCGCACGACGTCCGTCACTGCCGCCACCACGTCGGCGTGGGTGACCCCCGCGAGTGGTGACGGCTCGGTGGCGAACTTCGCCAGGTCCTGCGCCTGGTACGCCGCCGAGAACCCGGCCGCGCCATGGCCGAGCAGGTCGACCGCGAGCGAGCGGTGGCCGCGCTGCGCGAGCTCGCGCTGCAGCACGGAGAAGCAGCGGCTGGTCGCGTTGGAACCGTGGACGAGGACGAAGGTGGGCGCCATCTCGGCGATTCTGCCCGAGTCGGTCAGGTCGCCGTAGCGGTTTTGCTCGGTCCGCGGAGGATGTCAGGCCGCGGCGATGCTCCCTCCGCCGTCGACGCGCAGGATCTGGCCGGTGATGAACCCCGCGTCCTCGGAGAGCAGGAAGCAGATGGCGTGGGCGATCTCGGCCGGACGCCCGAGCCGGCCGACCGGCAGGTTCTCCAGGAACCGGGCTTCGCCTTCGGACCCGGCGGGGGTGCCACGACGGAATAGCTCGGTCTCCGTCGGCCCAGGCGCGACCGCGTTGACGGTGATGCCACTGGTCCCGAGCTCCCCGGCCCAGATGGCGGTGGCGGTCTCGAGTGCCGCCTTCGAACCCGCGTACGTGGTCCGGTTGGCGGTGCCGAGCGTGACCATGCTGGTGACGTTGACGATCCGACCCCGCCCGGCGGCGAGCATTCCGGGCAGCACGGCCTGGGTCACCTGCACCGCGGTGCGGAAGTTCAGGTCGTAGGCGTCGGCGACGTCGTCGAGGTCGATCGACCCGAGCGGCGCGAGCTTGGCGAAGCCGACGTTGTTCACCACCGCGTCGACGGGACCTTCCGCGAGGACCTTGTCGAGCGTCGCGGCGGTGGCGTCGCGGTCGCCGAGGTCGACGGCGTGGAAGCTGCCGGGGAACTCGGCCGGCGCGGTGCGCGCCAGGCCGATCGGGTGGTGGCCCTCGGCGGCCAGCCGGTCGACGACCGTCCGGCCGATGCCCTTGGACGCCCCGGTGATCAGCACTCGCATGACTGGTGACTCCTCTTGTCTTGCTCGGTTGCACCATGACGGTAATGTTCTGGGTGAGCCGTGGGAAATGTCCTTCGTGTTATGGGGGCATGCCGCGGCGAACATGGCGGGAGGTCCTCGTGACGACGATGCAGCAGCTCAAAGTGCTCCTGGCCGTGGCCGACCACGGCGGCTTCACGGCCGCGGGTGAGCGCCTCGGCATGGCGCAGCCCGCGGTGAGCCGCTCGGTCGCCGCGCTGGAAGCCGAGCTCGGCGCACCGCTGCTCACCCGCCGGCGCACGGGCGTCACCCTCACCGAAGCCGGCGAACGCGCCGTCCGGCGAGCGCGCGAGGCCGTGCGGCAGGTCGATCTGCTGCGCGCGGAGGTCGCCGAGGTGGCCGGGCAGATCACCGGGACGCTGCGGATCGCCAGCCTGCCCACTGCCACGGGGACCCGGCTGCCCGCCGAGCTGCGGGCGTTCACCGAACGCCACCCGCTCGTCGCGGTGCGGCTCATCGAGGGCAGCGACGAGGAGGTGCGGGACTGGCTCGACCTGGGTGTCGCCGACGCCGCCGTGGTCACGCTGCCCGCGCCCGGCCTGCGGACGGTGCTGCTCGACAGCCACGAGATGTGCGCCGTGCTGCCCGCCGGTCATCGGCTGGCGGAGCGCGAGGCCGTGTCCTACGCGGATCTCGCCGAGGAGCCGTTCGTCCGCCCGACCGGCGGCTGCGCGCAGGTGTTCGCGGCGGCCGCGGAGCAAGCCGGAGTTCACCTGGAGGCGACGTTCGAGGCGCGCGAGATGTCGGCCGTGCTGGAGATGGTGCGGGCGCGGCTGGGCGTGAGCATCCTGCCGTCGGTCGGCGTGCCGCGTCTCGACGGCACCGTGCTGCGGCCGTTGGTGCCACGGACGCCGCGGACCGTCGCGGTGGCCGTGAGCGCGAGCGCGTCGCCGGCCGCACGGGCGTTCCTGGAGCAGCTCCAAACCGGAGCCGATCAGGGTTGATGTCCATTGTGGAGGGTCTCCGTTCAGATCGCCTTTAGGGGCGCTTAGGGGTCGTTGGGCGGCTTCCGGGCGGGCTAGCTTGGTGCGTCGGGGGACCCGGTCGGCGTGACCTCGTCCCGTTGTGACAGACGGAAAGGCGGTGGGACGACATGGTCGCCCACGCGGAAGACGCCTGGTTTCGGCGGTTCCACGCGGCGCCGGAGGCTCGGGCGCGGTTGGTGTGCCTGCCGCACGCCGGCGGGTCTGCCAGCTTCTACTTCCCGGTTTCGCGGGCGCTGGCGCCGGACGTCGAGGTGCTCGCCGTGCAGTACCCCGGGCGGCAGGACCGGCGGCACGAGCCGTTCCTGACCACGATCGACGCCATGGCCGACGCCGTCGCCGAGCTGTTGGGGGACAAGACGGACCGGCCGCTGGCGCTGTTCGGGCACAGCATGGGCGCGATGGTCGCCTACGAGGTGGCGCGGCGGCTGGAATCGGCGGGCGGCTCGGTGGACACGCTGTTCGTGTCCGGGCGGCGCGCGCCTTCGCGGCAGCGCGACGAGAGCGTGCACACGCGCACCGACGAAGGCGTGCTCGACGAGCTGCGCCGCCTGAGCGGGACCGAGATGGACCTGCTCGGCGACGAGGACGTCGTGCGCATGATCCTTCCCGTCGTGCGCAACGACTACCGCGCCGTGGAGACCTACCGGCACGTGCCGGGCACTCCGCTCGCCGCGCCGGTGGTCGCGTTCACCGGCACCGACGACCCGGTCGCGTCCGTGGCCGAGGTCCGCTCGTGGGCCGACCACACGGCGGCGGGCTTCGAGCTGGTGACGCTGCAGGGCGGGCACTTCTTCCTGACCCGCCACCAAGACGTGATTCTCCGGTATCTGGCTGATCGGCTCGTCGACAAGGGGCGTGTACATGTCTGAGGCACTGGCCGTAGAGGGAGCGTTCGGCAACCGGCTCGTGGAGCTGCGCGAGATCAAGGAGGCAGCTCGGCGCGGTCCCGACGACGCGGCCACCGTCCGGCAGCACGAGCGCGGCAAACTGACCGCTCACGAGCGCATCGAGCTGCTGCTCGACCCCGGCAGCTTCACCGAGCTGGAGGCCCTGCGGCGCCACCGCGCGACGGGCTTCGGGCTCGAACACCGCCGGCCGTATTCGGACGGCGTGGTGTGCGGGTGGGGGACCGTGCACGGGCGCACGGTTTTCGTGTACGCGCACGACTTCCGCATCTTCGGCGGCGCGCTCGGCGAAGCGCACGCGCAGAAGATCCACAAGGTGATGGACCTCGCCGCGGCCGCGGGCGCGCCGCTCGTGTCGCTGAACGACGGCGCGGGCGCGCGGATCCAGGAGGGCGTGACCGCGCTCGCCGGCTACGGCGGCATCTTTCAGCGCAACACCCGCTGTTCGGGTGTGATCCCGCAGATCTCCGTGATGCTCGGCCCGTGCGCGGGCGGCGCGGCGTACTCGCCGGCCTTGACGGACTTCGTGTTCATGGTCCGCGAGACGTCGCAGATGTTCATCACCGGCCCCGACGTGGTGCAGGCCGTGACGGGCGAGGAGATCACGCAGAACGGCCTCGGCGGCGCCGACGTGCACGCCGGGACCTCGGGCGTGGCCGCGTTCGTGTACGACGACGAGCAGTCGTGCATCGAGGATGTGCGGTACCTGCTGTCCTTGTTGCCCGCCAACAACAACGAGGCCCCGCCGGTCGAGCCGACCACCGACCCGATCGACCGCCGCACGGACCGGCTGCTCGACCTCGTGCCGACCGACTCGGCCCGCGCCTACGACATGTGCGCCGTGATCGAGGAGATCGTGGACGACGGCGAGTTCCTCCAGGTGCACGCCGGCTGGGCGACGAACGTGGTGTGCGCCTTCGCCCGGCTCGACGGGCACGTGGTCGGCATCGTGGCCAATCAGCCGGCGACGCTCGCGGGCGTGCTCGACATCGAGGCCAGCGAGAAGGCCGCGCGGTTCGTGCAGACGTGCGACGCGTTCAACATCCCGCTCGTGACGCTGGTCGACGTGCCCGGCTTCCTGCCCGGCGTGGACCAGGAGCACGGCGGCATCATCCGGCACGGCGCCAAGCTGCTCTACGCCTACTGCAACGCCACGGTGCCGCGCGTGCAGCTCATCCTGCGCAAGGCCTACGGCGGCGCGTACATCGTGATGGACTCGCGCTCGATCGGCACCGACGTGTCGCTGGCGTGGCCGACGAACGAGATCGCCGTGATGGGTGCCGAGGGCGCGGCCAACGTGATCTTCCGCCGCGAGATCAAGGCGGCCGACGACCCGGAGGCCGTCCGGCGGCTCAAGATCAAGGAGTATAAGACCGAGCTCATGCACCCGTACTACGCCGCCGAGCGCGGCCTGGTCGACGACGTGATCGAGCCCGCCCGGACGCGCGAGGTGCTGATCCGCGCGCTGACCATGCTGCGCACCAAGCACGCCGACATCCCGGCGCGCAAGCACGGAAACCCGCCGGTGTGATGGGCGCGCCGGTGGTGCGGGTCGTGCGGGGCAACCCGACGGACGAGGAGCTCGCGGCTTTGGTGGCTGTGCTGGCTGCGGTGCAGGCGCCGGCCGAGCCGGTGGCCGAGGTGACGGTGCCGCGGCCGCGCCGGCCGGTGCGATTCGTGCCGGCGACGAGTTGGCAAGGGGTGCGTTGAGAGCGGTGCTGGGAGCCGCATCTGTGCCACGAGGTGGTGGCGCGGGTGCGGCTTTTTCCTGTGTGGTGGATGGGTAAGTGCCCGCGGGTGCGGCCGTCTGGCGTGAGCGGAATGCGTGACGCGCGGGCGGTAAGGGTGCGGCTGCCTTCTGCGACATGGATGGCTGAGCACTCGCGGTGGTCCGCTTTCGACCGGGGCGCGTGGGCTCGCGACCTGGCGAGGGCGTGCCCAAGACGCCTCGCGGGTCAGGAGCAGGCATCAGCCGTGAGGGCAGCGCAGTTTTGCGGCTCAGTGCAAAAAAAGCAGCACTGAGCCGCACCTGTCTTCGCGGGCGCACCGAAGCGAGGTGTGCTCTCCACAGTGTGGCGAGCACACCGTCCACAATGGTCGAGATCCGAACAGGGACGGCAGGCGAAAGATCCATACCCCCAAGCTACCGACCCCACTCGAACATGCGCACGATATCGATCGAGTGAATCAAGCGCGCACGGCGGTACTGTCCAAATAGGTCAGCACCGCGCGGATCCGGCGGTTCTCGTCCCGGCTGGCTTCCAGGCCCAGCTTCGCGAAGATGTTGCTGATGTGGTTCTCCACGGCGCCCTGGGTCACCACCAGGGTCTTCGCGATGGCGGCGTTCGACAGGCCCTGCGCCATCAAGCCCAGGACCTCGGTCTCGCGCGCGGTCAAGGCGTCCAGGGGATCGCGGCTGCGGGAGAGCATCTGGGCGACCACGTCGGGGTCGATGGCGGAGCCGCCGCCGGCCACGCGGCGGACGGATTCCAGGAAGTCGGCGACGTCGGCGACGCGTTCTTTCAGCAGGTAGCCCACGCCGGAGGTGCCTTCGGCGATGAGGTCGACCGCGTAGCTGCCCTCGACGTATTGCGAGACCACCAGGACCGGCAGGCCGGGGATCTCCTGCCGGGCGGCGATCGCCGCCCGGATGCCCTCGTCGGTGAAGGTCGGGGGCATGCGGACGTCGGCGATGACGAGGTCGGGGCGGTGCTCGCGGATGGCGACGAGCATGGCGTCCGGGTTGTCGACGGCGGCGGCCGTGGTGATGCCGACGTCGGCGAGCAGGCTTTGCACGCCCGCGCGCAGGAGCACGGAATCCTCGGCGATCACGACACGCATGAAACGGCTCCTTAACAGCATCACCAGCGGACAGGGAGATCGGCGCGCACGACAGTCGGCCCACCCATGGGGCTGACCACCGTGAGCACACCGTCGATCGTGGCGGCGCGGTCGGCGAGGCCGGCCAGGCCGCCGCCGGGGCGCACCGAGGCGCCGCCGCGGCCGTTGTCCATGATTTCGACGACCACGGTGTCGTCGTCGCGGCTCACTCGCACCGAGGCGCGGTCGGCGCCGGCGTGTTTGGTGATGTTCGTGAGCACCTCGCTCACGATGAAGTACGTCGTGGTCTCCACCGGCGCCGGCGGGCGCGGGTCCACGGAGACCTCGACGTCGACCGGGATCGGCATGCGGGCGGTCAGCGACGACAGGGCGGCGTCGAGGCCACGGTCCTGCAGCACCGGCGGGTAGATCCCGCGGGCGAGGTCACGCAGCTCGGACACGGCCAGCTTGGCGTCGGCGTGCGCGGCCCCGATGAGCTCGCGCACGGCCGCGGAATCGTCGGAGTCGAGCTTCAGCTGCGCCCGCCCCAGGCTCATCGCGACGGCCACGAGCCGCTGCTGCGCGCCGTCGTGCAGGTCGCGTTCGATGCGCTTGCGCTCGGCCTCCACGGCATCGACGCCGCGCGCCCGCGAGTGCTGCAGGTGCTGCGTGCGCTCCTCCAGCTGCGCCGTGCGGTCCGGCCCCAGCATCGACAGCGTGAACTCGGCGTGCAGCGCCCCGATCCGGGGCGCCACGAAGATCCCGAACGGTGGCACCGCCACCGAGACGATGCCCGCCACGAACTCGACGATCCCCAGCGGCATCGCCACGAGCACGAACACCAGCTCACGCCACGTCACCGGGTCGACCAGCCGCGCCTGCCACACGGCCAGCAGACCGTTGCCGTTGGGCTGCTTGCGCCGCGGCTGGGCCACCTCGACTCCCAGCAACCTCCGCACCGACCGCCGTTCGAGGTCCGCGAAGCCACGCATCACGCCCGTCGCGATCAGCGACAGGGGGATGCCCACCCACAGCATCGTCGTCGCGACCCCGACGATCATCGACACGAGGACGACCACGAACGCGAAGATCCGGATCGGGAAGTTCCCGATGAGGAACCCGATCGTGCGGATCGCGTGGGGCCGCCGCGTCATCGGCATCGCGCGATCCGCTCGAACTCGGGCACGAGGTCGTCGAGCGTCGGCGTCGCCAGCATCTCGTCGCGGACTTCCAGGGCGCAGCTGCGGAACGAGGGTTCTTCCAGGAGTCTCAGCAGTCCTGTTCGGACATTCCCCGGCGTGACGGCCTCCAGGTCCACCAGCAACCCGTTGCCCCGCTTCACCTGCGCGACGGCCGAACCCCGCTCGCTCCACGTGGTGCCGGGGATCACGAGCTGAGGCACGCCGTTGACCACGGCGTTGCCGATGGTCGCCCCGCCGCCCTGGTGGATGATGGCCGAACAGCTCGCGAGCAGCTCGTTCATGGGTACGAAGTCGACCGCGCGCACGTTGTCCGGCACCTTCCGCACAGACGCCAGCTGGCTTGCGTTGAGCGTCGCGATCACCTCGACGTCGAGGTCCGCGAGGCCGTCGAGCAGGTCGGACACCGACGTCTCCTCGACGCCCAGCACCTGCCGGTTGGAGATGCCGAGCGTGAGCATCACGCGGGGGCGCGCCGGCTCCTCGAGCACCCAGCGCGGGATGGCCATCGGCTTGTTCTGCGGGATGAACCGCGCCGGCAGGTAGTCGACGTCGACGCCGTCGTAACGCAGGTAGGACGGGTGGCAGTCGATGGTCTTCACGCCGTGGCGCAGGGTTTCGTCGTAGTCCGCACCGAACCGCGCCACCGCGCCCGACATCCACTCCACGAACGGATCCGGCGCGTCGGAACGGAGATCGCGGTATTGCGCGTTGATGCGGGCCGTCTGGTCCATCGCGTACATCATCCGCAGGTGCGGCACCCCGATGGCGTGCGCGACGATCGGCGCGGCGTAGATCATCGGGTCCCACACCACGAGGTCCGGCTGCCACTGCCGTGCGAAGCGCACGAGCTCGTCGAGCAGCGAATCGGGCGTGGTCCAACGGAACACGTCGACCCAGTGCTCGTAGACGTTGCGCACGTACTCCTCGGTGTACCGCTCGGGCCGGCTCTCGGAGATGCGGAAGTCGCCCTGCATCGCGTTGTTTCCCTCGACCTGCAACTGGCGGTGGCGCGCGATGTCGAGCTCGGTGCCGAACCACATCGCATCGAGGCCGGTCTCGGCGAACGAGGCCACCTCGCGCGGGTTGCACTGGCCGACGAACCGCACCTCGTGGCCCGCGGCCGCGAGCGCCCAGCCGACCGGCGCCATGCTGTAGACGTGCGTCCTCGTCGGGAAGACCATCAACATGACTCGCATGGGACGCACTCTCCGAACTGGCTCGACCTGCTGGCGGGAAAAACGTTAGTGCGGACAACTCGCGCGGCCGACCCGGCAACGCGCCGCTAGGGGTCGTGCACCCCTAGCGCCCTTCCCTCGAAAAGCCCGCCGGACTAGAGAGGACAGGGCGGACTTAGACCGGCTTTAGACGCCCCTTAGGGGCTGGTGACGACGGCGCCCCGGCGGCTAGACATGAACGTGGGTCCGGCGGCAACCACCCGCCGGCCGAGGGATACGAACGAGGTGATGAGCATGGCCGTGGCGCCCACCGCGAAGGGCTGGGTTCCCTTCGGCGAGCACCGCACGTGGTACCGGGTCACCGGTGTCGTGGGCGGCGAACTGCCCGCCGTCGTCGTGGTCCACGGGGGACCGGGCAGCACACACGACTACCTGCTGAACCTCTGCTCGCTCGCCGAGCACGGGTTTCCGGTGGTGCACTACGACCAGCTCGGCAGCGGCGGTTCCACGCGGCTGCCGGACAAGGGCGCGGATTTCTGGACGCCCGAGCTGTTCGGCGACGAGCTCGACAACCTGGTGCACCGGCTGGGCGTCGAGGACAACTACGTCCTGTATGGACAGTCGTGGGGCGGCCTGGTCGTCGCGCGCCACGCGGCGCAGCGGCCCGAGGGATTGCGCGGGCTCGTGATCGCCAACTCGCCCGCCTCCTACGAGCTCTGGCGCTCCGAAATGGACGTGCTCCGGGACCGGCTCCCGCCCGGTGTCGACGAGCAGCTGCGAGCGCACGAAGCGGCCGGCACCACGGACACGCAGGAGTACTTCGACGCCATGCGCGTGTTCTACGACCGCCACGTCTGCCGCGTGCTCCCGTGGCCGGGCGACTACCTGGCCTCGTTCATGGAGATGGCGGACAACAACACCGTCTACTCCGTGATGAACGGGCCGAGCGAGTTCACCGTCACCGGCACGCTCAGGGACTACTCCGTGGTCGACGACCTCGACGACATCGAGGTGCCGACGTTGCTCATCTCCGGCCGGCACGACGAAGCCACACCCAAGACCGTCCAGCCCTATTTCGACCGGATCCACGACGTGCGCTGGGAGGTTTTCTCCGACTCCAGCCACGTTCCGCACCTGGAGGAACCCACACGGTTCCACGAGGTCCTGCTGAGGTTCCTGCGGGAAGTCCACCCCGCCGCCAACGCCGAAAGTGAGGCAACCAGCCATGGATGAGGCCAGAGGATCGGCGGTGGTCTTCCCCGGGATGAGCCCCTGCCGCTTCGCCGACTTCGGCAAGTTCCTGCTCATCAACCCGTTCGCCCGCCGCCTGATCGGAGAAGCCAACGACCGGCTCGGCTATTCGCTGGTCGACCGCTTCCGCGAGACGGAGGGGGACTACTCCGAGTACGCGCAGGTCGGGTTCATGCTCACGTGCCTCGCGCTCGCCGAGTGGGCCGAGCAGGAGTACGACATCAGCCCCGACTACTGCACCGGCCCGAGCTTCGGCGAGAAGCCGGCCAGTGTGTATGCCGGAGCGCTGACATTCCCCGACGCCGTGTGGATGACGGCGGAGCTCGCGCGCTGTCTCACCGAGTTCTTCGCCACGGAGTACACCGACGTGGTCACGCACTCGTTCGTGCGCACGCCCGAGGAGAAGCTCCTGGACGCGCTGAACGACCTCGACGGACGCGGCGAGTGGTCCGACATCTCGTGCTACATCGACCACGATTTCTACATGGTCTCGTTGCGCGAGCGGAACCTCGACTGGCTCAAGCAAGCGGTGCGCAGCATGGGCGGGTTGTCGTTGTACACCATGCGCCCGCCCCTGCACTCCCGTGCTTTCGCCGCGCTGCGCCGGAAAGCGGAGGACGAGGTCATCGGCGGTCTGGACTTCCACGATCCGCTGCTCCCGATCGTCGCCGACCAGGACGGGTCGATCCTGCGGTCCGGGGAGCAGGTGCGCACGATGCTGCTCGACAGCATCGTCAAGCCGCTGCGGTGGCCGCACGTCGTCTCCTCCCTGGAACAGCTGGGCGTGCGCAAGCTCTGGGTGGCCGGTCCGGACACGCTGTTCGGGCGCGTCCGCGCGACCACGAGCCGCTTCGAGGTGGTGACGGTCAACCCGCGGCTGGCCCTGCGGCCCCGGAGGCGGGGCGCAGGACCTTCGCGGGTCAGCTAGCCGGCTGCAGCTCGGCCAGCGTGGCCCAGAGCCGGCCAGGGTTCTCGAAGGTCTCGAGGTTGAGGGCGTCGTCCTCGAAGCGCACGTTGTAGTTCTGCTCCAGCACGGCGAGCAGTTCCACGGTCGCGAGCGAGTCGAGGCCGTACTCGCGCAGCGGGGTCTCGGCGGTGAGTGCCTCCTCGGCGGGGAGGAACGGGAGGAACGTGCGAAGGGTCTCGTCGAAAGAGCTGTCCCACATGACTACTCCGGATGGCTAGATCGGTATCTACCAGGCAGGAAAACCGACCGCCCGGTTCGGTTTTGGACTCTACCGCGCGTCGTCGTTCCGGATCGACGCATCGGCACCCCTATTGCTAATCCGACCAAAAGCAGGCGGACCCCCGGGCACTACGTAACAGTTGCTACGAGGGCCGTCGCCGTGACTGTGGTCGGATTAGCAACGAACGGCACAGCAAGGAGGAGGACGACGATGGACACGAGCTTCACCGGCGGGCTGCACTCGCGCTTCCTGCGTGGCCTGGCCCTTTCCGAGAACGGCACCGCCGTCCGGGTCGGCGACCAGGAGCTGACCTACGGCCGGCTTCACGAGCAGGCGCTGCTCTGGGGCGGCGCGCTGGCCGAAGCGGGCGCGCGCACCGTAGGGGTGCTGGCGGGCAAGGGAATCAGCGCGTACGCGGGGATCCTGGCCGGGCTGTACGCGGGCGCCACGGTGGTGCCGCTGCGGCCGGACTTCCCGGCGGCTCGCACCGCGCAGATGGTCGAGGCGGCGGGGGTCGACGCGCTGGTGGTCGACGATCGCGGCCAGGCGCTGCTGGCGGACGTGCTCGGTCAGCGGCGGGTTCCCGTGCTCACCCCGGAGACGCGGGCGCAGGGTTTGGTCGAGCCGCGGCAGGTGCGGCCGGAGGATTCCGCGTACATCCTGTTCACGTCCGGCTCCACCGGCCGGCCCAAGGGCGTGCGCATCGGCCACGGTTCGACCGAGCACTACTTCGGCCTGCTCGACGCGCGCTACGACTTCACGCCCGACGACGTCTTCTCCCAGACGTTCGACCTGAACTTCGACTGCGCGATGTTCGACCTGTTCTGTGCCTGGGGTGCGGGGGCGCCGGCAGTGGTGTTGCCCGGTCGCGCCTACCGCGACCTGCCGGCGTTCGCCGCGGAGAGCGGCCTGACCGTGTGGTTCTCCACGCCGAGCGCGATCGACCTGGTGCGCCGCACGGGTGGGCTCACGTCGGGTGCGTTGCCGGGCTTGCGGTGGAGCTTTTTCGCGGGCGAGGCGCTCACTGTGCGCGACACGGCGGACTGGCGCGCGGCGGCGGTGAACTCGCTCGCCGAGAACCTCTACGGCCCCACCGAACTCACGATCACCGTCGCCGGTTACCGCTGGGACGACGAGGAAACGCCGAGGATCGCCGTGAACGGGGTGGTGCCGATCGGGGCCGTGCACGAGGGGCACGACCACCTGCTGCTGGGCGAGGGCGACGTCGAGGAAGCCGAAGAAGGCGAGCTGGCGATCGCGGGCCCGCAGCTGACGCCGGGTTACCTCGACCCGGCCGACGAGCGCGGCCGCTTCCTCGACCGCGGGGGCCGCCGCTTCTACCGCACGGGCGACCGCGTCCGCCGGCTCGGCGACGACTTGGCGTACCTGGGCCGCCTCGACTCCCAGGTGCAGGTACTCGGCTGGCGCATCGAGCTCACCGAGGTCGAGCACGCGTTGCGCGCGACCGGCGTCCGCGACGCCGTGGCCCTGGGAGTGCGCGGCGACGCCGGTCTGGAGCTGTTCGTGTTCTACACCGGCGGCGAGCGACCGGCGATCGAGCTCGTGCGCGCGCTGCGCAAGGTCCTGCCGGAGGGAGTGATCCCGCGCCACTACCGCCACGTCGACGAGTTCCCGCTGAACTCCAACCGGAAGATCGACCGGAAGGCGCTCGCGGTCGAAGCCGAAGTGCTGCTCACGCCGGTAGGCTGAGCTGCGTGGCGAAGTACGTGATCGGGCCGGAGGTCGCGTTGCGGCTGGCCGAGGAGCGGGCCGTGGTGGGCCATCGGTTGCTGGCGCCCACGCTCATCCGGTCGCACGCGCTGTCTCTGCTCTACGCGCAGGTGCGCGAGGGGAAGCTGACCAAGAAGGACGCCGCCGCGCGACTCGACCGCGTGCGGGCGCTGAAGATCCGGTTGCTCGGTGATCGGGTGCTGCAGGCGACCGCGTGGCAGGTCGCCGAGGAGCTCGGGTGGGCCGACACGTTCGTGGCCGAGTACGTGGCGTTGACGCGGTTGCACGGCGACGCGTTCGTGACGCTCGACGAGCAGCTCGCCCGTGACCTCGACGGGGTCGTGCCGGTCGCGGGGTTCGAAGCACTGAGCTGAAGCCTGTCTTAAACGGCCTGCTACGCCTGGGTTTCCGGGCGGGGCGGGCCGTTTTCGCGTGCGCGCTTAGGGGCGGTTAGGGGTGTGGCCACGCGCGCCGCCGCGGCTAGTTTTCCCGGGGTCGAGGGGCGGATCGAGGCCCCGGTTCTCGAGTTCTGGTGGGAGCAGTCGTGAACGGTACTTCGCTCGTCCATTCCCTGCTCGACGAGGCGGTGGCCGACGCACCCGGGTCGACGGCGGTGCGCGACCGGGCCGGCGCGTGGACCTACGCCGAGCTGGCCGCGTGGAGCCATGCGGTGGAGGTGGTGCTCGCCCGGCGCGGGGTGCGGCGCGGTGACCGGGTGGTCGTGCAGCTGCCCACCACGCGTGAGCTGGTCGCGTTGTTCTTCGGCACCACCCGCCGCGGCGCGGTGTTCGTGCCGGTGAACCCGGCGATGAAGGCGTTCCACTTCGATTCGGTGGTGGGCAACGCCGAGCCGGTGCTCGTGGTCACGCTGGAAGAAATGATTCCACTGTGGACCGAGGTCGAAGCGGCCTACGGCGAACGCATCGAGGCCACGGACGTCGACCCCGACGACGTCGCCGTGCTCATCTACACCTCCGGCAGTACCGCGGCGCCGAAGGGCGTGATCGGCCCGCACCGCCAGGTCACCTTCGCCGCCTGCGCGATCCAGGCCGTGCTCGGCTACCGCGGCGACGACGTGGTGTTCTGCCGCTTCCCGATGTCCTGGGACTACGGCCTCTACAAGGTCCTGCTCTCGACGCTCGGGCGCAGCGAGATCGTGCTCGCCGACGCGGAGTCCGACCTGCGGCTGCTGCAGCGGATGCGCGAGGTCGGCGCGACGATCGTGCCCATCGTGCCCTCGCTCGCCACGATGATCGCCACGCTCGCCGGCCGCGAGACCGAACCGGCCGCGCCCGTGCGCCTGTTCACCAACACCGGCGCCGCGCTGCCCGAGAGCACGATCGCGCAGCTGCGCACCGCGTTCCCCGGCACCCGCGTGGTGCGCCAGTTCGGCCAGACCGAGTGCAAGCGCATCACGATCATGCCGCCCGACGAAGACGACCAGCGTCCCGGCGCGTCCGGGCTGCCGCTGCCGGGCACGTCCGTGCTCATCCTCGCCGCGGACGGCACGGAGCTGCCCGCCGGCGACATCGGTGAGATCGTGGCCGCCGGCCCGCACGTGATGCCGGGTTACTGGCGCGCGCCGGAGCTGTCCGCCCGCGCGTTCAGGCGCGACGAGGCCACCGGCGAGCTGCGCCTGCACACCGGCGACTACGGCCGCCTCGACGCCGACGGGTACCTCTACTTCGAAGGCCGCCGTGACGACATGTTCAAGCGCAAGGGCATCCGGATGTCCACTTTGGAAATCGAGGCCGCCGCCATGGACATCCCGGGCGTCCGTGCGGCCGGCGCGATCCCGCCGGGCGACACGCGCGATCTCGCCATCTGCGTCGAGAGCGACCTGCCGCCCACCACCGTGCTGCGGGAGCTGGCGAAGCGGCTCGAACCGCAGAAGGTCCCGTCCCTGTGTCACGTCGTCGACGAGTTCCCGCTCACGGCGCACGGCAAGAACGCCACGAAGGAACTGGCCCTGCTCGTGGAAGGCGCGCACAAATGACCCAGCAGTTCGCCGAACGCTTCGGCACCCCCACCTACGTCTACGACCTCGACGTCGTCGCACAGTCCCGCGACCAACTCTTCGGCCTGCTGCCCGAGGGCTTCCAGGTCTTCTACGCGCTGAAAGCCAACCCGCACCCCGAAATCGCCCGCGAGCTGCACAACGGTGGCTGCCGCGCCGAGATCAGCTCCACCGGGGAGCTGGCCAACGCGCTGGAGGCGGGTTTCGACCCGAGCGAGATCCTCTACACGGGTCCCGGCAAGACCGGCGCTGAGTTGGAGCAGGCGATCGCGACCGGCGTGCGGCTGTTCTCCGTCGAGTCGCTCACCGATCTGCAGCACGTCGGTGCGGCGGCGGAGAAGCACGGCGTGATCGCTTCGTGCCTGCTACGCGTGAACACCACGCAGGGCAGCGCGTCGACCGGCATCCGCATGATGGGCCGGCCCTCGCAGTTCGGCATCGACGCCGAGACGCTGCCCTCGCTCATGCCCGCGTTCAAGGCCGTGGCCGGCACGCGCGTGGCCGGTGCGCACTTCTTCACCATGAGCAACGCGAAGGACGAGGACAGCCTGCTCGGTGAGTACGAGTTCGTGCTGCAGTCGGCCGCGCAGCTGCATCAGGAAGCGGGCCTGCCGCTGGAGCTGCTCGACATCGGCGGCGGCTTCTCCTCGCCGTACGCGGTCCCGGGCCCCCGCACCGACTACCCGAAGCTGCGGGCGGGGCTGGAGCAGTTGCTGGACCTGTACCTGCCGGAATGGCGAACGGGGGAGGTCGAGCTGGCCTGCGAGTCGGGCCGGTACCTGTCCGGCAGCTGTGGCTCGCTGCTCGCCGGGGTCGTGAACGTCAAGGAGAGCCGCGGCAGCAAGTTCGTGATTCTCGACGCGGGCATCAACGTCGTCGGCGGGCTGTCCGGCATCGGCCGGCTGCTGCCCGCGGCCGTCGGCATCGAAGACACCGCTCCGTTCGGCGAGACCGGCAGCCTCGTCGGTCCACTGTGTACTCCCGGTGACTCGCTGGCGAAGGCCGCGCGCCTGCCGGAGCTGGCGCCCGGCGACGTGGTGACTGTGCCGAACGTCGGCGCGTACGGCGTGACCGCCAGCCTGATCAGCTTCCTCGGCCGGCCCGCGCCGACGGAGGTCATGGTGCGCGGTGACGAGGTCGTGTCCGTGTCGCGGCTGGACTACCAGCGTGCCTACGAGGTTTCGCCGTGAGCGAGGAGATGAACGCCTACCGCGGCGGCGTCGTCACGGAACCGCCGCGCACGGTGATCGTGAGCAGCATGGCGTCGGACTCGCACACGTGGAACCTCGTGTACCTGGAGCTGCTGGTCGGCGAGCTCGGCTTCGACGTGGTGAACCTCGGCGCGTGCGTGCCCGACGAGCTGCTGGAGTCCGAATGCCTCAGCCGGCGCCCGACGATGCTCGTGATCAGCAGCGTCAACGGCCACGGCTACCAGGACGGCCTGCGCGTGATCCAGCGCTTGCGATCCTTCCCCGAGCTGCGTGCGCTGCCGGTGGTGATCGGCGGCAAGCTCGGCGTCGGCGGCCCGCTGACCGAGGAGGAGACGGCGCGGCTGCTGCTCGCCGGCTTCGACGCGGTCTTCGACGACCAGCAGAACAACGCGTCCTTCCGCCGGTTCGCCGCGACGTTGACCGCCGGTGCCGCCCAGCTCCCCGTGCGGGTGGAGGGGGTGTGAGCTTCGAAGAGTTCGTGGCGAGCAGGCACGCGGCCGGGCAGCTGGTCGTGCAGCCCCGTATGGGGTTCGCCGACCCGGTCGTGATGCGCGCAGGGCTGGCGGCGACCAAGAACGCCGCCGCCACGACCGTTGGCACCGTCACACTCGACAGCTACACCCGCGTCTGCGACACCGATTCCGTCGCGCACGCCCTGGCCCACGGCATCGCGCTCAACGGTTACCCCATCGTCAACCACCCGGCCGAGGTCACGCGCGCGATGCTCGACGGCCTCGAAGGCCCGGACTTCCCGGTGCAGGTGCGCCACGGTTCGGCGCGGCCCGCGGACATCTTCCGCGCGATGCTCGCCGCCGGCCTGCACGCCACCGAGGGCGGGCCGGTGTCGTACTGCCTGCCCTACAGCCGCACGCCGCTGGACGAGTCCGTGCGCAACTGGTCCGCCTGCTGCGAACTGCTGGCCGACGCCGAGCTGCCGGGCGGCCGCGCGCACCTGGAGACGTTCGGCGGCTGCATGATGGGCCAGCTCTGCCCACCGAGCGAGCTCGTGGCGTTGAGCGCGTTGGAGGCGTTGTTCTTCTACCGCAAGGGGTTGCGCAGCATCTCGGTGAGCTACGCGCAGCAGACCAACTTGCGCCAGGACCAGGAAGCCGTCGCGGCGCTGCGCCGGCTGTGCACGGAACTGCTGCCCGGCGCGTCGTGGCACGTGGTGATCTACGCCTACATGGGCCTGTTCCCGCGTACGCCGGAAGGCTCGCTGAGCCTGCTCGGCAAGGCGGCCGAGCTGGCGCTGAGCACCGGTTCGGAGCGGCTGATCGTGAAGACCGTCGCCGAGGCGCACCGGATCCCGACCGTCGCGGAAAACGTCCAGGCGCTCGAACACGCGGGTGCCGTGCGAGCCACCGAGAAGGTCACCGTGGAGGCGGACAACCAGGTCTACCGCGAGGCCTACGCGCTGGTCGACGCCGTGCTCAACAGCCACGAAGATCTCGGCCGCGCGATCGTGGTCGCGTTCAAGCGCGGCCTGCTCGACGTGCCGTTCTGCCTGCACCCGGACAACGCCGGGCAGGCCCGCAGCTATCTCGACCCGGCCGGCCGGCTCTGCTGGTCCGACCTCGGTTCCCTGCCGCTGCGCCGCGTGGTCGAGCGCGGTCACGGCGGTGCGATCACCTCGTCGACCTTGATGTCGGCGCTCTCGTACGTCCAGCACACCCACGACGCCCAGGCATTGGAGCAGCCGATGACCGCGATTGGAGGGGATTCGCGATGAGTACGCGCCGGACCGTCCGGGCCTACCCGTTCGACATGCAGGAGATCTCCGTTTCCGAGCTGTACCACATGTTGCAGCGCGAAGAGCCGATGAGCCGGGTGCAGCTGCCCTTCGGGGAACCGGCGTGGCTCGCCACCAAGTACGCCGACGTGAAGCTCGTGATGACCGACCAGCGCTTCAGCCGGGAGCTGGCGCAGGGCCTCGACCAGCCGCGGATGCGCCGCCAGCAGATGGGCGACGGCATCATGGGCATGGACCCGCCCGACCACTCGCGCCTGCGCCGCCTGGTGTCGAAGGCGTTCACCGCGCGCCGGCTCGAGCAGATGCGCGAAGGCGTGCAGACGCTCGTGAACGACCTGCTCGACGGGATGGTCGCGCGCGGCGGCTCGGCCGACGTCGTCGAGGAACTCGCGCGTCCGCTGCCCGTCACCGTGATCTGCGACCTGCTCGGCGTGCCGCAGGAAGACCACAAGATCTTCCGCGAGTGGACGCAGGCGCTGGTCAGCGACGCCACGGCCAAGGACGACGTGCTCGACGTCTACGGCGACCAGCTCGACAACTACGTCGCCGGGCTCGTGGCGCAGCGGCGCGAGGAGCCGACCGACGACCTGCTCGGCGCTCTGGTCTACGCGCGCGACGCCGGCGACAAGCTCACCGAGAACGAGCTGATTTCCATCGCCGGCGCGGGCCTGCTCACCGGTGGTGTGGAGACGGTGTCCACGGCGCTGCCGAGCTTCCTGTTCACCCTGCTGACGCAGCCGGACCTGCTCGCGCAACTGCGGGCGGACCCGGAGCTGATGCCGACCGCCGTGGAGGAACTGCTGCGGTACGTGCCGATCAACACCGCGGCGATGTTCGCCCGCTACGCCACCGAAGACGTGCGCTTCGGCGACGTCGTGGTGCGCGCGGGGGACCCGGTGCTGCCGGCGTTGCACGCGGCGAACCGCGATCCGGAGGTGTTCGCGAACCCGGACACCGTCGACCTCACCCGCAGCCCCAACCCGCACGTGGCGTTCGGGCACGGCCCGCACCACTGCATCGGCGCGCAGCTGGCGCGCCTGGAACTCCAGGAAGCGCTCAAGGCGATTCTCGCGCGCTTCCCGGAAATGCGGCTCGCGGACGGTCGCGAAGGCGTGAAGTGGGAATACGGCGTGATCGTGCGCGGGCCTTCGCTCCTGCGCCTCGCGTGGTGATTTCCCTGCCCCTAGCGGCTTTTTCTGGGGATCCGGGGCGGCGCTGAGCCGACTTACGATCCGTTCGACGACCATGAATGCTGCCTTGCTACAGCGGTGGAGTGCGTTATGCGTGAGTTAGACAAGAATCCGGAATCCGGTTTCGGCCAGCGGCTGACGCACTTGCCGCCGGGCGATCGGGCGGCGTTCGTCGCGGACGTGGTGCACAGCGCCACGCGGGCCGCGCTGCGGGCCGTGCTGCCGGAGGTGCCGGCCGTCCTCGACCCGGAGAAGGCGTTCTCCGACCACGGGTTCGACTCGCTGGCGGCGGTGGAGCTGCACGCGCAGCTCACCGACGCCACCGGGCTCGACCTGCCGGTGACGCTCGCGTTCGACCACCCGACCCCGGCCGCGGTCGCGCGGTTCCTGCACGCGCGGGTGTTCGGGGAGGAGACTGTCGACAGTGGACTGATCGCCCGGGGCCGCGACGACGACGAGCCGGTGGCCATCGTCGGCATCGGCTGCCGCTACCCGGGTGGCGCGGCTTCGCCCGAGCAGCTGTGGCAGTTGGTCGCGGACGAGGTGCACACGATCAGCGGCTTCCCGACCGACCGCGGCTGGGACCTCGACAGTCTGTATGACCCGGACCCCGACCGGCCCGGCAGCAGCTACGTCGCCTCCGGCGGCTTCCTGCCCGACGCCGGTGAGTTCGACGCCGGGTTCTTCGGCATCGCGCCGCGCGAGGCGTCGGCGATGGACCCGCAGCAGCGGCTCGTGCTGGAGACGGCGTGGGAAGCGCTGGAGCGCGCGAAGATCGACCCGTCCACGCTGCGCGGCACGCCCGCCGGAGTGTTCATCGGCGCCGAGGCCCAGGAGTACGGCCCGCGCCTGCACGAAGCTCCCGACGGCCTCGACGGCTACCTGCTCACCGGCAACGCGCCGAGCGTCGTCTCCGGCCGCGTCGCCTACTCGCTGGGGCTCGAAGGCCCGACGCTGACGGTCGACACCGCGTGCTCGGGTTCCCTGGTGGCGCTGCACCTCGCCGTGCAGGCGCTGCGTCGCGGGGAGACGCACCTCGCTCTTGCCGGCGGTGTGGCCGTGATGGGCGCGCCCGGCACGTTCACCGCCTTCAGCCGCCAGCGTGGCCTCGCCGAGGACGGGCGGTGCAAGGCGTTCGCCGCGGCGGCCGACGGCACCGGGTTCGCCGAGGGGGTCGGTGTGCTCGTGCTGGAACGGCTCTCCGACGCCGTGGCCAACGGGCACACCGTGCTCGCCGTGGTCCGCGGTTCGGCCATCAACTCCGACGGTGCGTCCAACGGGCTCACCGCGCCCAACGGCCCTTCGCAGCAGCGCGTGATCACGCGAGCGCTGGCCGACGCCGGGTTGACTCCGTCCGAAGTGGACGCGGTCGAAGCGCACGGCACCGGCACGCGGCTCGGGGACCCGATCGAGGCGCAGGCGCTGCTGGCCACCTACGGGCGGGAGCGCGAGACGCCGCTGCTGCTCGGTTCGATCAAGTCCAACATCGGCCACACGCAGGCCGCCGCCGGTGTGGCCGGCGTGATCAAGATGGTCGAGGCCATGCGCCGCGGCGTGCTGCCGAAGACGCTGCACGTCGACGCGCCGACCCCGCACGTCGACTGGACCGCCGGTGCCGTCGAGCTGCTCACCGAGACGCGCGAGTGGCCGCTGGTCGAGCGTCCGCGTCGCGCGGGGGTGTCGTCGTTCGGTGTCAGTGGCACCAACGCGCACGTCATCATCGAGCAGGCTCCAGTGCTGGTCGCCGAGGAGACGCCGGCCGAGCAGCTGCCGGTGGTGCCGCTGGTTGTGTCCGCTCGCGATGAGGACGCACTGCGCGCGCAGGCCGCCAAACTGGTGTCCACTGTGGATGCCGAGAATCTGGCCGACCTCGGCTTCTCCCTCGCCACCACGCGCGCCGCGCACGACCACCGCGCCGTCGTCGTCGCCGAGAACGCCGCCGACGCCGTCCGCGGGCTCACCGCGCTGGCCGCGGGGGAGCAGGACGCCGCCGTCGTCACCGGCGAGCGCACGCCGGGCAAGCTCGCGATGCTGTTCACCGGCCAGGGCTCGCAGCGTCTCGCGATGGGCCGGGAGCTCTACCTCGCCTACCCGGTGTTCGCCGAGGTCTTCGACGAGGCCATCGACAACCTCGACGTGCAGATGGACCAGCCGCTGCGCGACGTCCTCTTCGGCGACGACGCCGAGGAGCTCAACCACACGCAGTACGCACAGTGCGCCCTGTTCGCCGTCGAGGTCGCGCTCGCGCGGCTGCTGGAGTCGTGGGGCGTCAAGCCCGACATCCTGCTGGGCCACTCCATCGGCGAGCTCGCCGCCGCGCACATCGCCGGCGTCTGGTCGCTCGCCGACGCGTGCATGGTCGTCGCCGCGCGCGGTCGCCTGATGCAGGCGCTCCCGGAGGGAGGCGCGATGGTCGCGCTCGCCGCGACCGAGGACGAGGTTCAGCCGCTGCTCAACGACCGCGTGAGCATCGCGGCCGTCAACGGTCCGTCGTCCGTCGTGGTCTCCGGTGAGCGCGCCGCCGTCGAGGACGTCGCCGCCGTGTTCCGGCTGCAGGGCCGCAAGACGAGCGAGCTGCGCGTGTCGCACGCGTTCCACTCGCCGCTGATGGAGCCGATGCTGGCCGAGTTCCGCGAGATCCTCGAGGTGGTGGACTACGCGCCGCCGACGATCCCGGTGGTGTCCAACGTGACCGGCCGCCTCGCGAAGCCTGAGGAGCTGTGCTCACCGGGCTACTGGCTGTGGCACGTGCGCCGCGCGGTGCGGTTCGCCGACGGCGTGACGACGCTGGCCGAGGCCGGCGTGACGACCGCGATCGAGGTCGGTCCCGACGCCGTCCTTTCGGCGATGGCCGCCACCGGTCCGCACGCCGGCACCATCGCCTTCACCGCCGCGCAGCGTCGCGACCACGCCGAGGTCACGACCCTCGCCGGCGCGCTCGGCAAGCTGCACACGCGCGGGGTGGCGGTCGACTGGACCGCGTTCTTCGGCCCGGCCCGCCGCGTCGACCTGCCGACGTATGCGTTCCAGCGCAAGCACTTCTGGCTCACCGCTCCCGTTTCGCACGGCGACGCGGCCGACCTCGGTCAGCTCGCGTCGAGCCACCCGCTGCTGGCCGCGGAGATCGGCCTCGCGGGCGACGGGCTCGTGTTCACCGGCCGCGTCGGCCTGCGGACGCACCCGTGGCTGGCCGACCACACCATCGCCGGCACCGCGGTGCTGCCCGGCACGGCGTTCGTCGAGATGGCGCTGCACGCCGGCGAGCAGGCCGGTTGCGGCGTGCTCGACGAGCTGACGCTGCAGGCGCCGCTCGCGCTGCCGGAGACCGGCGGGGTCGCGCTGCAGGTCGTCGTCGGCCCGGAGGACGACGGCCGCCGCACCATCGAGTTCCACTCGCGTCCCGACCACGACGCCGATGCCGCCTGGACCCGCCACGCCGTGGGTGTCCTCGCGACCGGCCCGGTCGTCGAACCGGCGAGCCTGACCGAGTGGCCGCCCGCCGGGGCCGAGGTCGTTGCCACCGCCGAGCTGTACGGCGAGCTGGCCGAGCAGGGTTACGGCTACGGCCCGCTGTTCCAAGGCCTGCGCACGGCGTGGCGACAAGACGACGTCGTGTACGCCGAGGTTGCGCTGCCGGCGGAGAAGGATGCCGCGTTCGGGATCCATCCGGCGCTGCTCGACGCAGTGCTGCACGCCACCGACTTCGCCCCGGGCGAAGCGAGGGAGGCCGACGAGATCCGCCTTCCGTTCGCGTGGACCGGCGTGCGGCTGCACGCGTCGGGCGCGACCGAGGTGCGAGTGCGCATCACGTCGCCCGCCACCGGTGGCGTCACGCTGGAGATCACCGATCCGGCCGGTGCGCCCGTGCTGTCGGTCGAGTCGTTCCGTTCGCGGGCCGTCCGCGGCGCCGACCTCGGTACTCAGGCGCGGGACCTGCTCTACACCGTGGAGTGGACGCCGGTCACGTCCGACGCCGAGCTTCCGACGCTCGCCGCGCTCGGCTCCGTCGCCGGCCTCGACGTGCCGGTCGCCGACGCGCTGGTGTCGCTGGTGGACGTTCCGCAGGCCGTGCTGCTGCCGGTTTCGGTGCGGGGCAAGAACGTCGCCACGGCCGCCAAGCAGGCCGCGCACCGGGTGCTCGCCGTGCTGCGGCCGTGGCTGGAGAACGAGCGCTACGTTTCTTCGCGGCTGGTCGTGCTGACCCGCGGTGAGCTGGCCGACTCCGCGGTGCGGGGCCTGGTCCGTTCGGCGCAGGCCGAGCACCCGGGCCGCGTGGTGCTGATCGAAGGCGCGGTCACGCCGGGGACACTGGCCACGGCGCTCGGCTCGGGTGAGCCGGAGCTGCGGATCGAGGGCAGCGCGGTGCACGCGGCCCGCCTGGCGCGGCTCACCGCCGACGCCGAGCGCCCGACGTGGTCGGCCGAGGGCACCGTGCTCATCACCGGCGGCACGGGTGGCCTGGGCGCGCAGGTCGCGCGCCACCTCGTGACGAACCACGGTGTGCGCAGCCTCCTGCTGGTCAGCCGCCGCGGTGCCGACGCTCCGGGCGCGGCCGAGCTGGTCGCGGACCTGCGGGAGCTGGGTGCGAGCGTGACGGTGGCCGCGGCTGACGTGAGCAAGAAGCGCTCGCTGTCCGCCGCGCTGAAGAAGGCCGAGCAGCCGCTGTCCGCCGTCGTGCACACCGCCGGCGTGCTGGACAACGCCATGATCGGCTCGCTGACCGAAGAGCGGCTCGACGCCGTGCTGGCACCGAAGGTCGACGCGGCCTGGCACCTGCACGAGCTCGTCGGTGACGTCTCCGCGTTCGTGCTGTTCTCGTCCTCGGCGGGCCTCGCCGACGGTGCGGGCCAGGCGAACTACGCGGCGGGCAACACCTTCCTCGACGAGCTGGCCGAGTACCGCTGCACCGAAGGCAAGATGGCCACGTCGCTTGCGTGGGGCTTGTGGGCGCCGGACGCGGGCGAAGCCCTGGGCATGGGCGCCACACTGTCCGAAGTGGACCGCAACCGCATCGCACGGCTGGGTCTCGCGCCGCTGACGGTGACCGAAAGCCTGGCCGCGCTGGACGCGGCGCTGGCCTCGGGCGCGCCGGCCGTGGTGCCGACGCGCATCGACCGCTCCGCGCTGCGGGCCCGGGGCGAGGACGTCCCGGCCGTGCTGCGGGGCCTGGCACCCGCCGGCCGTCGCCGGGCTTCCGCCGCGGTCGTGTCGGGTGAGCTCACGCCGGAGCAGCAGTTCGCCGGCCGGTTCGCCCACCTCGGTGAGGCCGACCGCGACCGCGCGGTGCTCGACCTGGTGCGCACGCACGTCGCGGCCGTGCTCGGCCACGACAGCGCGGACGCCATCAACCCGGCCCGGCCGTTCGGCGAGATCGGGTTCGACTCGCTGGCCGCGGTGGAGCTGCGCAACATCCTCGACTCCGTCACCGGCATGCGCCTGCCCGCCACCCTCGTCTTCGACTACCCGACGCCGCGCGCGCTGGCGGAGTACCTCGTGGGCCGGCTGGCCGGACTCGCGCCCGCGCAACCGATCGCGCCGGTCACCACAGTGGATCCGGAGGAGCCGATCGCGATCGTCGGCATCGCCTGCCGCTATCCGGGTGGCGTGACCACGCCGGAGGATCTGTGGCGGCTCGTCGCCGATGGCGAGGAGGCACTGACCCCGTTCCCGGCCGACCGCGGCTGGAACGTCGACGCGCTGTACGACCCGGAGCCCGGCAAACCCGGCCACTCCTACGTCAAGCACGGCGCCTTCCTGCACGACGCCGCCGAGTTCGACGCCGACTTCTTCGAGATCAGCCCGCGTGAGGCCGCCGCCATGGACCCGCAGCAGCGGCTGCTGCTCGAGGTGTCGTGGGAGGCGTTCGAACGGGCGGGCATCGACCCGGTTTCCCTGCGCGGCAGCGCGACCGGCGTGTTCGCCGGCGTGATGTACCACGACTGGGGCACCCGCCTCGGCACGGTGTCCGACGACATCGCCGGGTACCTCGGCAACGGCAGCCTCGCCAGCGTCGTCTCAGGCCGCGTGTCCTACGCGCTGGGGCTGGAGGGCCCGACGGTCACGGTCGACACGGCCTGCTCGTCTTCGCTGGTCGCCCTGCACTGGGCGGCGCAGGCGCTGCGCCGCGGCGAGTGCACGCTGGCCCTGGCCGGCGGTGTCACGGTGATGTCCACTCCGGACACCTTCGTCGACTTCTCCCGCCAGCGCGGGCTTTCCGCCGACGGCCGCTGCCGCTCGTTCGCCGACGCGGCCGACGGCACCGGCTGGGGCGAGGGCGCGGGCATGCTGCTCGTCGAGCGCCTGTCCGACGCCCGCCGCAACGGGCACCCGGTCCTCGCGCTGCTGCGCGGCTCCGCGGTGAACCACGACGGCGCGTCCAACGGCCTCACCGCACCCAACGGTCCCTCGCAGCAGCGCGTGATCACCCGCGCGCTGGCAGACGCGGGCCTGACGCCGTCCGAAGTGGACGCCGTCGAAGGCCACGGCACCGGCACCACGCTGGGCGACCCGATCGAGGCGCAGGCGCTACTGGCCACCTACGGCCAGGAGCGCGAAGAGCCGCTGTGGCTGGGCTCGATCAAGTCCAACATCGGCCACACGCAGGCCGCGGCCGGTGTCGCGGGCATCATCAAGATGGTCCTGGCGATGCAGCACGAGCAGCTGCCGCGCACGCTGCACGTCGACCGTCCGTCCACTGTGGTCGACTGGGCCGCGGGTTCGGTGCGGCTGCTCACGCAGCAGCAGGACTGGGCGGCCAACGGCCACCCGCGTCGCGCGGCCGTGTCGTCGTTCGGCATCAGCGGCACCAACGCCCACGTGATCCTGGAGCAGGCTCCCGAGATCGAGCGCGAGCAGCCGGCGGAGACGCAGGCCGTCGTGCCGGTCGCACTGTCCGGCCGGTCCGCCGCCGCGGTGCGCGGGCAGGCGGCGCGGCTGCGGACGTGGCTGGCCGAGCACGAGAACGTCGGAGTCGCGGAGATCGCGCGATCGGTGGCCGCGACCAGGGCTTCGCTGGAGCACCGCGCGGTGGTCGTCGCCGCGACCGCGGCCGAGCTGGCCGACGGGCTCGACGCCGTCGCCACCGGTGAGGCGGCGTCCGACCAGGTCGCGGACGGGAAGCTCGCCTTCCTGTTCTCCGGCCAGGGTGCGCAGCGCGTGGGCATGGGTCGCGAGCTGTCGGAGGCCTACCCGGTGTTCGCCGAAGCCTTCGACGCGGTGTGTGCCGCCGTCGACCGGCACACCGACGTGCCGCTGCGCGACGTCGTCTTGGGCACCACCGCGCTCGCCGACCGCGGGCTGCTCGACCAGACGCAGTACACGCAGACCGGCCTCTTCGCCGTCGAGGTCGCCCTGTTCCGGCTCGCCGAGTCCTGGGGGATCGTTCCCGACGCGCTCGCCGGCCACTCCATCGGCGAGCTGGCCGCCGCGCACGTCGCCGGGGTGCTCTCCCTCGACGACGCCGCCAAGCTGGTCGCCGCCCGAGGCCGCCTGATGGGGGCGCTGTCCGAGCGGCCGGGCGCAATGGTCGCGTTCGCCGCGCCGGAGGACACCGTGCGTGAGCTGCTGGCCGGGCACGACGACGTGAGCATCGCCGCCGTCAACGGGCCCGCCGCCGTGGTGATCTCGGGTGACGCCGACGTGGTCGCGGAGATCGAGCGCCTGGCCGGCGACATCCAGACTCGCCGGTTGCGCGTGAGCCACGCGTTCCACTCGCCGCTGATGGACCCGATGCTCGACGAGTTCGCCGCGGTCGCCGCCGGGCTCACCTACGCGGCGCCCCGGATCCCGATCGTCTCCACCGTCACCGGCCGCGTGGCCACCGACGAGGAGCTGCGCTCGCCGGAGTACTGGGTCACGCACGTCCGCGAGACCGTGCGCTTCGGCGCGGCGGTCGAAACGCTGGCCGGCAGCGGCGTCCGGACGTTCCTCGAGCTCGGGCCCGACAGCGTGCTGTCGGTGCTCGGTCCGCAGAGCGCCGAGGACAGCCACGCCAACACTGTGTTCGTTCCTTTCAACCGGCGTGACCAGGACGAGGTCCGCACGGCGCTGACCGCCGTCGGCCGCCTGCACACGAGGGGCGCGGCCAAGCTCGGCCCGCTGCTCGGCGACGGCCCGGTGCGGCTCGACCTGCCGACGTACGCCTTCCAGCACAAGCGTTACTGGCTCGACGCCACGCCGTCCGGCGACGTCACGGCCGTCGGCCAGCAGCCGCTGGCGCACCCGATGCTGGGCGCGGTCGTGCCGCTGTCCGGTTCGGACACGACGGTGCTCACCGGCCGCCTCTCGGCCGCGTCGGTGCCGTGGCTGGCCGACCACGTGGTCAAGGGCGCGATCCTCGTGCCCGGCACCGGTCTGCTGGAGCTGGCCGCGACGGCCGGCGACCAGGTGGGCCTGCCGGTGGTGGAGGAGCTGACGCTGCAGGCGCCGCTCGTCCTGCCGCCCGACGGCGCGGTCGCGCTGCAGGTCGTGGTCGGCCCGACCGCTGACGATCGTCGTCCGGTCACCGTGTTCTCCCGCCCGGCCGACACCGAGGGCGAGTGGACGCAGCACGCGCTCGGCACGCTCTCGGCCGTCAGCCGGCCCGAGCCCGCCGGGCTCACCGAGTGGCCGCCGCCGGGGGCGAGCGTGATCCCGGTCGAGGGCGCCTACGAGCTGCTCGCCGACCGCGGTTACGGCTACGGCCCGGCGTTCCAGGGTCTGAAGGCCGCGTGGCGCCGTGGCAACGAGGTGTTCGCCGAGGTCGCGCTGCCGGAACCGGCCGCGGCCACGGCCGGCGCCTACGGCCTGCACCCCGCACTGCTCGACACCGCCATGCACGCCGACCTGCTCGGCGACCCCAGTGGCGCGACGCTGCTGCCGTTCGTGTGGAACGGCGTGACGCTGCACGCCGTCGGCGCCGCGGTGCTGCGCGTGCGGATCGTCCGCCTGGACGGCGACGAGCTCTCGGCCATCGAGGTCGCCGACAGCGAGGGACGGCCGGTCGCGACGATCGAGTCGCTCGTGTCGCGGCCGGTGCAGAAGGAGCTTTCGGTCGCACCGGACACTGTGGACGGTTCGCTGCTGAAGATCGCCTGGCAGCCCGTCACCGCGCCCGCCGCCGACACCACCGTTGTGGCCGTCGGCCGCGGCCGGGTCGGCGTGGCCGCCACCTACGCCGGGTTCGCGGACCTGATCGGGGCCGTCGACCGCGGTGAGCCGGTGCCGGAGCTGGTGACGCTGTCGGTGCCGGAACGCGCCGGCGACGTGCCCGAGGTGTCCCGCGAGAACGCGGCTTGGCTGCTGGCGGAAATCCAGGCCTGGCTGGCCGAATCGCGGTTCGCGGGCACGAAGCTCGCGGTTGTCACGCACTCCGCGACGGCAGCCGGAAACGCAGGAGTCGACGTCACCGAAGGCGCCCTCTGGGGCCTGGCTCGCGCCGCGCAGGCCGAGCACCCGGGCCGGGTGTTCATCGTGGACGCCGACACCGCGACCACACCCGAGGACATCGCGGCCGCGGTCGCGTCGGGGGAGCCGGAGTCCGCGGTTCGCGCGGGTTCGGTGCTCGTGCCGCGGTACGCACGCACCGAGACCACCGGGGTCTCCCCGTTCGGCGAAGGAACGGTGCTGGTGACCGGCGGCACCGGCGGGCTCGGCAGCCTGCTGGCGCGCTACCTCGTCGCCGAGCACGGCGTGCGCGATTTGGTGCTCACCAGCCGCCGCGGCCTCGACGCCCCGGGTGCCGCGCAGCTGGCCGACGACCTCACGGACCTCGGCGCCACGGTCACGGTCGCGGCGTGCGACGTCGCCGACCGCGCGGCTGTCGCGGAGCTGCTCGACGCGTTGCCGCGGCTGTCCGCCGTGGTCCACGCGGCGGGCACGGCCGACAGCGGGGTCCTCGACTCGCTCACCGCGGACCAGCTGCACTCCGTGCTCAAGCCCAAGGTCGACGCCGCCTGGCACCTGCACGAGCTGACCGCTTCGCGTGAGCTGTCCGCGTTCGTGCTGTTCTCCTCCGCCGGTGGCCAGGTGCTGCCCGCGGGCCAGGCGAACTACGCCGCGGCCAACGCGTTCCTCGACGGTCTCGCGCAGTACCGCCACGCGGCGGGCCTGCCCGCGACCGCGCTGGCGTGGGGTCTATGGGCCGAGAACACCGGCCTCGGCGGCGACCTCGCCGAAGCCGACCTCGCCCGCATGGCCCGGCTCGGCCTGCCCGCGGTCACCGCGGAGCAGGGGCTGGCACTGTTCGACGCCGCGGTGGCCACGGAAGACGCCGTGGTCGCGCCGCTGCGCGTTGACATTTCGGCGCTCAAGGCGCGCACGGACGAGCTGCCGGCTCTGCTGCGCGGCTTCGTCCCGCCGAAGGCCCGCCGTGTGGCCAAAACCAAGGCCACGAGCGGGGACAACGCCCTGGCGAACGAACTGGCCGCCCTGGTGGAGAGCGAACGCGACCGCGTGCTGCTGGACCTCGTCCGCACGCAGGTCGCCACCGTCCTCGGCTACGCGGACAAGTCCGAAGTGGACGGAACCCGCGCGTTCAAGGAGCTCGGGTTCGACTCCCTGGCGGCGGTGGAGCTGCGCAACCTGCTCGGCACCGCCACGGGCCTGTCGCTCCCGGCGACGCTCATTTTCGACCACCCGACCGCCAAGGCCGTCGCCGACTTCGTGAAGGGCAAGCTGCTCGGCGCGGTCACCAAGAAGCCGACCACGCGCACCAACGCCGCCGGTGTTTCCATGCAGGAACCCATCGCCATCGTCGGCATGGCCTGCCGCTACCCCGGTGGTGTGCGGTCGCCCGAGGACCTGTGGCGGCTGCTCGTCGACGAGGTCGACGCGGTCAGCGGCTTCCCGACCAACCGGGGCTGGGACACCGAAGGCATCTACGACCCCGAACGCGGCAAGCGCGGCAAGACCTACGCCAACCAGGGCGGGTTCCTGCACGACGCCGCCGAGTTCGACCCGGCGTTCTTCGGCATCGGCCCGCGTGAGGCCATGGCGATGGACCCGCAGCAGCGCCTGCTGCTGGAGGCGGCGTGGGAGGCCATCGAACGCGCCGGCATCGACCCGACGGCGCTGCGTGGCAGCCTGACCGGCGTCTTCACCGGCGCCATGTACGACGACTACGGCAGCCGCGCCCCCGGCGCGCCCGCCGACGTCGCCGCCTACATCCCCAACGGCAGCTCGGGCGCGGTCGTCTCCGGCCGCATCTCCTACCTGCTGGGGCTCGAGGGCCCGTGCATGACGGTGGACACGGCGTGCTCGTCTTCGCTGGTCACGCTGCACCTCGCGGTGCAGGCGCTGCGGGCGGGCGAGTGCGGGCTGGCGCTGGCCGGCGGCGTGACGGTGCTCTCGCAGTCGGACCTGTTCGTCGACTCCAGCCGCCAGGGCGTGCTCTCGCCCAACGGTCGCTCGAAGTCCTTCTCCGCCGCGTCCGACGGCGTCGGCTGGGCCGAGGGCGCGGGCCTGCTCCTGCTCGAACGGCTCTCCGACGCGCAGCGCAACGGCCACGAGGTGCTCGCCGTGGTCCGTTCGAGCGCGGTGAACCAGGACGGCGCGTCCAACGGGCTCACCGCCCCGAACGGCCCTTCGCAGGAACGCGTGATCCACGCGGCGCTCGCCGCCGGTGGGCTGCGTCCGTCCGAAGTGGACGCCGTCGAGGCGCACGGTTCGGGCACGAAGCTGGGTGACCCTATCGAGGCACAGGCCCTGCTGGCCACCTACGGCCAGGACCGGCCCGAGGGACACCCGCTGTACCTGGGTTCGGTGAAGTCGAACATCGGCCACGCGCAGGCCTCCGGTGGTGCGGCGGGCGTGATGAAGGTCGTGCAGGCACTGCGGCACAACCTGCTGCCGCGGACGCTGCACGTCGACGCGCCGTCGCCGGTCGTCGACTGGACGACGGGGGACATCGAGCTGCTGACCGAGGCCCGGCCGTGGCTGCCGAACGGGCGACCGCGGCGTGCCGGTGTCTCGTCCTTCGGCATCAGCGGAACCAACGCGCACATCATCATCGAGGAGGCGCCGCCGTCCACTGTGGAGGCGCCGCGGGCCAGTGCTCCGGCGCTGCCGGTGGTGCCGCTGCCGCTCGCGGGTTCGGTGGGCCAGGCGCTGGCCGACCAGGCCGCTCGGCTCGCCGAGCACCTGCGGGCCGACCCGGAGCTGAACCTGACCGACGTCGCGTACTCGCTCGCCACCGGCCGCGCGGCGCTCGACCACCGCGCGGTGGTGCTGGCCGCCGACCGCGAGGCAGCGCTGAAGGCACTCGACGGACTCGCCACCGGCGGGACCCCGGCGGGCACCGTGACCGGCACGATCAGCGCGGCCGACCTGACCGCGTTCCTGTTCACCGGCCAGGGCGCGCAGCAGCCAGGCATGGGCCGCGGGCTCTATGAGGCCTTCGGAGTGTTCGCCGGCGCGTTCGACGAGATCTGTGGTCTCTTCGACGGCGACATTCGCAGTCTCTCCGAGACGGACGTACCGCTCAAGCAGGTGATCTGGGCCGAGAAGGGCTCCGACGACGGGAAGCTGCTCAACCAGACCGCCTACACGCAGTGCGCGCTGTTCGCGATCGAGGTCGCGCTCTACCGCCTGGTCGAGTCGTGGGGCGCCGCGCCCGACTACGTGGCCGGGCACTCGATCGGCGAGCTCGCCGCGGCCCACGTGGCCGGGGTGCTGTCGCTGGCCGACGCCTGCACGCTGGTCGCCGCTCGCGGCCGGCTCATGCAGGCGCTGCCGAGCGGAGGTGCGATGGCCGCGATCGCCGCCACGGAAGACGAGGTGCGAGCCGCACTGCCGTCCGACGTCGACGTCGCCGCGGTCAACGGCCCGCGCTCGGTCGTGATCTCCGGGCCGGAAGCGTCGGTGCGGGCGGCCATGACCGTGTTCGCAGACGCCGGCCGCCGCACGAAGCAGCTGGTCGTGTCGCACGCGTTCCACTCGGCGCTGATGGAGCCGATGCTGGCGGAGTTCACGAAGGTGGCCGAAAGCCTCACCTACTCCGCGCCGGCGATCCCGGTGGTGTCCAACGTGACCGGGCAGATCGCCACGGCCGCCGAGCTGTGCTCGCCCGCCTACTGGGTGGGGCACGTCCGGGAAGCCGTGCGGTTCGCCGACGGGGTCACGACGTTGCTGGGCGCCGGCGTCACGAGGTTCGTGGAGCTGGGCCCGGACGCGGTGCTCACGGGCATGGCCCGCGAGAGCGACACCGCGGCGGCCGAGCGGCCGGACCGCGTGGTGCAGGTGCCGGCGATGCGGCGCGGCCGCGACGAGGTGACCACGCTGTTCACCGCGCTCGGCACGCTGTACTCGCGCGGAGCGACTCTGGACTGGCGGGCGCTGTTCGCCGGCCGCGGTGCGTCCACTGTGGACCTGCCGACGTACGCGTTCCAGAACAAGTCCTACTGGCTCGACGCGACCAAGGGCACCGGCGACGTGGGTTCGCTGGGCGCCAAGTCCGCCGCGCACCCGCTGCTGGGCGCGCTGGTGGAGCTGCCCGACGGTGGCGCGGTGCTCACCGGCCGCCTGTCCACGGCGACGCAGCCGTGGCTGGCCGACCACGTGGTGATGGGCCGCACGATGCTGCCCGGCACGGCGTACGTCGAGCTGGCCGCGCACGCCGGGGACCAGGTCGGGGCCGCGGTGCTGGAGGAGCTGACCCAGCAGGCACCACTGCTCCTGCCCGAGGACGGCGTGGACCTGCGCGTGGTCGTCGGGGCTCCGGACGCGACCGGCCGCCGGCAGTTCTCGGTGCACTCGCGGGCCGCCGAACGCGGCGCCTGGACGCAGCACGCGGCGGGCACGCTCACCACCGGAACACCGGCCGCGGAGTTCGACCTGGCGGCCTGGCCGCCGGCAGGCGCGGAAGCTGTGGACCTGACCGGGCTGTACGACGACCTCGCGGGCCTGGGCTTCGGCTACGGTCCGACGTTCCGGAACCTGCGCGCGGTCTGGCTGCACGAAGGTGAGGTGTTCGCCGAGGTCGCGCTGCCCGAGGGCACGGCGGCCGGCGAGTTCGGCCTCCACCCGGGGCTGCTCGACTCCGCGCTGGGCGCGACGGACTTCCTCGTGCCGGGCGGGCCGAAGGCGCTGACCGAGACGAGCATCCCGTTCGCGTGGAACACCGTCTCGCTGTTCGCGGCCGGTGCGACGGCGCTGCGGGTGCGGGTGCGCAAGACGGAGAGCGGTTCCGAGCTGGCGCTCGCCGACGCGGCCGGTGCGCCCGTCGCGTGGATCGAGTCGCTGGTCACTCGGCCGGTGTCGGAGAGCCAGCTCGGCGCGAAGGTGCCGGACTCGCTCTACCGCATCGACTGGGTGCCCGCGTCGGGCGTGCGGCTGGCGCCGTCGATCGACGGCTGGGCCGTGCTCGGCGCCGACGACAGCGCTTCTGACGAACTCGGCCTCGGCCTGCCGGTCCACGCCGAGCCGGTGGCGGCCGACGTGCTGGTGCTGCCGGTTGCGACCGAGGACGGCGACGTGCCGGCCCGCGTCCACGCGACCGTGCAGAAAACGTTGGCGCTGTTGCAAAACTGGCTCGGCCGGTTCGACGACGGCAAGCTCCTGGTCGTCACCCGCGGCGCGGTCGAGGCGGACACGCCGGACCTCGCGCAGGCGCCGGTCTGGGGTCTGGTGCGAGCCGCGCAGGCGGAGAACCCGGACCGGATCCAGTTGGTCGACGTGGACGGCAAGGCGGAGTCCGCGCAGGCGCTGCCCGCGGTGGCGGCTTCGGGTGAGCCCGAGGCGGTCGTCCGTGCCGGTGAGGTGCGCGTGCCGCGGTTGGTGCGCGTGACCGAGATCGGCGAATCGCTCGAGTGGAACCCGGACGGCACGGTGCTCATCACCGGTGGCGCCGGTCTGCTCGGCGGGCTGCTGGCCCGGCACCTGGTCGCTCGCGGCGCCCGGGACCTCGTCCTCACGAGCCGGCGGGGCCTCGACGCCCCGGGCGCTCGGGAGCTGGTCGAGGAACTCGCCGGGCAAGGCGCGAACGTCACGGTGGCCGCGTGCGACGTCACCGACCGCGCCGAGCTGGCGGGGCTGCTGGAGACGCTGCCGAAGCTCACCGCCGTGGTCCACGCGGCGGGGCAGATGGACAGCGCGGTGCTCGGTGCCCTCACCCCGGAGCAGGTCGAGACCGTGCTGCGGCCGAAGGTCGACGCGGCCTGGCACCTGCACGAGCTCACGGCGTCACGTGACCTGGCGGCGTTCGTCCTCTACTCGTCGGCAGGCGGCCTGTTGCTGGCCGCGGGGCAGGCCAACTACGCGGCGGGCAACGTGTTCCTCGACGCGCTGGCCGAGCACCGGGCGGCGCAGGGCCTGCCGGCGACCTCCCTGGCCTGGGGTCCGTGGGAAGGCACCGACGGCGAGGTCGACCTGGCGCACATCGCCCGGTACGGCGTCGCGGAGCTGACCGCGGAAGACGGGCTCGCGTTGTTCGACGCCGCGCTCGCGGCCCGGCAGCCGGCACTCGTGCCGGTGGAGCTGGCCGACCTGAAGGAAGCCGACCGAGTGGCCCCGCTCCTGCGTGGCCTGGTGGCGGCGCCGTCCCGGCGAGCGGCGACGGCCGCGGTGACCACCGCGCCGGAAGCCGGTTTCGTCGATCGGGTCGCCGCGCTGCCGGCGAGCGAGCGGGAAGCGGCGGCGCTGCAGCTGGTCTGTGAGCACGCGGCAGCGGTCCTGGGATACGACGACGCGTCCGCAGTGGGGGTCGAGAAGGGCTTCACAGACCTCGGCATCGACTCGCTGGCGGCGCTGGAACTGCGCAACCGGCTCGGGGCGGCGACGGGGCTGCGGCTGCCGGCGACGCTGATCTTCGACTACCCGAGCCCGCTCCCGCTGACCCGTCACCTGCTGGCGGAGCTGCTGCCGGAGTCCGAACAGGACAGTGCGATCGAGGAGAACGACGAAGCCGCGTCCGCAGTCGCGGCGATGGACCTGGCCGACCTGGTCCGCTCCGCGATGGGTGGCGACCAGACCGACGAACGAGGTGAGTCCCGGTGACCCAGTCCCCGTCGACCGAGCAGATCGTCGCCGCGCTGCGGCAGTCCATGACGGACAACGAACGGCTCAAGGCGGAAAACAAGAAGCTCTCCGCCCAGCTGCACGAGCCGATCGCGATCATCGGCATGGGCTGCCGCTACCCCGGTGGTGTCACGACTCCGGACGAGCTGTGGCAGCTGGTCGCCGGCGGTGTCGACGCGATCGGCGAGTTCCCGGCCGATCGCGGCTGGGACACCGCGTCGATCCACGACCCCAGTGGTTCCCGGCCCGGCACGACGTACTCGAACGAAGGCGGTTTCCTGCACGAAGCCGCTGACTTCGAGCCCGAGTTCTTCGGGATCTCGCCGCGTGAGGCGCTCACGCTCGACCCGCAGCAGCGCGTGCTGCTGGAGACGGCGTGGGAAGCCGTGGAGCGCGCCGGGATCGTGCCGGCGACGCTGCGCGGCACCAGCACCGGTGTGTTCACCGGCGTGATGTACCACGACTACGGCGCGGGCAGCAGCGACGGCAGCCTCATCTCCGGGCGTGTCTCGTACACGCTCGGGCTCGAAGGACCGTCGGTGTCGGTGGACACGGCGTGCTCGTCTTCGCTGGTCGCCATGCACCTCGCGGCGCAGGCACTGCGGCGCGGCGAGTGTTCGCTGGCGCTGGCCGGTGGCGTGACGGTGATGGTGACGCCGGACATGTTCGTGTACTTCAGCGAGCAGCACGGGCTGTCCTCCGACGGGCGCTGCAAGGCGTTCGGCAGCGGCGCCGACGGCGTCGGCTGCTCCGAGGGCGCCGGGATGCTGCTGCTGGAGCGGCTTTCGGACGCCCGCCGTAACGGTCACCACGTGCTCGCCGTGCTGCGCGGCAGCGCGGTGAACTCCGACGGCGCGTCGAGCGGCATCACCGTGCCCAACGGCCCGGCGCAGCAGCGCGTGATCCGCGCGGCGCTGGCCGACGGTGGCCTCGATCTGTCCGATGTGGACTTCGTCGAGGCGCACGGCACCGGCACGAAGCTGGGTGACCCGATCGAGGCGCAGGCGCTGATCGCGACCTACGGCAAGGTGACGACGCCGGACCGGCCGCTGTACGTCGGCTCGTTCAAGTCGAACGTCGGGCACACGCAGGCCGCGGCCGGCGTCGGTGGCGTGATCAAGGTTGTGGAGGCGCTGCAGCGTGGTGTCCTGCCGCGCACCTTGCACGCCGAGGAGCCGTCGCCGCACGTCGACTGGTCCGACGGCACGGTCGCGTTGCTCGCGGACGAGCGGGCGTGGCCGGAGACGGGGCGGGCGCGGCGGGCCGCGGTGTCGTCGTTCGGCATCAGCGGCACGAACGCGCACGTGATCGTGGAGCAGGGCGACCCGGCTCCGGAGCCTTCGGCCGAGGGCGGGCCCGTGACGTGGCTGTTCTCGGCCACCGGGCCCGACGCGCTGCGGGCGCAGGCGGGCCGGCTGGCGGAGGTTTCGGGCTCGGCGGCGGACGTCGGGCTGTCGCTGGTGACCACGCGGACGTTGGCCGAGTACCGGGCCGGTGTCGTGGCGGCCGATCGCGTCGGTGCGGTGCGGGCGTTGACGGAGTACGCCGCCGGGCGCGCGCCGGCCGGAGTCGTCGAAGGTGTCGCGGCGCCGGGGAAGACGGCGTTCCTGTTCACTGGCCAGGGCGCGCAGCGGGCCGGGATGGGGCTGGAGCTGGCGTCGGCGTATCCCGTCTTCGCCGCCGCGCTGGACGAGGTTGCCGCAGAGCTGGACCCGCACCTGGACACGCCGCTGCGCGAACTGCTGGCGGACGCGGCGAAGCTCGACGAGACCGGCTACACACAGCCGGCGCTGTTCGCGGTCGAGGTCGCGGTGTTCCGGCTCCTGGAAGCGTGGGGGGTGCGGGCGGACCGGCTGGTCGGGCATTCGATCGGCGAGCTCGCGGCCGCGCACTGCGCCGGGGTGTTCTCGCTGGCCGACGCGTGCCGGCTGGTGGCCGCGCGGGCGCGGTTGATGCAGGCGCTCCCCCGCGGCGGCGCGATGGTCGCGGTGCGGGCGACGGAGGACGAGGTCCGGCCGCTGCTCACCGACGGCGTCGGGATCGCCGCGGTCAACGGGCCCGATTCGGTCGTGCTGTCCGGGGTCGAGGACGCGGTGCTCTCGGTCGCGGAGAAGTTCGCGCGGACGTCGCGGTTGCGGGTGTCGCACGCGTTCCACTCGCCGTTGATGGAGCCGATGCTGGCCGAGTTCGCCGCGGTGGCGGCGGAGGTGAGCTACTCGGCGCCGGCGATTCCGGTCGTGTCCACGGCCGGTGGCGATCTGTCCACTCCGGACTACTGGGTGCGGCAGGTGCGTGAGGCGGTGCGGTTCGCCGACGCCCTGCGCGCGGTGCTGGACGACGGCGTGAGCACGTTCGTCGAGGTCGGGCCGAGCGCGGTCCTCACGGCGATGGGGCAGAGCTGCCTGGCCGGCGACGAGCGGGCGACGTTTGTGCCGGTGCTGCGCAAGGACCGGCCGGAGGCCGAAAGCGCGGCCACGGCGGTCGCGACGCTGTTCACGGCCGGCGTGCCCGTCGACTTCGAGGCGTTCTACGCCGGGGCGCACCGCGTGGAGCTGCCGACGTATGCGTTCCAGCGCAAGCGTTATTGGCTCGACAACCCGACCGGCGCCCGCGTGCGTGGCGTGGCCGAGGTCGGCCAGCGCGAGGCGGGGCACCCGTTGCTGGGTGCCGTCGTGGTCGCGGCGGACTCGGGTGGCGCGGTCCTCACGGGCAAGCTTTCGCTGAGCGCGCAGCCGTGGCTGGGCGACCACGTGGTGCAGGGAGCGGCGTTGTTCCCGGGCACGGCGTTCGTGGAGCTGGCCGTGCGGGCCGGCGACGAGGTCGGGTGCGCCCGGCTCGACGAGCTGACGCTGGCCGCGCCGCTGATCCTGCCCGAGCAGGGCGGCGTGCGGCTGCAGGTCACGGTCGGCGCGGAAGACGAAGACGGCACGCGGTCGCTGGGGATCTACTCGCAGGCCGACGGCACTGACGAGTGGGTTCAGCACGGTAGCGGCCGTCTTTCGTCCACTGTGGACGCGATTCCGGAAGCCGCCGAGTGGCCGCCGGCGGGGGCGGTCGAGATCGACGTGACCGGCCGCTACGACGAACTCGCGGCCCAGGGCTTCGACTACGGGCCGGTGTTCGCCGGACTGCACCGCGTCTGGCAGGTGGGTGACCGGCTCGCGGCCGAGGTGGCCGTGCCGGAGCAAGCGGACGCCGAGGCCTTCGGCTTGCACCCCGCGTTGCTGGACGCCGCGTTGCACACGATCGGCCTCGCCGGGCCGACGGAGGACAAGCCGGTGCTGCCGTTCGCGTGGTCCGGGGTGTCGCTGCACGCCGGTGGCGCGTCGAGCCTGCGGGTGCTGATCTCCTCGGACGTCGAGAACACGGTGTCGCTGACGGCGACTGACCCGAGCGGTTCGCCGGTGCTGAGCGTCGAAGCGCTGGCGCTGCGGCCGATCGCCGACGACGCGTTCGCGCCGGCCGGGCGTTCGGCGGTGGACGACTCGCTGTTCCGCGTCGAATGGCCGGCGTGGTCCGGTGAGCCGGCCGCCGCCGTGACGTCGGCGGTGCTCGGTGAGGACGTCTTCGGTCTCGGTGGACAGTCATTCGCGGACCTCGAATCGCTGGTTGCCGGGATCCGTGGTGGCGACGCGGTCGCGGACGTGGTGTTCGTGCCGTTTGCCGAGCCCGGGGAGGCCACACCGGCAGGAGCACGCGAAGCCGTGCACCGGCTGCTGGCGCTGGCGCAGGCGTGGGTCGGAGAAGAAATGCTGGGTGCGTCGCGGCTGGTCGTCGTGGCGCGCCGCGCGATCGGCACCCGCCCGGACGAGGCCGTGGCCGACCTGACGCACGCGGCGCTCTGGGGTGTCGTGCGGACCGCGCAGCTGGAGTACCCGGACCGGTTCATGGTCCTGGACCTGGACGACGGACCGGTGCCGGTCGCCGAGGCCCTCGGGGCGATGTACGCCGACGAGCCCGGTGTGGCCGTGCGCGACGGCCAGGTGCTGGTGCACCGGCTGGCCAAGTTCGTGCCGGACGAAAAGCCGGTGCACCTCGACGGAACCGTGCTGGTCACCGGGGCGACGGGCGTGCTGGGCAAGCTGATCGCGCGGCACCTGGTGACGTCGTACGGTGTGCGGGACCTGCTCCTGACCAGCCGACGGGGACTCGATGCGCCTGGTGCGCTGGAGTTCGTGGCTTCCCTGCAGGAGCTGGGAGCTTCCGTCTCGCTGGTCGCGTGCGATCTGGCTTCGCGTGCCGCGGTGGTTTCGCTGCTGGACGGCGTTTCCCTGTCCGCGGTGATCCACACGGCCGGTGTGGTCGACGACGGCGTGCTGCTGTCACTGACTCCGGAGCGGATGGACGCGGTGCTGCGGCCGAAGGTCGACGCCGCGTGGCACCTGTCGGAGCTGACGGCGTCGATGGACCTGGCGGCCTTCGTGCTGTACTCGTCGGCCGGCGGCACGCTGGGCGCGGCCGGTCAGGCGAACTACTCGGCGGCCAACGTGTTCCTGGACGCGCTGGCGCAACACCGCGTCGCGGCCGGGCTGCCGGGCGTTTCCCTGGCCTGGGGGCTGTGGTCCGAGGGCGGCATGTCCGGCGAGCTCGGCGACACCGACCTCATCCGCATGGCCCGCTCCGGCGTCTTCGGTCTGTCCTTTGCGGACGGCCTGGAGCTGTTCGACGCCGTTTTCGGCACGACGGAACCCGCGTTGGTGCCGGTGCGGCTGGACATGTCCGGGCTGCGAGCCGACGCGCACAGCGTGCCGGCGATGCTGCGGGGGCTGGTCAAACGGTCGACGCGGCGTCGGGTCGAGGTGGTCGACGACTCGTGGGGCCGCGTTTCCTCGCTGCCCGCCGGAGAACGTCCGCGGGCCGTCGTGGAGCTGGTTTGCGGGACCGCCGCGGTGGTGCTCGGACATGACAACGCCGGTGCCGTCGACCCGCGCAAGGGCTTCATCGAGCTCGGCTTCGACTCGTTGACGGCGATCGAGCTGCGCAATCGCCTCGACGTGGTGACCGGGCTGCGGCTGCCGGCCACGCTGATCTTCGACTACCCCTCGGTGGAGGTACTGGCCGAGTTCCTCGCGGAGTCAGTGGAGGACGGCCCGTCCGATGTCGAGGTGCGGGTGGAGGAGCTGGTGGCGGCGCTGCGGAGCGCCGACGCCGACGTGCGGGGCAAGGTCCTGGAGCGGCTGAAGACCGTCGTGGGGGAGTTCCCCGAGGACGACGAGGTCGAAGACGCCAGCGCCGACGAGCTGTTCGCGATGCTGGACGAGGAGCTCGGCGCGCGGTAATCAGCCGAGAGAAGCGGGCCGTCCACAGTGGATGCTGTGGCGGCCCGTTTCGTGTGTCCGGGGAGCGGAGCGGCAAGCGCTCGACGCTCGGGGAAGGACGCGGATCGCGGGCCTGGGACCGTGGTGTCCCAGGGCGTTCTGACGCGTCCGGAGGGTGCGGCTTGGAGAAGTGCGACGGCAGCCGCGGCCGCCCTGGTGCTCAGGCCTCGGTGAGCAGGCCGAGGGAGCACAGCGAGCCGGCCAGCGCGATGATGTCGTAGCGCGTGTCCTCCTCGTCGGTGCCCCACAGGGCGGACAGGACGGCCGCGGCCCGGTCGACGTCACCGTTCTGCTGCTTCAGCGCGATCCACATCGCCGCGGCGACGGGCTCGCACTCGATCTGGCGGCGGGTGGCGCGGCAGGTGAGCTCGAGGTGGCCGTTGGGGAGCATCCGCTGGGTGACGCCGGGAGCGGTCTGGATGGCCATCATGACTACCTCCGAGGGAAGTGGTTCCGGGTGTTTCCTTGATGTACCTAGTTTCGCGGAACCGGGCCCGCCGGACCATGGGGTCGGCACCTGAACGCCAGGTGGGGTTTACCCACCCCTACCGCGGTGCCCGATCGGGGGTTGCGCGCTGCCACCGAGCCAGGGTCGTGGCGACCGAGCCCACGACGTCGTCGAGCTGGCTATTGAGGTAGAAGTGCCCGCCCGGGAACACGACGACGTCGCAGCTCGCGGTGGTGTGGGCGCGCCAGGCGCCGGCCTCGTCGAGGTCGGTCACGGGGTCGGTGTCGCCGACGAGGACGTGGATGGGGCACCGCAACTCGGCACCGGCGTCGTGGCGGTAGGTCTCCACGGCCGTGTAGTCGCCTCGGACCGCGGGCAGCACCATGCGGAGCAGCTCGTCGTCGCCCAGCACGGCGGTGTCGGTGCCGCTGAGCTCCTTCAACGCGGCGATGAGGCCGTCGTCGTCGCGCTGGTGCACGTACTCGATGCGCTGGGCCGAAGGGGCGCGGCAGGCCGAGGCGAACAGGCCGATCAGCTCCGCGCCGCGGGCCTCGAGCCGGCGGGCGACCTCGTAGCCCAGCGTCGCGCCCATGCTGTGGCCGAACAGCGCCACGGGCCGGTCGAACCACGGGCCGAGGTCGTCGGCGAGCGCGTCGGCCATGGCGGCCAGGTCGTCGAAACAGCGTTCGCCACGGCGGTCCTGGCGGCCCGGGTACTGCACGGCGACGACGTCGGCGGGCAGCCCGGCGGCGATGGCCGCGCGGGAGAACGGGAAGTAGGCGGTCGCCGAGCCGCCGGCGTGCGGCAGGCACACCAGCCGCACGCGAGCGTCCTCGACCGGGTGGAAGCGCCGGACCCAACGACTGGTTTTTTCGTTCACGGCAGTCACAGTTCAGGAAGTGTTCGGGCCGGCGCGCGCGTGGGCAACCCCTACCGCCCCGGGAAGTGGTTGGGGCGCAAGGAAATCCGCAGCGACAGAACGTGACGTGATCACCCCTTCGGGTGACTTTAGATCGGGGTTGGTTGCCCTTAGGGGGTCACTGCGAGTCTCGGAGTCGCAGGAAGATGACCAGTGGGTCGAGGAGCTTGCGATGGGCGTGAACTGGGGGCAGAACCGCCGAACCGATCCGCAGGAGGCAGTGGGGTTTCTGGAAGGCCTGCTGATCGAATGCGACGCCGGTGCGGGGGAGACCGTGCTGGTGGGCGGCGGTCCGGCCAGCGGCAAGACACAGGTGCTGAACCAGGTGGTGGCACGGGCGAAGGAGCTGGGCATCCTCACGCTCACCGCGACCGGCGCGGCCGACGAGCGTGAGGTGGACGGCGGCGTGATCGACCAGCTACTGGCCGGTCCCGCGCTGCCGAAAGCCGTGGCACAACAACAAGACAAGATCACCGAGCTGTGCGGCGCGCTGCACAGCGTGGCCCGCGAACGGCCGGTGCTGGTGGCCGTCGACGACCTCCACCACGTGGACGAGACGTCGGCACGGCTGCTGCTGAGGTTGCAGCGGCGCACCCGTTCGGCCGCACTGCTGCTGGTGCTGACGCAGCCGGACACGTGGTACGCCGACGGCGGCCTCGAGTTCGCGTCGCAGCCGCATCGCCACGTGCAGCTGACGCCGCTGTCGATCGCGGCGATCGCCGAACTCGTGGCGGAAGACGGACCCCGTGCGCATGACGGGCTGCCCGAGCAGATCCACGAGCTCAGCGCCGGCAACCCGTTGCTGGTCACCGCGCTCGTGGACGCGTTCCGCAGCAGCACCGACTCCGGCTCGGCCTACTCCGAGGCCGTGCAACGGCTGCTGCACCGCTACGGCTCACCGATGCGTGAGGTCGCGACCGCGATCGCGGTGCTGGACACCGACGTCACCACCGAAGCCGTGGCCACCGTCGCCGGCGTGGACCCGCTCGACGCGGAGACGTCGGCCGGGCTGCTGGCCGAATCGGGCCTGGTCGCCGGCGTGCGGTTCCGGCAGCAGCCGGCCGCGGCCGCCGTGGTCGGCGGGCTGCGCGGCTCGGAGAAGGTGCGTCTGCACGCCCGCGCCGCCGAGGTGAAGCACGCCCGGGGCTTGCCGGCCGCCGACGTCGCCCGCCACCTCGTGGCCGCCGACGAGGCGAAACCCGAGTGGGCGCTGCCGGTGCTGGTGGAAGCGGCGGAGCAGGTGATGCTCGGCGACGACGTCGAGTTCGCCACCCGCTGCCTCAAGCTCGCGGCGTCCGTGACCACCGCCGCGTGGGAGCAGCAGACGATTTCCCAGCTGCTCGCGAAGATCACCTGGCGCGTCAACCCGGCCGCGGCGGCGCCGCATCTGGCTTCACTGCGCGCGGCGGGCGACGCGCTCGACCTGTCCGACCGGATCGCGCTCGCGCGGCAGTCGCTGTGGTTCGGTGAGCGGGACACCTTCGAGGGCGCCTTCGCGGCTCTGGACGCCGACGTCGAACCGCTCGACCCGCGCACGGCCGCCGAGCTGACGTTGGCCGGGCACTGGCACTACGGCGTCGCCCCGGCGGCCCCGAGCGCCGACGATCCGTGGCTGCACACCGCGAACACGCTCGCCTCCGTGTGGCACACGGGCGCGACCGAATCGACGTCGGCGTGCGCGGAGCAGATCCTGCAGAACTGCCGGCTTTCGGACACTTCGCTCGAAGCGCTGGGCACCGCGATCGTCGCGCTCGCCTACGCCGACAAAGCCGACCGCGCCGAAGGCTGGTGCACGTCCCTGAGCGAAGAGGCCGAATACCGCGGCGCGGTGACGTGGAAGGCGATGCTCGACGCGCTCGGCGCGAGCCTGGTGCTCCGCCGGGGTGACGTCGCCGCGGCGACGGACCGGGCGAACCGGGCGCTGGCCCTGCTCGACGCGCCCAACTGGGGCGTCGCGATCAGCTACCCGCTCGCCACGCTGCTCTCGGCGCACACCGCGGCCGGAGCGTTCAAGGCCGCCGCGGCCGTGCTTCGGCAGCCGTTGCCGGAGGCGGTGTTCGCCACGCTCGGTGGCGTGCGCTACCTGCGGGCCCGTGGCCAGTTCCACCTGGCCACCAACCGTGGTCTGGCCGCGGTCAGTGATTTCCAGCAGTGCCAACGGATCCTGCGTGAGCAGGAGCTCGACCTGCCGACAGTCGTGCCGTGGCGCACCGACCTCGCCGAGGCCAACCTGAAGCTGGGCAACCCGACGCTCGCCGTCGAGCTGGCCAAGCAGCAGCTCGCGAGCGCGGCGCCGACCGACGCGTACTCGCGCGGTTCGGCCTTGCGGGTCCTGGCTTTCGCCGGTGATTCCGCCGGCCGGGCGGGTCTGCTCAACCGGGCCGCCGAAGCGTTCAAGGCCTCGGGCGACCGGCTGGAGCTGGCCCGCACGACGCGGGCGCTCAACCAGCTCGGCCAGCGCGCGGAACGCTCCGCGGGCCTGGTCAAGCCGGTGCACGTGCCGCGCCAGGCCACGCGCGCGGCGACGTCGAGACCCATGCCGCCCCGGCCCGTCGCCCCGCGCACGGAGGTGACGCCCGCGCAGACGACGCTCAGCGAAGCCGAGCTGCGCGTCGCCGAGCTGGCGGCCCACGGGCGCACCAACCGGCAGATCGCGGAGACGCTCTACATCACCGTGAGCACGGTGGAGCAGCACCTGACCCGGGTCTACCGCAAACTGGGCGTCGCCGGGCGCGCCGCACTGGCCGGCGAGCTCGCCGGCGCCGACAGCGGGCAGTGAGGGATCCGGTGGTGCTGACCGAGATCGAGCTGCGGGTGGCGGACCTCGCCGCGCACGGCACGAGTGTCCCCGCGATCGCGGACCTGCTGGGAGTCTCCGCGAACGCGGTGGCCGACCACCTCACGGCCGTGTACCTCAAGCTCGGGCCGGCGGTGGCCTGAACTTCACGTGGGGGTGAGCGGGCCTCGGCCGGATAGGGTGAGGCGGTGCTGGGAGTGGTCGAGCGGCTGTGGCGGTATCCGATCAAGTCCACCGGCGGGGAGCGGCTGGACGACGTCGTGGTCGAGTCACGAGGGTTCGCGGGTGACCGCGGGTGGGCCGTGCGGGACGCCGACGGGAAGTTGGGGTCCGGCAAGAACACCCGCCGGTTCCGCCGCATGCCGGGGCTGCTCCTGCTGGGTTCCCGTTGTCCGGAGGGACTCGGCGAACCGCACCTGCTCGATCCGGCCGGACAGGCGGTGACCGACAGCGAAGCGTTTCTGCGGGCGTACCTGCGCCGTGACGACGTGGTGCTGGCACGCGAGGGAGAAGTGTCGCACTTCGACGAGTTGCCGCTGAGCGTGCTGACGACGGCGACCCTCGACTGGGCCCGGCGGGCCCTGCCCGGTGTGGCCGTCGACGAGCGCCGGTTCAGGCCGAACATCCTGCTGCGCACCCCGCCCGGCACCGCGCCCTTCGTCGAGGACGAGTGGCTCGGCGAAACCGCCGTGCTCGGCGGAGGAACGCTGATCGAGTTCGTTCGGTCCAGCGAACGCTGCGTCATGGTCAACGAGGCTCAGCCCGACCTGCCGCGATCCTCCCAGGTGCTCAAGACGATCGCCGCCGTGCACGACAACCGCCTCGGCGCGCTGGCCCGGGTACTCACCTCGGGCCGGGTGGCGCTCGGCGCCCCGCTCGCGTTTGCCTGACGTCGCGCACGTGAACACGACGAAGGCCACCAGGTGCGGAACCTGGTGGCCTTCGGTGCTGGTGAGTGGCGTGACGACGAGGGTCAAGCAGTGCGGTCGGCGACAACCGCGGCGATGATGTCGTCCAGCGTGCGGGTGGGGACGAAACCGATCTGGTTGTACGCGCGGGTGCAGTCGGGGATGCGGCGCTGCATGTCCTCGTAACCCTCGCCGTAGGCCTGCTCGTACGGGACCTTCGCGATGGTGCTCGTCGAGCCCGTCGCGGAGATCACGCGTTCGGCCAGCTGCGCGATGGTGGTCTGCTCGTTGCTGCCGAGGTTGAACACCTTGCCGTACGCGGTCTCGTCGGCGAGCAGGTCGATCAGGGCGGGCACGACGTCGTGCACGTGGCAGAAGCAGCGGGTCTGCTGGCCGTCGCCGAAGACGGTGATGGGTTCGCCCGCCAGGGCCTGCGTGACGAAGCGCGGGATGACCATGCCGTAGCGGCCGGTCTGGCGCGGGCCGACGGTGTTGAACGGGCGCACGATCACCGTGCGCAGGCCGTGCTCCTTGGCGTACAGGTAGGCGAACGTCTCGTCAAGCGCCTTGGCTTCGGCGTAGGACCAGCGGTTCTTCAGCGGCGAGCCGATGATGCGGTCGTCCTCTTCGGACAGTCCGTCGGCGGTGTTCTTGCCGTAGATCTCGCTCGTGGACGCCACGAGGATCGGGACGTCGTGGCGCAGCGCGGCGTCGAGCAGGTTCTCGGTGCCGTGCAGGTTGGTGCGCAGGCTCTCGAGCGTCTTGTCGAGGATGGTGAACACGCCGACCGCGGCGGCGAGGTGGAACACCGCGTCGACGCCGGCCATGCACGATTCGACGGCCGACGGGTCGGTCACGGAACCGCGGACGAAGCGGAAGCCGGGGTGCCCGGCCACGGCGGTGAGGTTGTCGAGGGTGCCGGTGCTGAGGTTGTCGAGTGCGACGACCTCGTCGCCGCGGGCCAGCAGGTGCTCGGTGAGGTGGGAGCCGATGAAGCCGGCGCCGCCGGTGATCAGGTAACGCACGTCAGGAGTCCTCTCAGTTCGCGAACAGCGTGCGGTCGAAGCGGTAGGTGGCGTCGATGACCGTGCCGCACTGGGCGAGCCACTCGTAGGAGTGCCCGGGCTGGATCGTGTGGATCAGGGCGACGTCCCAGTCGCCGCCGTTCGGGTCGATGACGTTGTCGAGCGAGCCACCCGTCACGCGGACGTTCGGAACGAGCGGGTCGTGGTAGCCGACCTTGGCGCCCTTCGCGGCCAGCAGGTCCAGGATGTCGAGCGCGGACGACGAGCGCACGTCCTGCACACCCGGCTTGTAGGTCACGCCGACGACGAGCACGCGGGTGCCGGACATGCCCTTGCCGTCGCGGGAAAGCGTGTTGAGCACGCGGTCCACGACCTGCTTCGGGCGCTCGGCGATCGCGTGCATGGCCTGCGTGACGAGCGGCGCGTTGCTCTGCGTCGCGCGCAGCTGCCACAGCAGGTAGTGCGGGTCGCACGGGATGCAGTGGCCGCCGACGCCGGGGCCGGGGTGGAAGGCCATGAACCCGTAGGGCTTGCTGGCGGCCGCGTCGATGACCTCGATGGGGTCGATGGCGAAGCCGTCGCTGATCTCCGCGAACTCGTTGGCCAGCGCGATGTTCACCGCGCGGAAGGTGTTCTCGAACAGCTTGGTCATCTCGGCCGTCTCCGGCGAGCTGACGCAGTGCACGGCCGGGGTCAGCACGTTGATCACGCGCTGCGCCATCGCGGTGCACACCGGCGTGACCCCGCCCAGCACGCGCGGCGTCTCGGCCTGCGTGTGCGTGACGTTGCCGGGGTCGATGCGCTCGGGGCTGGACGCGACGAAGATGTCACGACCGACGGTGAAGCCCTTGGCGGTCAACGGCTTCACCAGCAGCCGCTCCGCCGTGCCGACGTAGCTGGTCGAGGTGAGGATCAGCGTCTGGCCGGGCCGCGCGTGGGAGATCAGGGCGGCGCACGCGCTCTCCAGCGGGCCCAGGTCGGGCATCAGGTACTCGTCGAGCCCGGTCGGCACGCACACCAGCACCGCGTCGGCCTCGGCCATGCGCGCGGAGTCGGCGGTGAGCTGGAAGTCCTGCTGGTGCACGGCCTTCTCGAGCCGGCGGTGGTCGGACTCGATGAGGTCGACCTCGCACGAGCGGATGGCGTCGAGGCGGTTCTGCGACAGGTCGATGCCGATCACCTCGACGCCGCCGGCGTGCAGGCCGAGCGCCGTCGGCAGCCCGACGTAACCCATGCCGATCACGGCGACCGAGGTCAGTTTGGTGAGCTCGGAGGTGGTCCGGAATTCAGCGACAGTTGTGGTCATTTCTCGTCACCCGTTTCTTGCAGGGCAGGGTAAAGGCAGGAAAGAAGGCTGGGGAAAACGCGCTCAATGCACGATCCGCACGATTTCGAACGCCTCGGCGAGCCCCGCCGAGACCTGCGAGCCGCGGTATTCGGCCAGGGCGCGCACGCCGCGTTCGCTGCGGGGGCTGGGCCACGGCTCGAGCTCCTTGCCGTAGGCGCGCAGCGCGTCGATCTTGCGGTCGAGGTGCGACTCGTCGAGCAGCTGCCAGTAGTTCGGGCGGAACGCGTTGGGCAGCCCCGAAGCTTCTCCGACGTCGGTGGCGGAGCGGATCTCGAACGTGCGGACCTCCTTGACCGGCCCGCGGCCCGGCCGGCCCGCGACGCGAGCCGCGCGGCTTACCAGCGCGTGGTCGGTGGACAGGTCGCACATGCTGGTGGCGAACACCGTGTCCGGCTCGAACTCGCGGACCTCCTGCTCGACGACGCGGTTGAGGTCCAGGTGCCGTTCGGTGTCGAGGCGGTTGTCGCCGAACTCGTGGATGCTCACGCGCTCGATGCCGAGCGTCTTCGCGGCCAGCTCGATCGCGGCGGTGCGGTCGACGACACCGGTGCCGCTCACCGACCGCGAACCGTCGTCGTTGGTCAGGATGCAGAGCGACACGACGACGCCGTCGTCGGCGAGGCGGGCGATGGTGCCGCCGGCGCCGAGCGTCTCGTCGTCGCCGTGGGCCCCCACGACCAGAAGCTTCCGAATCTTCCTGTGCATAACCGATCCCCAGTCTCAGTCCAGCGGGCGAACCTCGGGCGAAAACGAGCGAGAGAATTGCTGTGAACGTGGGGAAAATCTGTCATCCGGCCGCCGCGACCGACAACCCCTAAAGACCGTCTAAAGCGGACCTTGGTGCCCGGCGGAGAGCCTGGTGCAGGGGCTCTTAGGGGTGGGTCCGGCCGCGCTCGCGCTTCTATCGTCGGCCTGTCTGGCCTTACCGATCCGGCCAAAAGTAGGCGGGGACTCGGCCGGGCGTTGCCGCATCGGGCAACTGTTCCCGCTGTGACTGTGGCCGGATCGGTACCAAACAACACAGCGTCACCGGGAAGGAACGAGGACACGTGGGCAACTCCGAAGAAAAACTGGTCGGTGCGCTCCGAGCCTCGGTGAAGGAAACCGAGCGGCTGCGCGAGAAGAACCGCCGGCTCACCGAGGCCGCGCGCGAGCCGATCGCGATCATCGGCATGGCCTGCCGGCTCCCGGGCGGCGCCGACACCCCGGAGGAGTTGTGGCGGCTGCTGGCCGGCGGCGTCGACGCCATCGGCGAGTTCCCGGCCGACCGCGGCTGGGACCTCGAGCGCCTCTACGACCCCAGCGGCGAACGCCCGGGCTCCAGCTACGTGCGCGAAGGCGGATTCCTGCACGACGCGCTGGACTTCGACGCCGACCTCTTCGGCATCAGCCCGCGTGAGGCCCTGCTGATGGACCCGCAACAGCGGCTGCTGCTCGAGACGTCGTGGGAGGCCTTCGAACGCGCCGGCATCGCGCCGCACTCGGTGAAGGGCAGCCCCACGGGCGTGTTCGCCGGCACGATGTACCACAACTACCAGGGCAGCTACGGCTCGTCGGGCGTGATCTCCGGGCGCCTGGCCTACACCTTCGGGCTCGAAGGACCCGCGGTCACGATCGACACCGCGTGCTCGTCCTCGCTCGTCGCGCTGCACCTCGCGGTTCAGGCCCTGCGCAGCGGCGAGTGCTCGCTCGCGCTGGCCGGCGGCGTTTCGGTGATGTCGACGCCGCGCACCTTCGTGGAGTTCTCGCTCGACGGCACGCTCGCCCGCAGCGCGCGCTGCCGCACGTTCGCCGACTCCGCCGACGGCACCGGCTGGTCCGAGGGCTGCGGCATGCTGCTCGTCGAGAAGCTCTCCGACGCGCGTCGCAACGGCCACCCCGTGCTCGCGATCGTGCGCGGCACCGCGATCAACCAGGACGGCGCCTCCAACGGCATGACCGCGCCCAACGGCCCGGCCCAGCAGCGCGTGATCCGCCAGGCCCTGGCCAACGCGCGGGTGAGCCCCGACGAGGTCGACGTGGTCGAGGCGCACGGCACGGCGACCAAGCTCGGTGACCCCATCGAGGCGCAGGCGCTGCTGGCGACCTACGGCCAAGACCGCTCCGAGCCGCTGTGGCTGGGGTCGATCAAGTCGAACGTCGGGCACACGCAGGCCGCGTCCGGTGTCGCCGGGGTGCTGAAGCTGGTGCTGGCGCTGAACAACGGCGTGCTGCCGAAGACGCTGCACGTCGACAAACCGACCCGGCACGTCGACTGGAGCGCCGGGCGCGTCGAGCTGCTGACCGAATCTCGGCCGTGGGAGCGAGGGGACCGGCCGCGTCGGGGTGCGGTGTCGTGCTTCGGACTGAGTGGCACCAACGCACACGTGATCCTCGAAGAGGCGCCGGAGCCCGAAGCCGCCGACGGGCCTTCGCGTGATGACGCGGCGGTGCCGTTCGTGCTGTCGGGGCGCACGCCGCAGTCGCTGCGGGATCAGGCCGCGCGGCTGGCGGAGCACCTGGTGGAGAACCCCGCGTTGCCGCTCGACGTGGCGCGCACGCTGGCCGTCGGCCGGACGCACCTCGACCACCGCGCCGCGGTGATCGGGCACACGCCCGGCGAGCTGCTGGCGGCGTTGACCGCGCTGGCGAACGGCGAGCCCGGTGGCGTCAGCGGGCTGGCGCGGGGTGAGGCGACGCTCGGGTTCCTGTTCTCCGGTCAGGGTTCGCAGCGCGTCGGCATGGGCGCTGAGCTTGCCGCGAAGTTCCCCGTGTTCGCCGAGGCTTACGCCGCCGCGTGCGAGGAGCTGGACCGGCGCCTGAACCGGCTGATCCGCGAGGTCGTGGCCGGTGACGCGGACGCGTTGGCGCGGACGGGGTACACGCAGGCCGCGCTGTTCGCGTTCGAGGTCGCGTTGTTCCGGCTGGTCGAGTCGTGGGGTCTGGTGCCGTACGCGGTGTGCGGGCACTCGATCGGCGAGCTGGCGGCCGCCCACTGCGCCGGCGTGTTCTCGCTGGCCGACGCGGCGAAGCTCGTCGCTGCTCGAGGCAAGCTGATGCAGGCGCTGCCCGCCGGCGGCGCGATGGTGGCGATCGAAGGCACGGCCGACGAGGTCGCGGAGCACGATCCCGAAGGGACGGTCGACGTCGCCGCGGTGAACGGGCCGCGGTCCGTGGTCATCTCCGGTGCGGAGGACGCCGTGCTCGCCGTGGCGGAGAAGTTTGCGGGGCGTCGCACGACGAAGCTGAAGGTGTCGCACGCGTTCCACTCGCGGCTGATGGAGCCGATGCTGGCCGAGTTCCGCGCGGTGGCCCGGAGCATCACCTACACCGAGCCCACGCTGTCGGTCATTTCCAGCGTCACTGGCGGTGAGGTGTTCGCCGAGCTGACGGATCCCGAGTACTGGGTGCGCAACGTGCACCGGCCGGTGCTGTTCGCCGACGCCGTGCGCGCGCTGTCGGCCGAGGGCGTGAACCGGTTCCTGGAGCTGGGCCCGGACGCGCCGCTGACGGCCGTCGTGCCGCAGTCCTCTTCGGACGGTTCCGTCGCGGTGGCCGCGCAGCGTCGGGACGTCGCCGAGGACGTCGCGCTGGTCACGGCGCTCGCGACCCTGCACGTCCGCGGGATCTCGCCCGACTGGGCGGCACACTTCGCCGCCCGCGGCGCCGCGCGCGCCGACCTGCCCACTTACGTCTTCCAGCACCAGCGCTACTGGCTGGAGGTCTCGTCCGACTCCGCTGACGTGACGTCGATGGGCCTCGACCCGGTCGACCACCCGCTGCTGGGCGCGGCGACGCTGCTCGCCGACGCCGAAGGTCTCGTCCTGTCCGGCCGGATCTCGGCCACCACGCACCCGTGGCTGAACGACCACGTCGTCGGCGGCGCGATCCTGTTGCCCGGTACGGCTTTCGTGGAGCTCGCCGTGCGCGCGGGCGACGAGGTCGGCTGCGGCCGTGTCCGGGACCTCACGCTGCACGCGCCGCTCGTCCTGCCGGAGAAGGGCGCCGCACGGATCCAGATCCGCGTGGGCGCTCCTGCCGCCGACGGTACGCGGCCGATCAGTGTCCACTCGCGACCCGACGACCTGTCCACGGCGAGCGCGTGGACCCGCCACGCCGACGGCACGCTCGCCCCGAGTTCCGCAGGCGCCGCGTTCGACCTCAGCGCGTGGCCGCCGGCCGGCGCCGAGGTGATCGACCTCGACGGGATGTACGACCTGTTGGCCGACCACGGCATGGCCTACGGCCCGGTCTTCCGCGGCCTGCGTGCCGCGTGGCGCAGTGGTGACGACGTCTTCGCCGAGGTCGCGCTGCCCGAGCAGGACCGCATGAGCGCGGAGGCGTTCGGCCTGCACCCCGCGGCGTTCGACGCGACTCTGCACGCCGTGGGCCTCAGCAGCGCGGCCGGTGAAGGCACGACGCTGCCGTACGCGTGGTCCGATGTGGAGCTTCACGCGGCCGGTGCTTCGGCGCTGCGGGTGCAGGTCCACCCGACGGGCGAGCAGACCGTGGAGCTCCGGCTCGCGGACACCAGCGGCGCGCCGGTCGCCCGCGTCGGCGGCCTGACGCTGCGCCGGATCAGCGAGGAGCAGCTCGCGGCCGCGCGCTCGACACCGAGCAGCACCGACTCGCTGTACGCCCTCGACTGGGTCTCCACAACACTGCCCGAAGCGAGCAGCACCGACTACACCGTGTACGAAGCCGGCACCGGCAACGACGCGGAGAGCGCCCGGGCGGCTGTCCACAGTGCACTGGCGGAGCTGCAGTCGACGGCCGAGGACAAGCTGGTCGTGGTGACTCGCGGCGATCTCGCCGGTGCCGCCGTCGCCGGTCTCATCCGCTCGGCGCAGGTCGAGAACCCCGGCCGGATCGTGCTGGTCGAAGGCGAGCCCACCCCGGAGCAACTCGCCGCGATCGCGGTGGCCGACGAGACGGCCGTGCGCGTGTCCGGCGACGACGTGCGCGTGCCGCGGCTGGCCCGCGCGGTGCCGGAGCCGGCCGAACCCGTGGACTGGGCGGCCGGGACGGTGCTGCTCAGCGGCGGCACCGGCGCGCTGGGCCGGATCGTCGCGACGCACCTGGCTCAGCAGGGCGCGAAGAAGCTCCTGCTGGTCAGCCGCCGCGGCAAGAAGGCGCCGGGTGTCGCCGAGCTGGTCGCGCAGCTGGCCGAGCTGGGTGCCGAGGCCACCGTGGCCGCGTGCGACCTCGCCAACGCGGCCGCCGTGAAACGGCTGCTGAAGAAGCACCCGGTCCACGCCGTGGTCCACGCGGCCGGCGTCCTCGACGACGGCGTGCTGCCCTCGCTCACGCCCGAGCGCATCGACGGTGTCTTCGACCCCAAGGCTCTCGCCGCCTGGCACCTGCACGAGCTGGCCGGCGACGTCGCCGCGTTCGTCACGTTCTCCTCGGCCGCAGGCGTGCTCGGCGCACCCGGCCAGGCCAACTACGCCGCCGCCAACGCCTTCCTCGACGCCCTCGCCGCCCACCGCCGGGCCGAAGGCAAGCCGGCGCACTCGCTGGCCTGGGGCATGTGGGAGTCGGCCGCGGGCATGGCCGGCGAGACGCACGGCAAGCGCGGCCTCGGCGCGTTCACGGCGGAGGAGGGCCTCGCGCTCTTCGACGCGGCCGTCGGCTCGGCCGGTGACGTGTTCGTGCCGATCAAGCTCGACCTGCCCGCGTGGCGCGAGGCGGGCGGCGTGCCCGACCTCCTGCGCGGCCTCGTCCCGGCGGCGCGGCGCACGGTCTCCGACCGCGAGGCGGGCGCGGACTCCCTGCTGGGCAAGCTGATCCGGCTGCCCGCGGACAAGCGGCTCGACCACCTGCGTGAGCTGGTCATCGCCCACGCGGCCGCGGTGCTCGGGCACGGTTCGGCCGACGTCGTCGACGCCGACCGCGCGTTCAAGGACCTCGGGTTCGACTCGCTCACCGCGGTCGAGCTGCGCAACACGCTCAACGAGGCCACCGGTCTCAGCCTCACGGCCACGCTCGTCTTCGACTACCCGACCGCGGGCGACCTGGCCGCGCACCTGCACGAATCGCTGCTCGGCGGCCTCGGGGACGCTGCCGAGCCCGAGCAGACCGTCGTCACCCTCGGTGCCGATGAACCCATCGCCATCGTCGGCATGGCCTGCCGCTTCCCCGGCGGCGTGCGCACGCCCGAGGAGTTCTGGCAGCTCGTCGCGAACGGCGGCGACGGCACGTCGCGCTTCCCCGAGGACCGTGCGTGGGACCTCGACTACTGGCTCGGGATGTCGGCAGCCGCGGGAAAGGAGCCCAACGGCGGCTTCGTCACCGACGCCACCGACTTCGACGCCGGCTTCTTCGGCATCAGCCCCAACGAAGCCGTGATGATGGACCCGCAGCAGCGCATGCTGCTCGAGGCCGTGTGGGAAGCGTGCGAGTCGGCAGGCATCAACCCGTTGTCGCTCAAGGGAACCGACACCGGCGTGTTCGCCGGCGTGATGCAGTCGGACTACGACCCGGGCCCGCTCGGCACGCTCGCGCACAACGGCCTGTTCCGCGGCTCCGGCGCACTCGGCAGCGTGGTCTCGGGCCGCGTCGCCTACACCTACGGGCTGGAGGGCCCGGCCGTCTCGGTCGACACCGCGTGCTCGTCTTCGCTGGTGGCCCTGCACCTCGCGATCCAGGCGCTGCGCCAGGGCGACTGCTCACTCGCCCTCGCGGGCGGCGTGTCCGCGCTCGTCTCACCGGAACCGTTCGTGCACTTCGACAACAGCGGCACGGCCTCCGACGGGCGCACGAAGGCGTTCTCGGCCGCGGCCGACGGCGTGGGCTGGGCCGAGGGTGTGGGCCTGCTCGTGGTCGAGCGCCTCGCCGACGCGCAGCGCAACGGCCACGAGGTCCTGGCGGTGGTCCGCGCGAGCGCGGTCAACCAGGACGGCGCGTCCAACGGCCTCACCGCGCCCAACGGGCCTTCTCAGGAACGCGTGATCCGCCGCGCGCTCAAGCTCGCGGGGCTGACCGGCGCGGACGTCGACGTCGTGGAGGGCCACGGCACCGGCACCACGCTGGGCGACCCGATCGAAGCCAACGCGTTGCTCGCCACCTACGGCCGCGAGCGCCCGGCCGACGACCCGCTGTGGCTCGGCTCGGTGAAGTCGAACATCGGGCACACGCAGGCCGCCGCGGGTGCGGCCGGGGTCATCAAGATGATCCTGGCCATGCGGCACGGCGAGCTGCCGATGACCCGCCACGGCGACGACCCGTCGCCGCACGTCGACTGGTCGCCGGGCACCGTGCGGCTGCTCGCCGAGACGATCCCGTGGCCCGAGCGGGACCGTCCGCGCCGCGCCGCCGTTTCGGCCTTCGGGTACAGCGGCACCAACGCCCACGTGATCGTGGAGCAGGCGCCGCCCGTCGCCGAGCCCGAGCCGGTGCGGGCCGCCGGTGAGCGTGGCTCGGCTCTTCCGCCGTGGCTGCTCACCGCGCGCACGCAGGAAGCCTTGCCGCTGCAGGCTGCCGCTCTTCTGGCACACCTTGAAGAGCGCCCGGACCTGGACCCGCTCGACGTCGGGTTCTCGCTGGCCGTGCGCGAACCGGTGCTGTCCTACCGCGCGGCCGTGGCCGGCGACGATCGGGCCGAACTGGTGGCGGGCCTCGCCGCGCTCGCCGCGGGGGAGGACTCGGCGGCCGTCGTGCGCGGCATCGCCCGCGGCGGGACGACCGCGTTCCTCTTCCCGGGGCAGGGCACGCAACGGCCGGGGATGGGCCGCGAGCTGTGCGCCGCGTTCCCGGTGTTCGAGCACGCCTTCAGCCAGGCGAGCGTGTTGTTCGACGACCACCTCGGCCGCTCGCTGCGTGAGGTGATGTTCGCCGAAGAGGGCTCGGTCGACGCGCAGCTGCTCGACCGCACGGCGTTCACGCAGGCCGCGCTGTTCACCGTGCAGGTGGCGCTCTACCGGCTGGTCGAGTCGTGGGGCCTGCGGCCAGGGGTATTGCTGGGCCACTCCGTCGGCGAGATCGCCGCCGCGCACGTGGCCGGCGTGCTGTCGCTCAAGGACGCGGCGAAGCTCGTCGCGCACCGCGGGCAGCTCATGCAGGAGCTCTCCGGCGGTGCGGTGTTCGCGGTCGAAGCCGACGAAGCCGAGGTGACGCCGCTGCTCACCCCGGCCTGCGGCATCGCCGCGATCAACGGCCCGCGCTCGCTCGTGGTCTCCGGCGCCGAAACCGACGTGCTGGGCATCGCCGAGCACTTCCAGGCGGAAGGCCGGCGCACCAAGCGGCTCGCGATCAGCCAGGCCATCCACTCGCCGCTGCTCGACGAGATCCTCGACGAGCTGCGCGAGATCGCCGAAGAGCTCACCTACGAGCCGGCCCGGCTCCCCGTGGTGTCCACCGTGGACGGTGCGGTCGTCGACCCGGAGCGCTGGTGCGACCCGGAGTACTGGGTGGCGAACTGCCGCCGGTCCGTGCGGTTCCTCGACGGCGTGCGGGCACTGGAGGAGTTCGGTGCCGCGCGGTACGTGGAGCTGGGCACCGACGGCACGCTCGCAGCGATGACGCAGACCTGCCTCGCCGGCGACCCGCGTGACGTCGTGGTGATCCCGCTGCGCGCCAAAGCCCAGGGCGAGCTGCGGGGTGCGCAACTGGCCGCCGGCCGGTTCTTCGCGCACGGCCTCGGTCTCGCGCCCGCAAGGCTGTTCCGCGGCGCCGAGCAGGTGCCGCTGCCGCCGTACGCCTTCTGCCGCACGCGGTTCTGGCCCGAGGTGGACATGGAGGCCCTGCACGCCACCGGTGACCTGGTGACGACCGGGCTCGACGCGACGGAGCACCCGGTCGTGGCCGCGTCGCTGACGGTGGCCGGGTCCGCGCAGGTGGTGCTGACCGGCCAGGTGTCGGTGCACACGCACCCGTGGCTGGCCGACCACACCGTCGGCGGCGCGATCCTGTTCCCGGGCGCGGCTTTCGTCGAGCTGGCCGTGCGGGCCGGGGACGAAGCCGGCTGCCCGCGGATCGACGAGCTCACGCTGGAGGCGCCGCTCGTGCTGCCCGAGCTCGGCAAGGTGCGGCTGCAGGTGGTCGTGGACGAGCCGGACGGCTCGGGTCGCCGCGCCGTGTCGGTGTTCTCGCAGGCCGACGCCGCCGAGCCGTGGGTGCGCCACGCCGCCGGGGTGCTCGCTCCCGAGACGGGGGCCGAGCCCGCCGGGCTGTCCGTCTGGCCGCCTGCGGGTGCGGAACCCGTTGAGCTGGACGGGTTCTACGAAGGCTTCGCGGCCGCAGGCCTCGGTTACGGGCCGGCGTTCCAGGGGCTCACGGCCGCCTGGGTATCGGGTGCCGAGGTATTCGCGGAGGTTGTGCTGGAGGACCCGGCCGCCGAGCGGTTCGGGTTGCACCCGGCCGCGCTCGACGCGTCGCTGCACGCCATCGGGCTCGCCGAGAGCGTGACGGTCGAGGGCGGGCTGCCGTTCGCGTGGACCGGCGTGCGGCTGCACGCGGTGGGCGCGAGCCGGCTACGGGTGCGGATCACGCCGCTGGCCGCGGACTCCGTGGCGATCGAGCTGGCCGACCAGACCGGGCGTCCGGTCGCGTCGGTGGACTCGCTGGTGCTGCGGGCGGGTGCCGGTGGCACGGCGGTCACGCGGGCGCCGGAGTCGCTGTTCGGCTGGGCCTGGTTGCCCGTGCCGGTGGCCGGTGGTGCGGACGTGCCCGCGCTGTTCCCGAGCCTGGACGCGGTGCTTGCCACCGGGCCGGTGCCGGACGTCGTGGTGCTCGATCGCCGTACCTCGGCTGTTGTCGGCGACGCGCTGGAGGATGTGCAGAACTGGCTTTCGCGGCCTGAGTTCGCGGCGGCCACGCTGGTCGTGCTCACCAGCGGTGCGGTGGCGCGCGAAGGTGGTGAGGACGTCACGGATCTCGGCGGGGCCGCGCTGTGGGGCCTGGTGCGCGTGGCGCAGTCGGAGAACCCGGACCGGTTCGTGCTCGTCGACACCGACGAGGCTTCGCTGAGCTTGCTGCCGGGTCTTCCCGGCTCCGGAGAACCGCAGTTCGTGCTCCGCTCGGGCGTTGCGTACGCAGGGCGGCTCACGCGGCCGGCACCGTCGGCCGAGCCGGAGGCCGCGTTCGGTCCTGAGGGGACGACGCTCGTCACCGGGGCGACCGGTGCGATCGGTTCGCAGCTCGTGCGGCACCTGGTGACCGAACATGGCGTGCGGCGGCTGGTGCTCGTGAGCCGGCGAGGCTCGGCTTCCGGCCTGGTCGACGAGCTGACCGAGCTGGGTGCTTCGGTGACCGTCGCGGCCTGCGACGCCGCCGACGAAACCGCGCTGGCCGAAGTGCTCGCCGCGATCCCGGCCGAGCACCCGCTGACCGCGGTGGTGCACCTGGCCGCCGTCGTCGACGACGCGACAGTGCCGTCGCTGACCCGCGAGCGCCTCTCGGCGGTGCTGCGGCCGAAGGCCGACGCGGCGCTGAACCTGCACCGGCTCACGGAAGGCCTGGATCTCTCGGCGTTCGTGCTCTTCTCCTCCGTCGCCGGGCTGCTCGGCAACGCGGGCCAGGGCAGCTACGCCGCGGCCAACACGTTCCTCGACGGCCTCGCCGCGCACCGGCGGTTCCGCGGGCTGCCCGCGCAGTCGCTCGCGTGGGGTCTGTGGGAGAACGCCGGACTCTCCGATACCGACCGAGACCGGTTGGTGCGCAACGGAATCTCGCCTCTGTCCACTGAGGAAGGAATGGCGCTGTTCGACGCCGCCCTCGCGCGGCCGGAGGCTCTGCTCGTGCCGATGAAGGTGCTCACCGGCGACTCCGAAGACGTGCCGCCGGTGTTCCGCGCGCTCGTCACGCCTTCACGGCGCACGGCGTCGCGGGCCGCGAGCGACTCGGAGGGGCTGAAGCAGCGGCTGGCCGGGCTCGAACCGCTGCAGCGCGAACGGGCCGTGCTGGACCTGATCCTGGACCGGACGGCGGCGCTGCTCGGGTACGCCGGCGGCACCGCGATCGACGCGTCGCGGCACTTCCTGGAGTCGGGCCTCGACTCGCTCACGGCCGTCGAACTGCGCAACGGCCTCAACGACGACACGGGGCTGCGCTTGCCGGCCACGGTGGTGTTCGACCATCAGACCCCGGCCGGCCTGGCCACGCACCTGCTGTCCGAACTGGACACCACGGTCGCGGCTCCGGCGGAGGACGATTCCCTGCAGGAGCTCTTCGCCGACGCGGTCCGGGCCGGCCGGGTACAGGACGGGCTGAGCATGCTGGGCGCGGTCGCGAACCTGCGTCCCGCGTTCACCTCACCCGCCGACGTCGACCGGCTGCCCGCACCGGTGCGGCTGAAGGAGGGTTCGGCGGCCACACAGCTGTTCTGCTTCGCGACGCCGGTCGCGACGGGCGGGGTGTACCAGTACGCGAAGCTCGCCGCCGGCTTCCCCGGCGACCACGAGCTCCACGCGGTGCCGATGCCGGGCTTCCTGCCCGGCGAGGCGCTGCCGTCGACCCCGGAGGCGATCGTCGAGGTCCTCGCGGAGAGTCTGCGCAAGGCGGCGGGCGATCGTCCGTTCGCGCTGCTGGGCTACTCGTCGGCGGGCATCCTCGTCCACGCCGTCGCCGAAACTCTGGAACGCACGGGCACCCCGGCCGCCGGCGCCGTGCTCCTGGACACCTACGTGATCCACGAAGGCGTGGGTGAAGACGTCCGCGCCAGCGAGGAGGCCGCCGCGGACCTCGCGAAGGGCATGCTGCGCCACGAATCGCAGTACGGTTCCTTCGACCGTACGAAGCTCACGGCGATGGCCCGCTACATGGACCTGCTGCCGCAGATCACCGTCGCGGACCTCGCCACGCCGTCGCTGCTCGTGCGGCCCACGGATCCCTTCGACCCGGCCGCCACGACGTGGCAGACCACCTGGTCCCACGCGGGCACCACCCGCACCGTCCCGGGCCACCACTTCACCCTCATCGACACCGACGCCCCGACCACCGCCCACGCCGTCTCGGAGTGGCTCACCGAACTCGCGTGACCCCCTGCTCCCGGCCGGGTGCCCTCGATGCCCCGGCCGGGAGTTCTTTCGTCAGCGGGTCTCGGCGAACCCCGACACCCCGGCGACGACGTGGTCGAGGCCGGCCTCGAGGAAAGCTTCCGCCTCCGGTTGTGTTGCGGGGTACTGGCCTTCCGCGACCAGGCCGGCCAGGTGCGTCGAGCCGAGGCGGTCGAGGTGGGGCAGCAGGTGATCGCGCACAGCGGCGGCCTCCCCCGGGCCGGCCGGGGTCGCGAGGCGCGCGGCGGCCGCGTGGGCGAAGCCCGTCACCATCGTGACGCAGCCGAGGAGGTGTCCTTTGTGGACGCCGGCGCGGGTGAGGGCGGCCAGGAGGAGCTCGGTCCACGCCAGGCGGTTCGGCGTGATCGCGTCGCCGCTGCGCGGCAGGTCCAGCAGCCACGGGCGGGTCAGCAGCCGGTCGACGACGGCGCGAGCCCAGGCCCGTACGTCGGCGCGCCAGTCGCCGGAGGCGACCAAAGCCTGCGGCGGTGGGCCCCAGCCGGCGTCGGCGAGCAGCACCGTCAGCTCCTCTTTCGAGCTGACGTAGCGGTACAGCGCGTTGGTCGTCACGCCGATCTCGTGCGCGATGTTCGGCAGGGAGGCGCCCGCGGCGCCCTCGGCGTCAGCGAGTTCCACGGCCGCTGCGACGATCTGTTCGACGGTGTGCGCGGGCCGCGGTCCGCGCCGCGGCGGCGGGGCGCCGCCCCAGGCGAGTGTGAGCCCCGGGGGCCGTTCGGGTGTCGTGTCCCTGTCCAGCATGGTCCGCATCTTCCCTGGCGAGTACTCCGGCAGTAAACTGTGAGAGTCTTGCACTGATTCGGGCGGAGGGCGAGCGGACGTGATCGAGACCAAGCCGGTGGCTTCGGCCATCGGCAGGCTGCTGTGGCCGGAGCGTACGCAGGTCACTGAGCTGGACCGCAAGCTCGCGGTCACGCGGATCGAGCACGCACGAGATGAGGGGCAGTACGACGAAGCCGAGGCGGCGCAACGGCTCGCCCGGGTCGAATCGGCCGGTGACTACGCCACGTTGACCGCCGGGGTGGCCGGCCGCGCGGAAGCCGCGGTGCCGGCGATCCTGCAGGCCGCGCCGCGGGTTGCTGCTGCCGTGTGGGCCGTGGCGAGCGTGGTCAACGTGCTGGTCTACCTGATCCTCGGCCTGGTCAGCGGCCACTGGGACGGCCCGTGGCCGATCTGGCCCGTGCTCGGCGGCGGCCTGATCGTGCTCGGCCTGTGGTCCACCCGTGAGCGCGACCGCCGAATGCGCCTCGCCGGCGAGTGACGCGCAACCCCTGACCTGGCGAAAAGGGTCCTGGGTTCCCCTTGGCGAACTGGTCCGCTAAACTGTGCAAGCCATACACAGTTCAACGATCGGGGGCCGAGATGGCCGAAACGACAGACAGTTCGACGGCCGGGGGGCGCACCACCGCTCTGAAGGTGGTGGCGATCGTGTGGCTGGTAGCCACCGGTGTGCACCTGCTGATCTGGCTGATCATGTGTGCCGTCACGCTGAGCCTGAACCACTCGCCGTTCTTTATCTGGCCGCTCATCGGCGGCGCCGTGATCGTGGTGCCCTGGTGGCTCGCGGTCCGCGGCCGGTCGAAGGAGAGGGCCACCCGGTCATGACGACGATGACGGCCACCGGATCGCCCGTCCGGCTTGACTCGGTGAACAAGACCTACGGGCGCGGGGAGAACGAGGTCGTCGCGCTCGCCGGCGTCAGCGTCGACTTCCCGCGCGGCAGCTTCACCGCGGTGATGGGCCCGTCGGGTTCCGGCAAGAGCACGCTGCTGCACTGTGCGGCGGGCCTCGACCGGCCCGACTCGGGCAGCGTCACGCTCGTCGGCACGGACCTCAAGGGCAAGAGCGAGACGCAGCTGACGGAGCTGCGGCGCGAACACGTGGCGTTCGTGTTCCAGTCGTTCAACCTCATGCCGGCGCTCAACGTCGAGGAGAACATCACACTGCCGATGCTGCTCGCCGGTCGTGAACCGGACCGGGCGTGGATCGCGCAGGTCGTGGAGCGGGTCGGGCTCACGCACCGCGTGAAGCACCGTCCCGGTGAGCTTTCCGGCGGCCAGCAGCAGCGCGTGGCGATCGCCCGCGCGCTCGCGGGCCGGTCGGAGGTGACGTTCGCCGACGAGCCGACCGGCGCGCTCGACACGAGCACCGCGCTCGAGGTGCTCGGCCTGCTGCGCGAGCTCGCCGACGCCGGCCAGACCATCGTGATGGTCACCCACGACCCGGTCGCGGCTTCCTTCGCCGACACGGTTCTGTTCCTTGTGGACGGTCAGATCGTGACGCGCATGGCCGCCCCGGCCGTGGAAGCCGTGGCCGGTGAGCTGGCGCGCCTCGGCGCCCAGGCCAAGCTGGCGAGGGGGCAGCAGTGAGCCCGCGGCGCGTGGTGCTCCGGATGGCACTGGCCAGCCTGCGGTTCCGCGCCGCCGCCTCGCTGGCGACGTTCGTCGCGATCCTCGTCGGCTGCTCGCTGCTCATCGCGTGTGGCGGCCTGTTCGAAACCGCGCTCACGCTCGACACACAGCCTCAGCGCCTCGCCGCGGCGCCCGTGGTGGTCGGCGGTTCGGCCGGGTTCAAGCTGCCCGACGAAGAGTCGCAAGTCGTGCCCTACAGCGAACGCGCCGGGGTGCCCGCGGACCAGCTGACGCGGCTGGCCGGCGTGCCCGGGGTGCGCCAGGTCGTGCCCGACGTCTCGTTCCCGGCGGTCCTCGTGACCGCGGCCGGCCCGCAGGCGGGCGGCGACGCGCTCGCCGGGCACGGCTGGGAGTCGGCCGCGCTCGCGCCGTACACGCTGGCGAGCGGCACGCCGCCGCAGAACGCCGGACAGGTCGTGCTGGACGAGGCGTCCGCCGCCGGGGTCCAGGTCGGCGCCCAGGTGGCCATCGCCGTGGACGGCGCGCAGCCGCGCGACTTCGTCGTCACGGGCATCGCGCACTCCGACGTTTCGGGACCCGCGCTGTTCTTCTCGGCCGGTGACGTGCAGCAGTTCGCCACGCACCCGGGCACCGTCGACCTCGCCGGCGTGTTCCCGGCGCCCGGCGTCGACGCCGACGACCTGGCCGGCCGCCTCGCCGAGCAGGTCCCGGGGCTGACCGTGCTGACCGGCGCCGACCGCGGTTCCGCGGAGTTCCCCGGCATCGAGGCCGCGCAGCTGCCGCTGATCCTGCTCGCCGGGGTCTTCGGCGGCATGGTGCTGGTCGTGATGGCGCTCGTGGTGTCAGCGACGATCAGCCTCACCGTGCGGCAGCGCCAGCAGGAGCTCGCATTGCTGCGGGCCACCGGCGCGACGCCGAAACAGGTGCACCGCATGGTGCTCTCGGAGACCATGGTGGTCGCGGTGCTGGCCGCGATCGCGGGGGTGTTCCTCGGCCGGTTCGTGGGCACGCGGATCTTCGCGATCACCACCGAGGACGGCGTGCTGCCGCCGCAGCTGGAGTTCAGTCAGGGGATCATCGCGTTCGCGGGCGGTCTGGTGCTGGCGCTCGGGATCTCGTTCGCCGCCGCGTGGTTCGCCGCGCTGCCGGCCGCGCGGTCGCGTCCGCTGCAGGCGCTCGCGGAGGCGTCGATCCCGTCGGCGAAGGTCAACGAAGTGCGCAAGTTCGGCGCGAAGATCTTCGCCGGGTTCACGGTCTTGCTGGCCGTGGCGACGCTGTTCCTGCCCGTGGACATCGCCTCGGCCGCGTGCGGTCCGGCGGTGCTCACCGGTTCGATCGCCGTCGCGCTCATCGGCCCGGAGCTGATGGCCTACGTCGCCACGCGCTTCGGCCCGCTGATCCGGCGGGTCGGCGGCCGGGACGCGACGCTGGCCGTGATCAACTCGCGCACGCGCGCCGTGGCGTTCGCCGCGGTGCTCACGCCGATCACCCTCGCGACCGCGGTCGCGCTGGGCAACGTGTACGCGGAAACCACGCAGCAGCACGCGATTGTCGGCGCCTACGCCGAGCAGCTGCAGGCCGACGCGGTGGTCGACAGCGGCACCGGGGCGGTCTCGGCCGACCTGGTGCGCGCCGTGCAGCAGGTGCCGGGCGTGGGCACGGTTTCGCCGCTGGTCACGAGCCAGGGCTGGATCGAGGAGCCCTACGACGGCAACGGCAGCGACCCGGGCCGGCTGCTCGGCGTCGACGCGGGTGACACCAGCGTGCTCGCCACTCCGGTCACGTCCGGGACGCTGCGCGACCTCACCGGCGACACCGTGGCTCTGCCCGAGGACATCGCGGACGACCTGGACCTCAAGCTCGGCGACACCATCACCATGCGCCTCGGTGACGGTGGTCAGGCGCACGTGCGGATCGTCGCGCTGCTGGACAGCCCTTCGGGTTACCCGAGCATCGTGCTGCCGGCGGCGTTGCTCGCGCAGCACACGACGTCCGGGGTCGCGAGCCGGCTGCTGGTGCGCGCGGCGGACGGGCAGGACGCCTCGGCGGTCGTCTCGGCCGTGACTGCGGCCACGCACAACTGGCCCGGGGTCGTGGTCGGCGACTCGGACACGCTGACGGAGAGCTTCGCCGCCAGCGCCGACGTCGAGGCGATGATCCACTACCTGCTGGCCGTGCTGGCGATCGCGTACGCGGCCATCGCGGCCGTGAACACCCTTGCGGTGGCGGTGCTTTCGCGGCGGCGGGAGTTCGGCGTGCAGCGGCTGGCGGGCGCGGGGAGGCGTCAGGTCCGGTCGATGCTCATGATCGAGGGCGGGATCCTGGCGGTGCTCGGGATCGTGCTCGGCACGGTGATCTCGTTGTTCACCATGGTGCCCATGGCGATCTCGTCGGGGACCATCGTGCCGGTCGGGCCGATCTGGGTGTTCTTCGCGGTGATCGCGGCGGTGTTCGTGATCGTGTGGCCGGTCACCGCGCTTTCGGCCCGGCTCGCCATGCGGCGCAGCCCGATCGAGGCGGTGTCGCTGCCCGGGCAGTGACGTTTCTAGGGGTACGCGGGCTGGTTCCGGGTGGATAGTCTCGAATTCGACTATCCGCACCGGGCCGGCCCGGTTTCCCTTTTCTGGAGTGGATTTCCATGCGAGTACTCCTGGCCGCGCCGTCGTCGCCCGTCCGTCTGCGCACCCTCGTCCCGCTCGCGTGGGCGCTGCGCACCGCGGGGCACGACGTGAAGATCGCCGGACGGCCTTCGTTCGTCGAGGAGATCCTCAGCACCGGCTGCGTCGCCGTGGACCTCGAAGAGGGTGACGGGGAAACGCTCGCCGAATCGGCCGCGCTGGTCGAGTTCGCGAAGCTCTGGCGGCCCGACGTCGTGGTCTCCGACGCGCTGGCTCCCGCCGGCACCGCCGCCGCCCGCGCGGGCGAGGCCGTGGCGGTGCGGCTGCTCGGCGCCGTTGACGAACCGTCCACTTCCGACGTGGACACCACGTTCGACGTTGTGCCGCCTTCATTGCGGGACAACGGTTCGGGCGTGCGATCCGTGCGGCACGTGCCGTACTTCGGCCCCGTCGTGGTGCCGAACTGGTTGCGCCGCAAGCCCCGGCGGGCCCGGATCCTGCTTTCACTCGACGACACCTCGCTGTTCGGCCCGGTCTTCGACGCCGTCGCCGCCGTGGACGTCGAGCTGCTGTGCGCGGCGGGCGCCGACGCGTTCGGCCCGGGGACCACGGTGCCCGCCAACGTGAAGCTCGTCGACGTGGCCCCGCCCGCCGCTGTGCTGCCGACGTGCGCCGCGGTCGTCCACGATGGCGATCCGGCCCTCGCGCTCGCGGCGGTGGCCCACGGCCTGCCGCAGCTTTCCCTGACCAGCACAGCTTTCACGACTCGCGTCGCCGAAGCCGGCGCCGGGTTCGTCGGGGCCGCCGGCCGGCTTGCCGACGTGATGGCCGACGACGCGGTGCGGGCCAAAGCCGTGGCGCTGCGCGAAGAAATCGCCGCGCTGCCGGCCGCGCACACCGTGTTGGCCGAGCTGAACCGGTGATTGTGGGGCCGCCCCGGCCCCGTTAGGGGTGGGGCGGCCACCAGGGCCTCGGTAGCGTTTTCGACGTGGCACCTTCCACCCCTTTCCGCGGTTAGGTGGGTCGAATCCGTGAGTACCGAAAGCCCGTCCGGTGAGAACGAGCGCAAACTGCTCGGTTATCTCAAACGCGCGACGACGGAACTGCGCGAGACCAAACGCGCTCTGCAGGAATCGCGCGACCGCGACAGCGAACCCCTGGCGATCGCCGGCACGGCCTGCCGCTACCCGGGCGGAGTCCGGACGCCGGAAGACCTGTGGCAGCTCGTCGCCACCGGCACCGACGCCATCGGCGAGTTCCCCGCGGACCGCGGCTGGCCGCTCGACACCCTGCACGACCCGACCGGTGAACGCCCCGGCACCACGAACACGCGCGAGGCCGGTTTCCTATACGACGCGGCCGAATTCGACCCGGAATTCTTCGGCATTTCCCCGCGCGAGGCGCTTTCCATGGACGCGCAGCAGCGGCTCATGCTGGAAACGGCTTGGGAAGCGCTGGAACGCGCCGGAATCGTGCCGGAAACCCTGCGCGGCAGCAGCACCGGCGTGTTCGCGGGCGTGATGTACCACGACTACGCGGGCCACGCGGCCGCCGGCAGCGTGGTGTCCGGCCGAGTCGCCTACGCGCTCGGGCTGGAAGGTCCCGCGCTCAGCGTGGACACCGCGTGTTCCTCCTCGCTCGTCGCCCTGCACTGGGCCGGCCAGGCGCTGCGCCGCGGAGACTGCTCGCTCGCGCTCGTCGGCGGCGTCACGGTGATGGCGACGCCCGAGACGTTCGTGTACTTCACCGAGCAGCGCGGGCTGTCCGACGACGGGCGCTGCAAGGCGTTCGCCGCCGCGGCCGACGGCACGGGCTGGGGCGAGGGCGCGGGCATGCTCGTGCTGGAACGCCTTTCCGACGCGGTTCGGCTGGGCCACCCCGTGCTCGCCGTGGTCCGCGGCAGCGCGGTGAACTCCGACGGCGCCTCGAGCGGCTTGACCGTCCCCAACGGACCGGCGCAGCAGCGGGTGATCCGCAGCGCGCTCGCGTCGGCCGGCCTCACGCCCGCCGACGTCGACCTCGTCGAGGGCCACGGCACCGGCACGAAGCTGGGCGACCCGATCGAGGCGCAGGCCCTGCTGGCCGCCTACGGCCAGGACCGCACGGAACCGCTGTGGCTGGGTTCGCTCAAGTCCAACATCGGCCACACCCAGGCCGCGGCGGGCGTCGGCGGCATCATCAAGGTCGTCGAGGCCATCCGCCACGGAGTGCTGCCGAAGACGCTGCACGTGGACGCTCCTTCGCCTCACGTCGACTGGGCTTCGGGCGCGGTCGAGTTGCTTACCGAAGCGCGCGAGTGGCCCGAGACCGGGCGGCCGCGGCGGGCGGCGGTGTCGTCGTTCGGGATCAGCGGCACCAACGCGCACGTGATCATCGAGCAGGCGGAAGAGCCGTCGCCCGAGCCGGAAGTGACGGAGCCCGAGGTGACGGCGCCGGTGGTGGCGTGGCCGCTGTCGGCCGATTCCTCGGACGCACTGGACGCCCAGGTACGGCACCTCGCCGAGCACCTCGACCCCGCGCTGTCGATCGCCGACGTCGGCTTTTCTCTGGCCACGACCCGGTCCGCGCTGGACCACCGTGCCGTTGTCGTCGGCGCGAACCGCGAGGAGCTGCTGGCCGGCGGTGGTGTGCGTGGCGTCCGGGGCACGGGCCGCACGGCGTTCGTCTTCACCGGCCAGGGCGCGCAGCACGCGGGCATGGGCCGGGAGCTCGCGGCCGCCTACCCGGTGTTCGCCGAAGCCTTCGACCAGGTGTGTGCGCTGCTCGACGCCGAAGTAAAGGCAGCTCTGGACGACGCTGACCTGCTGGAGCAGACCGGATACACCCAGCCCGCGTTGTTCGCGTTCGAGGTGGCGCTGGCCCGGCTGCTCGAGTCCTGGGGCGTGCGGCCGGACCACGTGCTGGGCCACTCGATCGGTGAGCTGGCCGCGGCACACGTCGCCGGGATTCTGTCCCTTGAGGACGCTGCCACGCTCGTCTCGGCCCGCGCCAAGCTGATGCAGGCGTTGCCGTCCGGAGGCGCGATGGTGGCGGTGCAGGCGACCGAGGACGAGGTCACGCCGCACCTCACCGACGGGGTGAGCATCGCCGCGATCAACGGTCCCGACTCCGTCGTGCTGTCGGGCACCGAGGACGCCGTCACCGCAGCCGTCGCGAACTTCGCCGCACGCAAGTCCACGAGGCTCAAGGTCTCGCACGCGTTCCACTCGCCGCTGATGGAGCCGATGCTGGCCGAGTTCGCGACCGTGGCGAAAAGCCTCACCTACACGAAACCGCGGATCCCGATCGTCGTCACGGCCGGCGGCGATCCGTCCACTCCGGACTACTGGGTCCACCAGGTCCGCGCCGCCGTGCGCTTCCACGACGGCGTGCAGACATTGATCAGCCACGGCGTCACCACGTTCCTCGAAGTCGGCCCCGCCGCGGTCCTCAGCGCGCTCGACGACACCTTCGTCCCCGCACAACGCAAGGGCCGGCCCGAAGCACAAGCGCTGGTCACCGCCGTCGCGACGCTGCACACCCGCGGCGTCGACGTCGACTGGGCCGCGTTCTACGCCGGTGCCCGCCGCGTCGACCTGCCTACCTACGCGTTCCGCCGCACCCGCTACTGGCTGCCCGCGACCACCGCCTCGGGCGACCCGGTCGAGCACGGCCAGGAGCGCGGCGAGCACCCGATGCTCAGCTCCGTGGTGCGCGTGGCCCACAACGGCACGCTCGTGCTCACCGGTCGTCTGTCGGCCACCGGCTGGGTCGCCGACCACGTCGTGCTCGGCTCGACGCTGTTGCCCGGCACCGCGTTCGTCGAGCTGGTCCGCCGCGCCGCGGACGAGGCCGGTTGCGGCACCGTCGAGGAGCTGACTCTCGAAGCCCCGCTCGCGTTCGCCGAGCGCGGTGGCGCCGCGATCCAGGTGACCGTCGAGGCCGCCGACGAGCACGGCCGCCGCGCCGTCGCCGTGCACTCGCGCTCCGACGGCGAATGGCTCCGCCACGCGACCGGCTTCGTCGTGCCGTCGGCCGCGGCTCCGGCGTTCGACCTCACCGCGTGGCCACCCGCCGGCGCCACCGAGGTCGCGCTGGACGATCCATACCTGACGCTGGCCGACCTCGGTTACCACTACGGCGAAGCCTTCCGCGGCCTGCGCGCGGTGTGGCGCCAGGGCGACGACGTCTACGCCGAGGTCACGCTCCCCAACGGCCCCGAAGCCCGCGACTACGGCCTGCACCCCGCACTGTTCGACGCCGCGATGCACGCCCAGTTGCTCGGCCCCGCACCCGAAGGTGACACCGCGCCGATGCTGCCGTTCGCGTTCTCCGGCGTCACACTGCACTCCGCCGGGGCCGCCGCGGTGCGGGTGCGCGTCTCACCGACCGGGCCCGACACCATCACGCTGCACCTCGCCGACGCCACGGGCGCTCCCGTACTCACCGTCGACGCCCTCGCCGCGCGGCCGATCTCGCTCGACAAACTCGCCGGAGACTCGTTGTTCCGGACCACGTGGGAACCGGCCACTCCGGGGGCCGCGCTCGACGGCGTACGAGTTCTCGAACTGTCCATTCCGGAGGGTCCCGTGCCCGCCGCCGCCCGCGCGATCACCCGCGAAGTCCTCGCCGCGATCCGCGAAACCCTCGACGGCACCGACCGGCTGGCCGTCGTCACGCGCGGCGCTGTGTCCGTCGCAGGGGAGGACTCGCACCCGGCGCTCGCCACGGCGTGGGGCCTCGTGCGCGCCGCGGAAGCCGAGAACCCGGGCCGGTTCCTCCTCGTCGACGGCGAGCCCATCGTCCTCACCGACGAGCCCGAGATCGCCTTCCGTGACGGGCAGGCCTTCGTGCCCCGCTTCACCGCCGCCACGCCGGAACCCGGGGAGCTGGGCTGGACCGGGACCGTGCTCATCACCGGCGGCACCGGTGGGCTCGGCGCGGTCGTCGCTCGGCACCTCGTCACGAACCACGGCGTGCGCAACCTGCTGCTCACCAGCCGCCGCGGCGCCAACGCACCCGGCGCCGCAGAGCTGCGCGACGAGCTCACCGCCCTCGGCGCGCACGTCACCATCGAAAGCTGCGACGTCGCCGACCCCGACTCCGTGCGATCGCTCGTCGAGGGCACCCGGGTCACCGCCGTCATCCACGCCGCAGGCGTCCCGTCGGCCGGACGCGTCGAAACCCTCACCGACGAGGAAACCGACCGCGTCTTCGCCCCGAAGGTCGACGGCGCCTGGAACCTCCACGAGCTGACCGGCGACCTCGACGCCTTCGTCCTGTTCTCCTCCGCCGCGAGCTCCGTCCTCGCCGCCGGCCAGGCCGGGTACGCCGCCGCCAACGCCTTCCTCGACCAGCTCGCCGAACACCGCCGGGCGCAAGGCAAACCCGCCACCTCCCTCGCGTGGGGCGCCTGGGCCGAGGACGGCGGCATGGCCGGCGAGCTCGACGCCGCCGACCTGCGCCGCCTCCGTCGCCTGGGCACCCCGCCGATGGCGACCGACGAAGCGCTGGCCTTGCTCGACGCCGGCCTCACCGCCGACGACGCCGTGCTCGCACCCATGCGCCTCGACCGTGCGGCGCTGAAGGCTCGCCGAGACGCGCTCCCGCCGGTGCTGCGCAGCCTGGTCCGCCCTTCCGCGCCGAAGCGAGCGGCCCGTTCCGACGGCGCGGTCGCCGCCCGGCTGGCCACGGTGCCGGAAGGCGAGCGCGAGGCCTACCTGCTGGAGGTCGTGTCCGAGCAGGTCGCCGCGGTCCTCGGCTTCACGAGCGCGGCCGCGGTCGAGCCCGAGCGCGCGTTCCAGGAGATGGGGTTCGACTCCCTCACCTCCGTGGAGTTGCGCAACCAGCTCGGCGCGCTGACCGGCCTCAAGCTCACGGCCACGGTCGTGTTCGACCACCCGACGCCGGCCGCGCTCGCGCGCCGGCTGCACGACCTGCTGGGCGAGGGCCGCGGCCCGGCCGACCCGGTGCTGGCCGAGATCGACCGGCTCGAGGCGCTGCTTTCGGGCGCCGCCGGTTCGCTCAACGGCTCGACCGGCAAGGTCACCGCCCGCCTCGACGCGCTCGTGCGCAAGTGGGCCGACGCGCACACCGGCCGGGAAACCACCGCCGACCTCGGCGAAGCCACCGACGACGAGCTCTTTGCCGTGCTGGACGACGAATTGGGCATCGGATGAACAGGCAGACCATGAGCAACGAGGACAAGCTCCGCGACTACCTGAAGCGCGCCACCGCGGACCTGCAGCAGGCCCGCCGGCGGGTGCACGAGCTGGAGGCCCGGGACACCGAGCCCATCGCGATCATCGGCATGAGCTGCCGCTACCCCGGCGGTGTGCGCACGCCGGACGACCTGTGGGACGTCGTCGACGAAGGCCGCGACGTGATCGGTGAGTTCCCGGCCGACCGCGGCTGGGACGTCGAGGGCGTGTACGACCCGACTCCTGAACGGCCGGGCAAGACGTACACGCGCCACGGCGGTTTCCTCTACGACGCCCCGGAGTTTGACGCCGACTTCTTCGGCATCAGCCCCCGCGACGCCCGCCGCGCCGACCCGCAGCAGCGCATCCTGCTGGAAGCGTCGTGGGAGGCGTTCGAGCGTGCCGGGCTCGACCCGCACTCGCTCAAGGGCAGCCCCACCGGCGTCTACGCGGGCGTGATGTACCACGACTACAGCGGCGGCAGCCCCGACGGCAGCCTCGTGTCCGGCCAGGTGTCGTACACGCTCGGGCTCGAAGGTCCGTCCGTCTCGGTGGACACGGCGTGCTCGTCTTCGCTCGTCGCGCTCCACATGGCGGCGCAGGGCCTGCGGCGCGGCGACTGCACGCTGGCGCTGGCCGGCGGCGTGGCCGTGATGGGCACGCCCGAGATGTTCGTAGACTTCTGCAGCCGCCGCGGTCTCGCTGCCGACGGGCGCAGCAAGTCGTTCTCCGACGACGCCGACGGCACCTCGTGGGCCGAGGGCGTGGGTGTCCTCGTGCTGGAACGACTGTCCGACGCGCAGCGCAACGGCCACCGTGTGCTCGCCCTCGTGCGGGGCTCGGCGGTGAACCAGGACGGCGCCAGCAACGGCTTCTCCGCACCCAACGGTCCTTCGCAGGTCCGCGTGATCGAGGCGGCGCTGGCCGACGCCGGACTGTCGGTGTCCGATGTGGACGCCGTCGAGGCGCACGGCACGGGCACCGCGCTCGGCGACCCGATCGAGGCGCAGTCGCTGCTGGAGACCTACGGGCGGCGTACGTCGGGTGAGCCGCTGCAGCTCGGGTCGATCAAGTCGAACATGGGTCACCCGCAGGCCGCGGCCGGCGTTGCCGGGGTGATCAAGATGGTGCAGGCCCTGCGGCACGGCAAGCTGCCGCGCACGATCCACCTGGGCACGCCGTCGAAGCACGTCGACTGGACGTCCGGCGCCGTGGAGCTGCTCGCCGAACCGCGCGACTGGCCCGAGGTGGCGCGGGAGCGACGGGGCGCGGTGTCGTCGTTCGGGGTCAGTGGCACCAACGCGCACGTGATCCTGGAGCAGGCCCCGGAGACCGAAGCCGTCGAGCCGGCCGAGGCGCCGGTCTACCCGCTGGTGCTGTCGGCGAAGAACTCGGCCGCGCTGGCCGATGCCGCCGGCCGGCTGGCGGCGCACGTGGACGCCGGGCTCGCCGGGGTGTCGCACACGCTGGCGACCGGCCGGGCTCGCCTGGACCAGCGGGCCGTGGTCCTGGCGCACAATCCGGAGCAGGCCGCGGAGGCACTGCGGGAGTTCACTTCCCGGTCCGACGTCGTCACCGGCACCGCCGACGTCCGCGGCAAGACGGTGTTCGTCTTCCCCGGCCAGGGTTCGCAGTGGACCGGGATGGCGACGCGGCTGCTGAAGCAGTCGCCGGCCTTCGCCGAGCGCATGGCCGAATGCGACGCCGAGCTGCGCAAGTTCACCGACTGGTCGGTGCTCGCCGTTCTGCACGGTGAGCCGGGCACGCCGCCCGCGGACCGCGTGGACGTGGTGCAGCCGATGCTGTGGGCCGTGATGGTGTCGCTGGCCGCGGTGTGGCGTGCGCACGGCGTCGAGCCGGACATGGTCATCGGCCACTCGCAGGGCGAGATCGCCGCCGCGAGTGTCGCGGGTGCACTGTCTCTTGAGGACGGTGCTCGCGTGGTCGCGCTGCGCAGCAAGGCCATCGGAGAGATCCTCGGCGGCCGCGGCGGCGGGATGCTCGCCGCGGGCCTGGCCGTGACCGATCTCGAAGCGCGCCTTGGCGCGTGGGAGGGCCGGATCTCGGTGGCCGCCGACAACGGCGCCACCTCCGCCGTGCTCTCCGGCGACGGCGACGCGCTCGATCAGCTGCGCGACCAGCTGGTTGCCGAGGGTCTGCGCGCCAAGCGTGTGCCGGTGGACTACGCGTCGCACTCCGCGCACGTCGAGCACCTGTCCGACCGCCTGCTGGCCGACCTCGGCCCGATCACCCCGCGCCGCGGCGCGGTCGAGATGACCTCCACGGTGACGCTCGAACCCGTCGGCGATTCCACCGTGGACGCTGCCTACTGGTTCGCCAACCTGCGCCGGACAGTCCGGTTCGCGCCGGTCGTCGCGCAGCTGGCCGCCGCCGGCTACACGCGGTTCGTGGAGATCAGCCCGCACCCGGTGCTGACCATGAGCATCCAGGAGACCCTCGACGAGGCGGGCCACGCCGGTGCCGTCGCCGGGACCCTGCGCCGCGACGAAGGCGACCTGACGCGGTTCGCGACCTCGCTCGCCGAGTACTGGGTCCGCGGCGGTTCGGTCGACTGGCCCTCGTTGCTCCCGGCTGCCGGGATCGTCGACCTGCCGACGTACCCGTTCCAGCACAAGCGCTTCTGGCACGAGGACGAAGCCGCGACCCAGCCGACGACCACGCCGGTCGCCGACCAGGAGTTCTGGCAGGACATCGCCGAGGGTGACGTCGACGCGCTCGCCGCTCGACTGGGTCTCGAGGCGCAGCCGCTCGCCGAGGTCGTGCCGGCGCTGGCCGCTTGGCACGGCCGTCGCACCGAACTGTCCACCGTGGACTCCTGGCGCTACCGCGTGTCGTGGACGCCGATCGGCGGCGTCACCGGCGGCCTCACCGGCACGTGGCTGGTCGTCGCCCCCGCGGGCACCACCGAGCTGGCCGACGCCCTCGCGGACCAGGGTGACGTCGTCCGCGTGTTCGTCGAGAGCACCGACGACCTCGCGACCCTCGTCGCCGAGGCCACCGCGGTCCGGCCGTTCGACGGCGTGCTCTCGCTGCTCGCCCTCGGCGCCGACAACCCCGCGCTCACCACGATCGAGTTGCTGCAGGCCCTCGGCGACCTCGACGCGCCGGTCTGGGTCGTCACTCAGGGCGCCGTCGCCGTGGACGCGTTCTCCGACGCCGACCCGGCCGCCGCCATGGTGTGGGGCCTCGGCACGGTCGCCGCGCTCGACCGCCCCGGAACCTGGGGCGGCCTGGTGGACCTCACCGGCCCCGGCGACGCGGCGAAGCTGGCGGCCGTCGTGTCCGGAGTGGACAACGAGGACCAGGTCGCGATCCGCCCGTCCGGTGTTTTCGCCAGACGCATGGTCCACGCGCCGCTCACCGGCGACGTTCCCGAGTGGACACCGCGCGGCACCGTGCTCATCACCGGCGGCACGGGCGCGGTCGGCGTGCATGTCGCTCGTTGGCTCGCCGCGAAGGGCGCCGAACACCTCGTGCTCACCAGCCGCCGCGGCCTCGACGCCGACGGCGCGCGCGAGCTGGTCGAGGAGCTGTCCGGCACCCGCGTCACCGTCGCCGCCTGCGACGTCACCGACGCGCAAGCGCTTGCGGCCCTGCTCGAAGAGCACCCGCCGGCGGCTGTCGTCCACGCCGCCGGGGTGCTCACCCGCGAGCCTTCCCTCGACGACGTCACGCCCGAGCAGTTCACCGCAGCCCTCCACGCCAAGGTCTCCGGCGCCGCCCTGCTCGACGAATTGCTCGGCGACACCGAGCTCGACGCCTTCGTGCTGATGTCGTCGGGTGCGGCGGTCTGGGGCACGTCAGGCCAGCCCGCCTACGCCGCCGGCAACGCCTACCTCGACGCCCTCGCCCGGCGCCGCCGCGCGAACGGCCGCACCGCCACCGCCGTCGCCTGGGGTTCCTGGGGTGGCGGGGGCATGGTCGACGCCGAGGCGAGCGACCTGCTGCGCCGCATGGGCCTGGCCGAGATGGCGCCGAAGCTCGCCGTCGAGGCGCTGGGCCAGGCACTCGCGCACGACGAGACGCACCTGGTCGTCGCGGACATCGACTGGGCCGCGTTCGCGCCGGTCTACCAGCTGGCCCGGCCGCGGCCCCTGCTGCGCGCGCTGCCCGAGGTCACCGCCGACGAAGCTCCGGTCGAGTCCACCGGCGACCTCGCCGGGAAGCTCGCCGGCCTGACCGCCCCCGAACAGCGGCGCACCCTGCTGGACCTGGTGCGCGGCGAGGTGTCGGCCGTCGCCGGCTACGACGGCGCCGGTTCGGTCGAGCCGGCCCGCGCGTTCAAGGAGCTCGGCTTCGACTCGGTGACGGCGGTCGACCTGCGCAACCGGCTCGGTGCCACCACGGGCCTGAAGCTGCCCGCGACCGTCGCGTTCGACCACGTGAACCCGCAGGCGCTCGCCGAGCACCTGTGGACACAGCTGTGTGAGAGCGACGCCGAAGTGCCGCTGGAGGTGGAGCTCGACCGCCTGGAGGCCGTCGCCGCTTCGCTCGACGCCGCGGAGATCGACCGGTCGCGCATCGTCGCGCGGCTGCAGGCGATGGTCACCACCCTGCACAAGACGCTGGCCGGCAGCGGAGGTGGCACGGAAGCCGCACTGGAGGCCGCGACCACCGACGAGCTGTTCGCCCTCATCGACAACGAGCTCGGCGCCTGACACCCGCCCACTGCAGCGACAAGAGGAATCTGGCGATGACTGACGAAAACAAGCTGGTCGACTACCTCAAGCGGGTGACCGCCAACCTCCAGGAGACGCGCGAGCGGCTGCGTGAGGTCGAGGCCGCGGGCGCCGAGCCGATCGCGATCGTCGCGATGGGCTGCCGCTACCCGGGCGACGTCCGTTCGCCCGAGGACCTGTGGCGCCTGGTGGCCGAGGGCCGCGACGCCATCGGCGGGTTCCCTGCCGACCGCGGCTGGAAGCTGGACACGCTCTTCGACGCCGACCCCGACAGCCCCGGCACGAGCTACGTCAGCGAGGGCGGCTTCGTCGCCGACGCGGGCGAGTTCGACGCGCCGTTCTTCGGCATTTCGCCGCGCGAGGCCCTGGCCATGGACCCGCAGCAGCGGATCGTGCTGGAGCTGGCGTGGGAGACGTTCGAACGCGCCGGCATCGCGCCGCACTCGCTCGCGAAGCAGCAGGTCGGGGTGTTCGCCGGCAGCGGCGGGCAGGACTACTACGACGAGCTGCCGGCGTCGGTGCTCGCCGGTGAGGTCGAGGACTACCTGAGCACGGGCAACGCCGGCTCGGTCATCTCCGGCCGCATCGCCTACGCGCTGGGTCTGGAGGGCCCGGCCGTCACGATCGACTCGGCCTGCTCGTCTTCGCTGGTCGCGCTGCACCTCGCGGTGCAGTCGCTGCGGCAGCGCGACTGCTCGCTGGCGCTGGCCGGCGGCGTGATGGTGATGTCGCGGCCGGGGCCGTTCCTCGCGTTCAGCCGCCAGCGCGGCCTCGCCGCCGACGGCCGCTGCAAGGCGTTCTCCGACAGCGCCGACGGCACCGGCTGGGCCGAGGGCGCCGGAATCCTGTTGCTGGAACGGCTTTCCGACGCTCGCCGCAACGGCCACCCGATCCTCGCCGTCGTGCGCGGCTCGGCCGTGAACTCCGACGGCGCGTCCAACGGCCTCACCGCGCCCAACGGTCCCTCGCAGCAGCGCGTGATCCGGCAGGCGCTGGCCAACGCGCAGCTGTCGGCTTCCGACGTGGACGCCGTCGAGGGCCACGGCACCGGCACCACGCTCGGCGACCCGATCGAGGCGCAGGCCGTGCTCGCCACCTACGGCCAGGACCGGCCGGCGGGCAAACCCCTGTGGCTGGGCTCGATCAAGTCGAACATCGGCCACGCCCAGGCGGCGGCCGGTGTGGGCGGCGTGATCAAGGTCGTGCAGGCGTTGCGGCACGGGCTGCTGCCGAAGACGCTGCACGTCACGGAGCCGTCGACCGAGGTCGACTGGGCTTGCGGCGACGTGGAGCTGCTGCGGGAGGCGCGTCCCTGGACCGCGGAGGGACGGCCGCGTCGGGCGGGGATCTCGTCGTTCGGCGTGAGCGGCACCAACGCGCACGTGATCGTCGAGGAGGCTCCCTCGATCGAAGCGGCCGAGGTTGTCGTGCCGAGCTGGCCGGACGGTGTTGCCGTGCCGATGCCGCTGGCCGGGCACGGGGCGGCCGCGTTGACGGCGCAGGCGGCTCGACTGTCCGAAGTGGACGGCGTGTCGGCGCTGGATCTCGGGTTCTCGCTGGCCACGTCCCGGTCGCCGTTGTCGCACCGGGCTGTGGTGCTGTCCGAAGACCCGGCGACGGCGATTGCCGCACTGGCAGGGGGGAAGACCGCGCCGGGAGTGGTCACCGGCTCGTCGGCGGAGGGGCAGACCGCGTTCTTGTTCTCCGGGCAGGGTGCGCAGCGCGCGGGGATGGGCGCTTCGCTGGCTGCCGCGTTCCCGGTGTTCGCGTCGGCCTTCGACGAGGTGTGCGCCGAGCTGGACCGGCACCTGGACCGTCCACTCAAGACGGTCGTGCTCGAGAAGCCGCGCCTGATCAACCAGACCGGGTACACGCAGCCGGCGTTGTTCGCCATCGAGGTCGCGCTGTTCCGGCTGCTGCGGTCGTGGGGCATCAAGCCCGACTACCTGCTGGGCCACTCCATCGGGGAGCTGGCCGCCGCGCACGTCTCCGGCATCCTGTCGCTGGCCGACGCCGCCACGCTGGTCGCCGCTCGCGCGAAGCTCATGCAGGCCTTGCCGGCCGGCGGTGCGATGGTCGCACTCCAGGCGACCGAGGACGAGGTCACGCCGCACCTGACCGATTCCGTGAGCATCGCCGCCATCAACGGCCCTGACTCCGTCGTGCTGTCGGGCACGGAGGACGCCGTCGCCGCCGTGGTCGCGCGGTTCGACGGACGCAAGTCCTCGAAGCTCAAGGTCTCCCACGCGTTCCACTCGCCGCTGATGGAGCCGATGCTCGCCGAGTTCCGCGCGGTCGCCGAGCAGCTCACCTACGCGCCGCCGGAGATCCCGATCGTCTCCACCGTCGGCCCGGATGTCGACATGTCCACTCCGGACTACTGGGTCGGCCAGGTCCGCGCTGCCGTCCGGTTCCACGACGGCATCAGCACGCTCACCACGCACGGCGTCGGCCGGTTCGTCGAGGTCGGACCGGACGGCGTGCTGTCCGCGCTCGTCCGGCAGACCAGCCAGGCCGGTGCCGCCGCCGTCGTTCCGGTGCTGCGCAAGGACCGTGAGGAGCCGCAGGCCGCGCTCACGGCGCTGGCCGAGCTGTTCGTCAGCGGCCTCGAGCCCGACTGGGCCGAGGTCTTCGCCGGCCGGGGCGCGAAGCGGGTCGACCTGCCGCCGTACGCGTTCCAGCGCAAGCGGTACTGGCTCGCCGCCCGCGCCAACCGCGACGAGATCACCGGCGCCGGGCTCACCGCGGCGGGTCACCCGCTGCTCGGCGCGGCCGTCGCGCTCGCCGACAGCGACGGGGTCGTCCTCACCGGGCGGCTGTCCGTCGAGACGCACGCGTGGCTGGCCGAGCACCGGCTCGGCGACGTCGTGGCCGTGCCCGGCACCGCGTTCCTGGAGCTGGTCGTGCGCGCCGGCGACCAGGTCGGCGCCGGCCGCATCGAAGAGCTGACGCTGGGCAGCCCGCTGGTGCTGCCGGCTCGCGGTGGCGTTCAAGTGCAGGTGACCGTCGGTGCGGCGGGGGAGCACGACGTCCGCACCGTCACCGTCCACTCGCGACCCGAGGAGGGTGACGAGTGGACGCTGCACGCGTCCGGCACCGTCGCCCCGCAGTCCGCGCGGGGTGGAACCGAGCTGACCGAGTGGCCGCCCGCCGGCGCCGAGCCCGTCGCGATCGACGGGATCTACGAGGACTTCGCCGACACCGGTCTCACCTACGGCCCGCTGTTCCGGTCGCTGCGCGCGGTGTGGCAGCGCGGCCGCGAGGTGTTCGCCGAGGTCACGCTGCCCGAGGACAGCGACGCCGAGCGGTTCGGCCTGCACCCGGCCGCGCTCGACGCGTGCACCCACGCCCTGCGCGTCGCCGGCGGCGGTGACGGTGGCGTCGGCCGCGTCCCGTTCTGCTGGACCGGCGTCGAACTGCACGCCACCGGTGCGTCCGCGCTGCGCGTCCGCTTCACCCCGACCACGGACGACGGCTTCGAGGTCGTCCTGGCCGACACCACCGGTGCCCCCGTGGCGACGGTCGCCGAGACCGTGTTCCGCGCGTTCACCACCCCGATCGCGTCCGAGCAGGCCGCGCCGCTGTACCGCGTGGAATGGCAGCGGGCGGCGGTTCCGGAGTCCGATATGGACACTGTGGACACCTCGGGCCTCAAGGTCTTCGACTGCACCGCCACCACCGGTGACCTGCACGAACCGACCCACCGCGTGCTCGCCGCGGTGCAGAGCTGGCTCGCCGAAGGTCACGAGGAGCACGAACGCCTGGTCATCGTGACCCGCGGCGCCGTCGCGGCCGGTGGCGATGTCACGGACCTCGCCGCGTCCGCCGTGTGGGGTCTCGTGCGCTCGGCGCAGGAGGAGAACCCCGACTCGTTCCTGCTGCTCGACCTCGATCCCGAAACCCAGGCCGAGGACGTGCTCCCGCAGATTCTGGCCTCGGGTGAGCCGCAGGCCGCCGTCCGCCTCGGTGTGGTCCTCTCGCCGCGCCTCGTGCGCACGGCACCCGAGCTGGAGCGCCCGTACTTCTGCCCCCACGGCACGGTGCTGGTCACCGGCGCGTCCGGCGCGCTGGGCGGCAAGCTCGCCCGGCACCTCGCCGCCGAGCACGACGTGCGCCGATTGCTGCTCGTCAGCCGCCGGACCACGCCGGAGCTGGAGCAGCTGGCCGCCGACCTGCGTGAGCTCGACGTCGATGTGCGACTCGCGCGATGCGACGTCGCCGACCGTGCCGCGCTGGCCCAGGTCCTCGCGGACATCCCGGCCGAGAACCCGCTGACCGCCGTGGTCCACGCGGCCGGCGTGCTCGACGACGGTGTCGTCACTGCGTTGACCCCCGGCCGCGTCGACACGGTGCTCGCGCCCAAGGTCGACGGCGCCGTGAACCTGCACGAGCTGACCCGCGACACCGCGCTCTCGGCGTTCGTCCTGTTCTCCTCGGTCTCCGGCGTGCTCGGGGCACCCGGCCAGGGCAGCTACGCCGCCGCGAACGCGTTCCTCGACGCCCTCGCCGCCCACCGCGTCGCCCACGGTTTGCCGGGCCTCTCGCTCGGCTGGGGCCTGTGGGGCGAGGTCGGCGGCATGGGCGGCACGCTCACCGACGAGGAGGTGGCGCGGCTCGCGTCGAGCGGCATCGTCCCACTGTCCACTGCGGACGGTCTCGCGCTGTTCGACCGCGCGCTCGCCGTCCGACAGCCGACCGTGGTCCCGGCGAAGCTCGATCTGCCGGTGCTGCGCAAACTCGACCGGATCCCGCGCACGCTGGAGCAGCTCGTCGGCCGCGCGGCCCGGCGCGTCGCGGCGCACGCCGAGGCGACCGAGGACTCGTTCGCCGGACGCCTGTTGCGGCTGCCCGAGGACGACCGGCGTGACGCCGTGCTGGAGCTGGTGCGCGGCCACGCCGCCACCGTGCTCGGTTACGGCGGCGCGCACGAGATCGAGCCGGCGGCCCAGTTCCAATCGCTCGGCTTCGACTCGCTGACCGCGATCGAGCTGCGCAACGGCCTGACCGCGGCGACCGGTCAGCGCCTGCCCGCGACGCTCATCTTCGACCACCCGACCCCGTCGGCCCTGGCCACGCACCTGCTGGCCGAGCTGGCGGGCACCGCGCAAGAGGTCATCACGGTCGCATCGGGAACCTCCGACGAGCCCATCGCGATCGTCGGCATGGCCTGCCGGCTGCCCGGCGGTGTGACCTCGCCCGAGCAGCTGTGGGAGCTCGTGGCCGAGGGCCGCGACGCCATCGGTGACTTCCCGGCCGACCGCGGCTGGGACGTCGCGGGTCTGCTCGACCCGACCGGCCGCCGCCCCGGCACGACGTATGTCGCGCGCGGCGGGTTCGTGTACGACGCGGGCGACTTCGACCCGGCGTTCTTCGGTGTCTCGCCCAAGGAGGCGCCGGCCATCGACCCGCAGCAGCGGCTGCTGCTCGAAGCGTCGTGGGAGGCGCTGGAGCGCGCGGGCATCGACCCGGTGTCGCTCAAGGGCAGCCCGACGGGCGTGTACGCGGGGGTGCAGTACCACGACTACGTGGGCGCGAACAGTGCCGGTTCGATCGTCACCGGGCGGGTGTCCTACACACTCGGGCTGGAAGGTCCGTCCGTCAGCATCGACACCGCGTGCTCGTCTTCCCTGGTCGCGATGCACATGGCGGCCCAGGCCCTGCGCGGCGGCGACTGCTCGCTGGCGCTGGCCGGTGGCGTCACGGTGATGGCGACGCCGGAGACGTTCGTCGAGTTCAGCCGTCAGCAGGGGCTCGCCGCCGACGGCCGGTGCAAGGTGTTCTCCGACGACGCCGACGGCACCACCTGGTCCGAAGGCGTCGGCGTGCTCGTGCTGGAACGGCTCGCCGACGCGCGGGCCCACGGGCACCCGGTGCTCGCGGTCCTCAAGGGCAGCGCGGTCAACCAGGACGGCACTTCGAACGGCCTCACCGCTCCCAACGGTCCCGCGCAGCAGCGCGTGATCCGGGCGGCGCTGGCCGATGCCGGCCTCGAACCGTCCGAAGTGGACGCGGTCGAAGCGCACGGCACCGGCACGAAGCTCGGCGACCCCATCGAGGTCCAGGCGCTGCTGGCGACCTACGGCACGCAGACTTCGGCCGACCGTCCCCTGTGGATCGGCTCGGTGAAGTCGAACATCGGTCACACACAGGCGGCGGCCGGTGCGGCGGGTGTCATCAAGATGGTCCTGGCGATGCAGCACGGTGAGCTGCCCGCGACCTTGCACGTCAGCCGTCCGTCCACCGAGATCGACTGGTCGACCGGCGCGGTCCGGGCGCTCGTCGAGCCGGTGAAGTGGCTGCCGAACGGCCACACGCGCCGCGCGGGCGTCTCGTCGTTCGGTGTCAGTGGCACCAACGCGCACGTGATCCTGGAGGAAGGCGACCGGCGCGAGGTCGTCTCCGGCGGCGGGGTGCCCGAGCACGACGGCCCGGTCGCGTGGCCGGTGTCCGGCCGCGGTGCCGCGGCGCTGCGGGCGCAGGCCGAGCAGCTGATGTCCTACGTGGACGAAGAGCCCGAAGGCAGCCTCGCGGACATCGGCCTTTCGCTGGCCACCGCCCGCAGCGCGTTCGATCGCCGGGCGGTGCTGATCGGCAGCCGGTCGCCGCAGTTCGTGCGGGGCCTCGCGGCGCTGGTCGACGAAGAGGAGGCCCGCGGCGTCGTCAGCGGCGTCACCACCTCGGGCCGCACGGCGTTTCTCTTCGCGGGCCAGGGTTCGCAACGCACCGGCATGGGAAAGCGGCTCGCCGAGCAGCAGCCCGCGTTCGCCGCCGCGTACGACGAGGTCTGCGCCGAGCTGGACAAGCACCTGGACCGCCCGATCCGTGAGGTCATCGACAGCGGCGAAGCGCTCGACGAGACGCGGTACACGCAGCCGGCGCTGTTCGCACTGGAGGTCGCGCTGTTCCGCCTGGTCCGGTCGTGGGGCGTGAAGCCCGACGTGCTGGCCGGGCACTCGATCGGCGAGCTCGCTGCGGCCCACTGCGCCGGTGTGCTCTCGCTGGCCGACGCGGCGAAGCTCGTGGTCGCCCGCGGTGCGCTGATGCAGGCGCTGCCGGACGGAGGCGCGATGGTCGCGATCGACGCGACGCCCGAAGCGGTGCGCGAAGCCGCGGATGGCACGGTGGACCTCGCTGCGATCAACGGCCCGAGCGCGGTCGTGATCTCGGGTGCGGCCGACGCCGTGGCCGCGGTTGCGGCGAAGTTCGAGCGCACGAAGCAACTGCGTGTCTCGCACGCGTTCCACTCGCGGCTCATGGAGCCGATGCTCGCCGAGTTCCGCGTGGTGGCCGAGCAGCTGACCTACGCCGAGCCGCGGATCCCGGTGATCTCGACCGTGACCGGCGAGCCGGCGGACCTCACCTCGCCGGAGTACTGGGTGCGGCAGGTTCGGGAGGGCGTCCGGTTCCTCGACGCGGTCACGCGCGCCGCGGCCGACGGCGCCACGCGGTTCGTCGAGCTCGGCCCGGACACCACGCTCACGGCGATGGCCACGGCGTGCCTCGACGACCGACCGGAAGGACCGGTGCTGGCCGCCTTGCTGCACAAGGACCAGGACGAGGCGGTCACCGCGTTGACCGGGCTCGCCCAGCTGCACGTGAGCGGCCTCGACGTCAACTGGACGGCGGTGTACGAGCCGACCGGCGCGCGCAAGGTCGCGCTGCCGACCTACCCGTTCCAGCGGCAGCGTTACTGGCTGGAGAGCACCGCGTCGGCGCCGGGCCAGGAGGACCACCCGCTGCTCGGCTCGGCGCTGGAACTGGCCGACGCCGGCGGACTCCTGTTCTCCGGCCGCGTCTCGGTGGGCACGCACCCGTGGCTGGCCGACCACGTCGTCGGCGGCTCGATCCTCTTCCCCGGCACCGGGTTCGTCGAAATGGCGATCCGCGCGGGCGACGAGGCCGGCTGCCCGCGGCTCGACGAGCTGACGCTGGAGTACCCGCTCGTGGTGCCCGAGCGCAGCGGCGTGCGGGTGCAGTTCGCGCTCACCGCGCCCGACGCCACCGGCACGCGCACGTTCACCGTCCACTCACGACCGGAGGGCGACGGGACCGCGTGGACCCGCCACGCCACCGGCCGGCTCGCCAAGGCGGACAAGGCCGGGAAGTTCGAGCTCGGCCAGTGGCCGCCCGCCGACGCCGAGCAGGTGCAGCTGGAGGGCACGTACGAGGAGCTGGCGGAAGACGGCCTGGCGTACGGTCCGGCGTTCCGCGGACTGGTCGCGGCCTGGAAGCACGACGGCGACGCGTTCGCCGAGATCCAGCTACCCGCGTCGGTGTCCGAAGTGGACCGTTACGGCATCCACCCCGCGGTGCTCGACGCGGCCCTGCACACCATCGGCGTCTCCGGTGCTCTCGGCAAAGAACCGATGCTGCCGTTCGCGTGGGAAGGCGTGCGGCTCCACGCGGTCGGCGCGACGACGCTGCGGGTGCACGTGAAGTCGGTCGGCACGGGGGCTGTCGCCCTGGACATCGCCGACGGCACGGGCGCGCCGGTCGTCTCGGTCGAGTCGCTGCTGCTGCGCCCGATGTCGGCGGTGCCGCAGGCGGCCGAGCCGAGTGGCGGGGACTCGCTGTTCCGCGTGGTGTGGGAGCCGGCGGAGCTCGACGCCGTCGCGGAGGTCACCGACTGGACGCTGGTCGGTGCCGACCCGTTCGGCCTCGCCGGCGAGCTCGGCGCGGAGACTACAGTGGACTTCGCCGACGCGTCCGGCTTGCTCGTGGTGTCGGCCGGCGGGGACGACGTCCACGCCGAGCTGCACCGCGTCCTCGGCATCCTGCAGGAGTTCCTGGCCCGTCCGGCCGGTTCGCTGCTCGTGGTCACCCGCGGTGCGGTTGCCACGGAGGCCGGGGAGAACCCGGATCCCGTCGGGTCGGCCGTGGCCGGCCTGGTGCGTTCGGCGCAGGCCGAGCACCCGGACCGCATCACGCTCGTCGACCTCGGCACCGGCACGCCGACCGGCCGCACGCTGGCCGCGGTGTCCGCTTCGGACGAGCCCCAGGTCGCGTTGCGCACCGGTGCCGTGCTCGTGCCGCGGCTGCGTCGGGCGACCGACGCAGCGGCCGCGCCGGTCTGGCGGGCCGAGGGCACCGTGCTCATCACCGGCGCCACCGGCGCGTTGGGCAGCGCCGTGGCCCGGCACCTCGTGACCGAACACGGCGTGCGGAGCCTGCTGCTCGTCAGCCGTCGTGGTGCGGACGCACCGGGCGCGGCGGACCTGCGGGAGGAACTGGCCGGCCTCGGCGCCGACGTCACGCTCGCCGCGTGCGACGTCGCCGACCGGGACGCGGTTTCCGAGCTGTTGCAGGGAGTCGAGCTGCAGGCGGTGGTCCACGCGGCCGGCGTGCTCGACGACGGTGTGCTCACCTCACTCACCCCCGAACGGCTGGACAAGGTGCTGCGGCCCAAGGCCGACGCCGCCGCGACCCTGCACGAGCTGACCCGCGACGCGGACCTCACGGCGTTCGTCCTGTTCTCCTCGGCGGCCGGCGTGCTCGGCGCACCGGGCCAGGGCAGCTACGCCGCGGCCAACGCCTACCTCGACGCACTGGCGGCCCGCCGCCGCGCCGAAGGGCTCACCGGCACCTCACTCGCGTGGGGCCTGTGGGAGGGCGGCATGGGTGACGCCGTGCAGGACGCCGACGCGCACCGCATCGGCGAGACAGGCATCACCGCGTTGTCCACTGAGGACGGTCTGCGACTGCTCGACTCGGCCGCGGGTTCCGCGGAACCGCTGCTGGTGCCGATCGCGCTCGATCCGCGCGTGCTGGCGGCCTCGAGCGTCGAGGACCTTCCGGCCGTGCTGCGCGAGTTCGCCGACGCGCCGGGCCGCCGGGGGGCGCAGGACGCGGCGGACGACACGGAGTCGCTGGCGCAGAAGCTCTCGGCCCTGCCGGTGGCCAAGCGTGTGCCGACGATGCTGACGCTGGTGCGTACCCACGCGGCCGCCCTGCTCGGCCACGCCGGGCCGGAGGCGGTGGAGGCGGACCGTTCCTTCAACGAGGTCGGCTTCGACTCGTTGTCCGCCACCGGGTTCCGCAACAAGCTGAGCCTCGTCACGGGGCTGAAGCTGCCCGTGAGCCTCATCTTCGACTACCCGACGCCGCGGATCCTGGCCGAGCACCTCGTCGGCGAGCTGGCGCCGCAGGGGGCCGAAACGCCGGTGCCCGAGCCTGAGCCCGAGGACGAGCAGCCGGCGCTGGACGCGTCGGCGATCGACGAGCTCGACGCCGATGCCCTCATCAGCATGGCGATCGGGGGAAGCGACGACGACTGAGGCGCAGTCGACCCCTAACTCCGCTTCACCCGGCCATTATTGCCGCTGCGAAGGCGCCTGTGGCCCACTGGTATGGACAGTTCACCGGGCTCCCGGCCGGTGTCCGAGAAGAGAAGTTCTTCATCGATCTTGACCCGAACGAGGAGAGGTAACCGATGGTCACCGGCTACGCAATAGAAGCACGGGGGCTGCGCAAGTCCTATGGCGACGTCGACGTGCTGGAGGGCGTCGACCTCAGCGTGGAGCGGGGCACGATGTTCGCGCTCCTGGGCCCCAACGGCGCCGGCAAGACCACGACCGTGCGGATCCTCAGCACGCTCCTGAAGGCCGACGGCGGCACGGTGACCGTCAACGGCCACGACCTCGACGGCCCCAAGCGCAAGGTGCGCGAGCAGATCGGCTTGACCGGCCAGGACACCGCGGTCGACGAGCTGCTCACCGGGCGCGAGAACCTCGAGATGATGGCCCGGCTGTTCCACCTCTCGACTGCTGACGCGAAGGCGCGCGCCACGGAGCTGCTCGCGCAGTTCGACCTCGTGGACGCGTCGACGCGGCAGGTCAAGACGTACTCCGGTGGCATGCGCCGCCGGCTGGACCTCGCGATCAGCCTCATCACGTCGCCGCCGGTGCTGTTCCTCGACGAGCCGACCACCGGGCTCGACCCGCGCAGCCGCTCGGCGATGTGGGACGCGATCCGGCAGCTGCTCGACGGCGGCACCACGATCCTGCTCACCACCCAGTACCTCGAGGAAGCCGACCAGCTCGCCGACCGCATCGCCGTGATCGACAAGGGCCGTGTGGTCGCCGAGGGCACCGCGGCCGAGCTCAAGCGCCGCGTCGGCACCGAACGCCTCAAGCTCACCTTCGCCACCCCCGTGGAGGCGGAACGCGCGCACACCGTCGTCGAGGGCGTGCTGCTCGACACGACGGTGAGCATCGCGATCGACAACCCCGCGCAGGTCCGGCGGGTGCTCAACCAGGTCGCCGACGCGGGCCTCGAGACCACCGGTCTCGAGCTCTCCGAGCCGACCCTCGACGACGTCTTCCACACCCTGACCTCAACCGCGGGAGAGAAGTGAGATGACCCAGACCCTGTCGAGGGAGACGGAGGGGACCCAGATCCCCGCCACTCCCGCCCGTTCGGCGCTCTCGCTCGCGGTGTCCGACTACCGGGTGCTGATCGGGCGCAACATCAAGCACATCACCCGCAACCCGGAGATGCTGATCCAGGCGGTTTCGCTGCCGATCGTGCTGCTCCTGCTGTTCCGCTTCATGTTCGGCGGCGCGATCAACCTGCCCGGCATGAACTACATCGACTACCTGATTCCGGGCCTGATCGTGATCAGCGTCGGCTTCAACTCCACGTCCACTGTGGTCGGTGTGTCCGCCGACCTCACCAACGGCCTCGTCGAACGCTTCCGTTCCATGCCGATGGCCGGCTCGGCCGTGCTGGTCGGCCACGTGGTGTCGGGTGTGCTGCGCAGCATGCTCTCGCTCGTGGTGATGGTGGCCGTCGGACTCGCCATCGGCTTCCGCCCCGGCGGCGGCGTCCTCGGTTGGCTCGGCGCGGTCGGCCTGCTGGTGCTCTTCGCGACCGGCGTGTTCTGGCTGGCCACCCTGCTCGGCTCGATCGCCAAGACGGTGGAAGGCGCGAGCGGCCTGGGTATGATCCTGGTCTTCGTGCCCTACGCCACCAGCGCCTTGGTTCCGACGGCGTCGATGCCGAGCGTCCTGCGGGTCATCGTCGACAACCAGCCGGTGACGGTCCTGATCGACGCCGCCCGACACCTGATGAACGGCTCCGCGCTCGGCGCCACGGGCTGGCTCGCGCTGGCCTGGTGGATCCCGATCACGGTGCTCGCGGCGGTCCTGACGGTGCGCAAGTTCCACCAGCGCGCGACGGTCTGAGCTTGTTCTCTCGGGGCGGCCCGCCTGGTGCGGGCCGCCCCTTCGTCGTGTGCAAGGTCGACTTTAGGTCGGTCGGGAACGCTGCGTTGAGCAGACAAGACCAGTGCGTGAAGTGAGGTGGCGTGATGCCGACCCGCATCGATGAGTTGCCGGCTGACGTTCTTGACGTGTGGCTCGCCCCGCTGGCCGACGACCCGGCCGGAGCCGTGGCATTCCTTGCCGAGGTGACCGATCGGGTCGCTCGTCGGCGTGGGGATGGGCGGGTGCTGGTCCTGGGTGGGGGGCCGGTTGCGGACGCGTTGGCTGGGGAGGGTTACGCGGTCACGGTGGCTTCTTCTTCCCGGGGGCTGCCGTCGGGGGCGCGGTTTGACGCGGTTTTCGTCGGTGGGGATGCGTTGTCACGGTTTTCGGGGCAGCGGGAGCAGGTGCGTGCTGTTCGTTCGCTGGCGAGAGTGATGCGGCCGGGTGGGGCGTTGGTGGTGCAGGGGCGGCAGCCGGATCCGGGGCGGTGGGCTTCGGATGTTTGGGTGCGTGAGGTGGATTGTGTTCGGCAGATTGTGGTGTTGGGTGGGTCGGAGTTGCGGTATGTGTGGCCGGCTGAGTTGGATTTGATGGCTGAGCTGGCGGAGTTGGCGTTGGATTCGCGGTGGGGTGGGTGGTACGGGGAGCCGGTTGAGTGTGGTGGGCCGGTGGTTTCTGTGTATCGGAGTTGAGGGGGGCGGTCTCGGCTCCGACTGCGGCTCGGTCCGGCTCGGCGTGCTGCGCACACCATTGCCGGGTGTCGGGTGGGGAACCCCGATTTTTGATTGTTACGACGGTAGGGATCGGCTTGTCAAGGCGGGAAAGCGTGCCTTGACAAGCCGATCCCTACCGTGTTGTGGAAAAGCATCGGGGGGCCGGGCGGGGGAAGGTTCGGGGAGGGGTTGGTGGGGTGGTGAGTTGGGTGGCCGGCCGGCGGTTGGGGAGGTGGGGCGCCGGAGTCAGGTGGGTGTCGGGTTGTGTGGGCGGCCTGCAGTTGATGACGGGCCAGAGCGCCCCAATTGGGGGCGGTAGCGGTATTCCGTCGGCCGGCGTGTGCTGGAGCGACGGAACGAAAGTATTGCGGGCGAGCGAAAGAGACCGAGCAACAGGAAGCCCGGCTACTGCAACGAAAGCAGTAGCCGGGCGTTCCTTGCTGTGCGGAATCACACCGCGTCGGACATTTCCCCCACCAAGATGCTCTGGTGAAGCTTGCGTAGGGACACTCCGGGCTCGATTCCCAGCTGCTGAACCAAGTTCTGGCGTGCGGAGGCGAACGTTTCGAGGGCCTCGGCGCGACGGTTGGACCGCAGCAGTGCCGTCATGAGGTACTCGTAGAACGTCTCGCGCAGGGTGTGTTCCTTGGCCAGCGCCGAGAGTTGGCCCACGACTTCGCGGTGGCGGCCGATGAGCAGCTCGGTCTCCATGAGCAGCTCGAGGCACTCCAGGCGCGTCTCCTCCAGCAGCGTGGCGTACGCCTGCACGTCAGGCGAATCGGTGAAGCCGCCGAAGGCGGGGCCGCGCCAGAGGTCCGCGGCGTGGCGCAGGACGGTGGCCGCCTGGCCGTAGCTGCGGTCCCAGTGCAGGGCGCGGCCCTCCTGGTAGAGGCGGGTGAAGCGGTCGGCGTCGAGTTCGTCGATGCCGACGTGCAGGGAGTAGCCGCGCGGGCTGGTGACCACGGGGCTGTCCTCGGCGTCGGCCGGGGTGCCGCGCAGGAGTTTGCGCAGCTGGGAGACGTAGACGTACAGCGCGGCGCTCGCGCGCGCCGGGGGGTTTTCGCCCCAGATCTCGCCGATGAGGTGCTCGGTGGTGACCACCTGGTTGTTCTTGGCCAGCAGTGCGGCGAGCAGCGTCTCGATCTTGCGTGCCCTGGGTGCGCTGACACCGGGCCGGCCGCTGACTCTGATCTGCCCCAGAATTTCGTAGTTCATATGAACGCCCTCCGGTGTCCGCGTCGTCGGGGGGCCGGCATCGGCGGCGCCCCCAGCGCCCCTGCCTGCCGGACTTGCCTGGCCCCACGTGAGCAACTTACCAAACCGGGAGGTCGGTTTTCAAGATAAAACCGGGAGGTCGGTCTGTTTTGATCAAGAAAAAGGGCCTCGGTCCAGGTAGTGGCCCTGAATTGTGCCCGGAATCCTTGTAAACCGGGCGGTTGGTATCTTACTCTGAACAGGTCGGAGCGGACGTGCCCGGCCGGAGCGGATGGGGACGACGGTGACGAAGCAGGCGCGAGCGGAGCAGACCCGGCTCTTGTTGCTGGACGCTGCCGCCGAGCTGCTGCACCGCGACGGCTACGCGGCCACGAGCATGGTGGACATCGCGCGCCAGGCGGGCGTCACCAAGGGTGGCCTGTACTTCCACTTCTCCTCGAAGGACGAGGTCTGCGACGAGGTCCAGGGCGCCGCGGTCGCCGTGCTCCAGGAGCACGTGGACCGCGTCGATCGCACGAGCAATGTGCCTGCCCTGCGCAGGCTTGCCGAGCTCAGCCGGGCCCTCATGCACTGGCTCGGCGCCGATCCCAAGGTCGGTGCCAGTTTCCGGCTCACGCGGGAGATGGGTTCGAAGGATGCCCGCTACGTCGCCTTCACGCGCGCTTGGCTCGCCCAGGTGCGGCGCTACATCGCCGAGGCACACGACGCGGGCGAGCTCAGCGCTGAGGTGTTGCCCGACATGGCGACGCTGCTGGTGGTCGTGACCTGCGTCGGCCTCGAGTCGGTGGTCGCGAGTGGCACGATCTCGGCCGACACTGACCTCTCGCGCACGCTTTCCGAGCTCTGGCGCGTGATCGAGCTGGCCGAGCCGGTGTCGAGCACCGCGCGATGAGCCGGCTCAGGCGGGCTGCTCTTCGAGGTTCCCGGCCGGGTTGAACCTGTGCAGCCGGCGCGGCGGCACGATCGAGGGCAGCAGCGTCGCCCACATGAACGTGACGCGCTCGCGCAGGTCGGTCCGGTCCGTGAGCACCTGGGAGCTCAGCTGGATCCCCGTGAACGACCCGACGGCGTACTGCGCGAGATCGTGGGTGTTGATCTCCTTGCGCAGGTCGCCCGCGGCCTTGGCGGCGAGCAGGCACCCGTGGACGAGGTCGATCCACTGCTTGTAGGCACTGGCGGCCGGCGTGACGAACGAACCCTGCTCGATGACGAGCCGGATGCTGGCGCGCACGAAGACGTCGCTCTGCAGGCTGACGGCGAGGCTGTGGCACCAGTCGATCACCGTTTGCAGCCCCGGGTTCGCCAGCGCCGGCGACGAGTCCGCCACCGCGAACTGCTCCTGCATCAGCGCGTCGGCGAGGTCTTCCTTCGACTTGAAGTGGAAGTACAGCGCACCCTTGGTGACGCCGGCCTCGGCCAGGATGTCGGACAGGCTCGCCCCGAGGAAGCCGACCGCATCGAACCGCGACGCCGCGGCGGTGAGGATGGTCTTCCGGGTCTGCTCCGCGCGTTCCTGGCGAGCCACGCCTAACTCCTTCGTGCACAAGGGGATCTGGTCCGTCGTGGACCGGTGCAAGCGACCAGTGTACCGGTCGGCGGGCCGTAGAGCCAGCGAAAAAAACCGGTAGGTAGGTATGGTTTTGCCTCTCGGATTCCGCTAGAAATTGAGCGGGGGAGTACTGGGGAAACTGGGGAATTTCTTTCTGGGAGGTCCGACATGGTCGGCACACTGCTAGCGGAGACAGTAGGAAGATCATCCACTGAAACGATCGATGAAATTCCGGCGAAGAGACAGATCGACTTCCAGCAGACGATCCCGCGCAGCCTCGTGCACCGGGCGGCGGTGTCGGAAGTCTTCGTCACCGATCTGAACATCCTGGGGCCGGGCCGCTTCGAACTCGGCGCGCAGTGGCCGCGGCGCCACGGCTTCTTCGGCCCGCGCACCGCGGCTTCGCACGACCCGTTGCTGTACACCGAAACCTGCCGCCAAGCCGCGATGCTGCTCGCCCACCGCGCGTACGGGGTGCCGCTCGGCCACAACTTCCTCTCCGACCACAAGGCGTACGAGGTCGACGAGGCGGGGCTGGCCACCGACTGCCGTCCGGTGAACGTGGTGTTGCAGGTCAGCGCGCACGACGTGCAGTACCGCGGCAAGAACGTCGGCGGCATGCGGTACGAGTTCGACATGTTCCGCGACGGCACGCACGTCGGCACGGCTTCGGAGCGTTGGCGGTGCGTCTCGTCGGCGGTCTACCGGCGGCTGCGCGGCGAGCACTTCGCGGCGACGCCGTTCCAGGTCAGGGTGCTGCCCACCGTCGAACCGGCCGAGGTCGGGCGCAACCACACGCAGGACGTGCTGGTCGCGGCCACTTCGGAGACGGGCGTCTGGGCGCTGCAGTTCGACCCGGACCACGCAGTGCTCTTCGACCACACGGTGGACCACGTGCCGGGCATGGTCATGGTCGAGGCCGCGCGGCAGGCCGCGTTGCTCACGGTCGGCGACCCGCACGCGCTGCCGCTGCGGGCGGAGATCGAGTTCCACGCCTACGTGGAGTTCGAGGCCGAATGCCGGGTCGTGGCCACGGAGCTGGATCCGGCGGAGGACGACTGCCGCCTGGTGCGCGTGGAGTTCGAGCAGTACGGCAAGACCGCGGTGACGACCACGCTGGCGATGCGTCTGTCATGACTGCCGACCTGGGGGCGGTCAGTACGACAGACATCCTGGTCACCGGCGCCACCGGCTTCATCGGCTCCGCAGTGGTGCGGGAGCTCGTCGCGAGCGGGTGCGGCCCGCGCGTGCGGGTCCTCGTGCGGCGGCCGCTGCCCGATGGGACGGCGGCGTGGCCGGCGGATGCGGGCGTGCGGCCCGTGGCGGGTGACCTCGCCGACCCGGCGAGCCTGGCCGGGGCGTGCGCGGGCGTCACCACGCTCGTGCACCTCGCGGCGCAGGTCGGTGGGGACGAACAGCTGTGCACTGCCGTCAACGAGGACGGCACCCGCGCGTTGCTCGCGGAGGCGGCGCGCGCCGGCACCACGCGGGTGCTGCACCTGAGCACCTGCGCGGTCTACCGCGACGGCGATCACCGCGGCGCGTCGGAGTCGGTGCTGGTCACGGGTCCGGCATCGGCCACGAGCCGCAGCCGGCTCGCGGCCGAACGGCTCGTGCGCGCGGCCGGCGGTGCGGTCCTTCGGCCGCACCTGGTCTACGGCGTCGGCGACCGGCACGTGGTCCCCGCGCTGGTGCGGTGGCTGCGCGCGGTCCCGGCGTGGGCGGCGGGCGGCGACGCGCGGACGTCGGTGGTCTCGGTCACGGATCTCGCGGCGGTTGTCGTCGCGTTGATCCACCGGCCGGGCCTGCCGGGGGAGGTCTTCCACGTGGCCGACCCGCGGCCGGTGCGGATGCGGCGCCTGGTCACGGCCGTGTGCGACCTGCTCGGCGAGCCGCTGCCCGCGGCGGACCTGCCGCTCGGAGAACACCGTGAGCGGACGCGGGAAGCGTTGCCGTGGCTCAGCGATCACCAGTATTCCCTGCTCACGCGAGACCACTGGTACGAGAGCAGCCGCGTCTGGGCGCGCACGGGTGTGCCGACGGGGCCCGGCCTCGTCGCGCGTCTGACCGAGGCGGCCCAGTACTACCGCGAAACGCTCTTCGACCGCGTCGGCGGAATATGACGCGATTCGAAGATCGAATAACGCGGAAAGTGCCCGCTTGAATTCGCACAGCAATTTCGATCATGACGGCCACCCGGAATGGACCGGGTGGCCGTCCGCTTTTCCCGGCGGCCGGTGATCGTCGAAGATGGGCGGCATGTCACGACGTGAGCTCGTGGTGCTCGGGTCGGCGAGCCAGACGCCGACCCGGCACCGCAACCACAACGGGTACCTCCTGCGTTTCGACACCGACGGCGTGCTGTTCGACCCGGGAGAGGGCACGCAGCGGCAGATGACCCACGCCGGCGTTGCCGCCGCGGAGCTCACGCGCATCTGCATCACCCACTTCCACGGCGACCACAGCCTCGGCCTCTCCGCCGTGCTGCAGCGGCTGTCGCTCGACGCCGTGCCGCGGCCCGTGCGCTGCCACTACCCGGCCTCCGGCCAGGCGTTTTTCGAGCGCCTGCGCTACTCCACCGTCTACCACGAGCGCGCCGAGGTCGTCCCGCGCCCGGTGCTCGCCGACGGCTGGACCGACGGCCCGATGTCCGCCCACGTCCTCGACCACCGCATCGACTGCTTCGGCTACCGCTACACCGAACCCGACGGCATCCGCATGCTCCCCGACCGCCTCGCCGCGGCCGGCGTCCGAGGTCCGGACATCAGCCGGCTGCAGCGGGAAGGCTCGCTGGAGGTCGACGGCCGCACTGTTCACCTCGCCGACGTCAGCGAGCCGAAGCCCGGACAGGTTGTGGCGTTCGTCATGGACACGCGCCCGTGCGCGGGAGCCCTGGACTGCGCGCGCGACGCGGACCTGCTGGTCGCCGAGTCGACCTTCCGCGCCGCCGACGCCGACATCGCCACCCGCTACGGCCACCTCACCAGCACCGACGCCGGCCGTCTCGCCGCGGCGGCAGGTGTGCGCAAGCTCGTGCTGACCCACTTCTCGCAGCGCTACCCCTATGCGGAGGCCGACGCGTTCGGGGAGGAGGCGGCGGAGGTCTTCGACGGGGAGATCCACGTGGCGCGCGACTTCGACGTGATTCCGCTGCCCCGCCGGCGCTGACGGCTCACCGGCCGTGACCTGGGCCGTCGGCGTGTCGGTGCCCGGGGTGGGCGGGGCGCGCCGGCGGTCGTGCCAGACTTCCGGGCGATGTACACGCCGTCCGATCTCGCCGATCTGCTCGAGTGCGAGCACCGGAGCGTCCTCACGCAGGCGCTGGCAGCGGGGCTGCCCGGCGCGCCGAGGCCCGGTTCAGGACCTGATCAGCTGGCCGTGAAGCACGGGCGCGCGCACGAGGAGGCGACGCTCGAGCGGCTGCGGGCCGAACGCAAGGTCGTGGAGATCGAGGAGCGTGATCCGGTCGTCGCCGCGAAGGTGACGGAGGAGGCGCTGCGCGCGGGCGCGCCCGTGGTCTACCAGGCCGTGTTCCACGACGACGAGTTCACCGGCCGCGCCGATTTCCTGCTGCGCGACGACGAAGGCCGCTACGAGGTCTACGACACCAAGCTCGCCCGGCACGCCAAGCCGTCCGCGGTGGTCCAGCTGACCGCGTACGCCGATGCGCTGCGCCGCGCGGGTTGGCCGGCTGGTCCGGACATGCACTTGCTGCTGGGCGACGGCACCACGCGCACGCTGCGCGTCGACGACTTCCTCCCGCTGCTCGACCGCCTGCGCTCGCGGCTGCGCGACCGCCCGGCCCGGCTGCCGCTGCAGCTGTGGGCCGACGAACGGCCGGCGTGCGGAGCCTGCAGCTTCGCGCAGCACTGCTCGACGGCGCGGGAGGCGGACCGTGACCTGTCGCTCGTCGCGGGCATGCGCGGAGACCAGCGGCGCAAGCTCGTGACGGCCGGTCTCGCGACGATCGACAAGCTCGCCGCCGCCGGGCCGGACGACCGGCCGCGCGACATGTCCGCGACCACGTACACGACGTTGCGCGCGCAGGCCGCGATCCAGGTGCGCCAGGACGAGACGGGCGAGCTCGCCTACGAGGTGATCGATCCCGCCGCGCTCGCCCAGCTGCCGCCGCCGAGCCCGGGCGACGTCTTCTTCGACATGGAAGGCGACCCGTACGCGTTGGCGGGCTCCGGGCTCGAGTACCTGTTCGGTGCGGTGACGGACGACTCGGACGCCCCCGACGACACTGACGGTCAGCGGTTCACCCCGTTCTGGGCCCACTCCCGGGCGCAGGAGAAGCGCGCGTTCGAGGAGTTCGTGGACTTCGCCACCGCGCGGCTGGCCGAACACCCCGGCGCGCACGTGTACCACTACGCGCCGTATGAGGTCACCGCCATCAAGCGTCTCGCCGCCGTGCACGGCACACGCGAGGAAGCCGTGGACGAGCTGTTGCGGTGCGGCGCGCTCGTGGACCTGTACGCGGTGGTGCGCAAGGCGTTGCGGGTCGGGCAGCGGTCGTACTCGATCAAGTACCTCGAGCCGCTCTACATGCCCGCCGCGCGCGACGGCGACGTGAAGACGGCCGCGTCCAGCATCGAGGCGTACGAGGACTACCTCACGCTCACGGCCGCCGGAGAGTCCGAGCGGGCCGACGAAGTGCTGCGCGGCATCGGTGAGTACAACGAGTACGACTGCGTGTCCACCCTGCGGCTGCTGGATTTCCTGCATCGGGTGCGCGCGGACGAGGGCATCGACCTCGTCGAGCCGGCGCCCGAGTCCGATGTGGACGCTCTGCTGCGGGAGACCGAGGAAGACGTCGCGGCGCAACGGCGGGCGGAGCGCGCGGCCGCGATGGCGGCGCTCGTCGACCCGTTGCTCGACGGCCTGCCCGACGATCCGGCGGAGTTCACCCCGGACGACCACGCCCGTGCGCTGCTCGCCGCGTCCGTGGGCTACCACCGGCGTGAGACGAACCCGGCATGGTGGGAGTTCTTCCGCCAGCTGGCGGCGCCGCTCGGTGACCTGGAGATCGACACGACGTGCGCGGTGCCCGTTTCGGTGTCCGTCGGCGAGTGGGTGCCGCCGTCCGGCCGGCTGCGCACGGCGAAGCGGACGCTCGTCGTGGCGTGCGACCCGGACCGGCCGCACCCGTTCGCACCGGGCGACGACGTGCGCCTGCGTTACGGCGCCGAAGCGCGCGACGCGAAGGTGGTGGCTTCCTCGGCCGTCGAGCTGACGCTGGAGGAGAGCAGCGCGCCCGACGCGACGTCGAACGACCGTCCGGCCGCGGTGCTGCCCGGCAGCCCGGTGCGGCCGTCGCCGAAGGACGAGGCCGTGGCCGATCTCGCCCGGCTCGTCGGGGAAACCCTGCCGGTGCTGCCGAAGCACCCTGGTGTGGACCTCCTGCGCCGGACGTCGCCGCGGTTGCGGACCGGCGGCGCGTTGCCTGCCGCGGGTGAGGATCTGGTCGCGACGGTGATCGAGGCCGTCGACGCGCTCGACGGTTCCGTGCTCGCCGTGCAGGGCCCGCCGGGCGCGGGGAAGACATACCTGGCGGGCAGGCTGATCGCGCACCTCGTGCGTTCGGGCCGGACGGTCGGGGTCACGTCCAACAGTCACAAGGCCGTGGAGAACGTGCTTGCCGCCGCGCTGGGCAACGATCCTTCGCTGGCGTGTGCCAAACGCGCGAAGCGGACGCCGGACCCCTCGGCGGCGTGGGAACAGCCGAAGAACAACAACGCTCTGGTGCGCTGGCGCGAGGAACACGACACCGGGCACCTGGTGGGCGGCACGGCGTGGACGTTCGCCAACGCGGCTGTGCGCGCGGAGCCGTTCGACGTGCTCGTGATCGACGAGGCCGGCCAGTTCGCGCTGGCCGACGCGCTGGCCGTGTCGACGTGCGCGAAGAACGTGGTGCTGCTGGGTGATCCGCAGCAGTTGCCGCAGGTGGTGCAGGGCACGCACCCGGCGGGCGCGGAGGCCTCGGCGCTGGGGCACCTGATCGGCGACGCCGACATCATGCCGGCGCACCTGGGCTACTTCCTCGACCAGACGCGGCGCATGCACCCGGCGGTGTGCGCGCCCGTTTCGCGGCTGTCCTACGCGGGGTTGCTGCACTCGCACCCGTCGGCGTCGCGGTCGGTCGACGGGTTCGCGTCGGGGCTGTACCTGGCGTCGGTGGAGCACCGGGGGAACACGACGCGTTCGGTGGAGGAGGCGGCCGAGGTCGTCTCGGTGATCTCGGCGCTGCACGGGCGCACGTGGGAGGGCCGTCCGCTGACGGACGCCGACTTCCTCGTGGTGGCGCCCTACAACCTGCAGGCCCGCGTGGTCACGCGCGCGCTGGCCGAAGCCGGCTTCGGCGACGTCCGCGTGGGCACGGTCGACCGGTTCCAGGGCCAGGAGGCGCCGGTGGTGGTGACGACGATGACGTCGTCCTCGGCCGTCGACCTCCCGCGCGGGCTCGACTTCCTGCTCTCGCGCAACCGGCTGAACGTCGCGCTGTCGCGGGCGCAGTCGGTGGCGGTGCTGGTGTGTTCGCCGCATCTGCTCGAGGCCGACATCCGCACGGTCGAGCAGATGCGGCTGGTGTCGGGGATGCTCGGGCTGCTGCAGGACGCGCTGCCCTGGCCCGGCTCCGCGCCTGACTCCGGATAAGGGCGTGCCCCCGGTCCCGTCGCTGCGGAGGGGGAGTTCGCGCGGACAGGGAGCGGGGGCACTGTTTCCCGCCTCGGGCGCCGCGCCGATGGGGGGATCGGCGGGTGCGGGCGGGAGCTTTCTCTTCGAGTGGCTTGCGTCGGTACGGGGGGTCGCCTCTCGGCGAGTGGCGCGACCCGGCGTCTTGCGACGGCCCGGGAAGGCAGTGGGTGAGGCCCGGGGACACCCGCCGTACCGACACTCTGTACAACGCCTGGGCGTGGCCGGTGTTCCGGATTTCCCTTGTGACGCAGGTCGCTCAGGTGATTTGCATGATCCTGATTTCATGATCCACTGTGGACGTTTGGATGCCCCCGCTCCCGCCGCGGCAGTGGGTCCGGCGACAGGAGCAGGAGCACATGAGCCCGCCCCGCGCTGCCTCGGGGCAACTGCGGCGCAGCGGGGTGGGGTGGTCTGAGGAGGTTGGGTTTCGGGCCGGTGCGGGGGTCGCCTCTCGGCGGTTGGCGCGACCCGGCGTCTGTGCGACGGTCCGGGAAGGCAGTGGGTGGAGCCCGGGGACACCACCGCACCGGCAAAGGTTGTAACTAGTGCCGGTGTGGAGGTATTCCCGATGATCCACAATGGAGGGTACTGAGGGTACTGAGGGTGCTCCCGCTCCCGGCTCCGCCGGCTGGGGGTCCGGCGAGCGAGAGCAGGAGCACTGGCGCCCGCCCCGTACCGCGTCGGGGGAGCGCGGGGCAGCGGGGCGGGTGGTCTTGCGCCGGCACGGGGGTCGCCTCTCGGCGAGTGACGCAACCCGGGGCCGGCGAACCGGCTGTCCGGGAAGGTGAGTTGTGGAGCCCGGGGACCCCTCCGTACCGACAGCCAGTACAACGCAGGCGGCCACCGAATGTTCCACGGCCCGCGAGTGATGTGGATCGCGACCGTTCGGGTGACGCCCTATGTTGAGCTACCGGCGTTGCGACTCGCGTGGGAGATGTCTGTCGGTCAGCTGCATCTGCCGGCCGATGAGGGGCGGCTGGACGCGGAAGTCGCGGCGGCAGAGGGGAAATGAGCGCTGGCAGACCTTCGCCAGGCGGTGCGCCAGGTGACTCCGGTCGGCGAAGGGTGCTCGGATGCCACGCCGCTCGGGACCTTCGACGCGCGCCGGGCCCGCGTCGCAGCCGGCAGCGGGCGGGTGCGCTGCGCGTGGTCCAGACCGCGACCGGCAGGTGGCTCACCTTGCTGCCGAAAGCCGGCGACCGCGTGTGGCAAGCGCTCTCCTCCGGGGGTGAGTGAGGGTGGTTGTTTGTGTGGCCCCCTGGGCGCGGAAGGGGGGCTTCCAGGGGGCCTGGCCCGCCGCCCGGTCGGGGGAATGTCGAGGCTGAGCGGGTTGTCGGTGACACTAGCGGTAGAAGTCGATCTAGGATCAGTCCACGAAACGGTGAATCGATCATGGTGAACACTTACTCTTGGTGATCATGTGTGGTGAGGCGGTTTCGGGCCCCTTCAGGCGCGCCGAACCATGTCCTGAGGGCTTCGCGGAGGCCGGCCGGATCGGCGGCCGAGTCGAGCGGCGCGGCCCACGCGATGTGCGCGTCCGGACGGAGGAGGAGGGCGTCGGCCGGGCGGAGGTGGGTCTTGGCGGTGTGGAGGCCGACGCGGGGAGCCCAGGGTTCGGCAACCGCGCGGAGTTCCGGGCGGCCGGCGAGGTCGACGAACAGCGGCCGGCCCGGGCGCACCAGCGAGGCGAGAGACGACGGGCCGTCGTCGGTGGTCAGAGGGAAGTCGCGGGCGAAGGTGCCGGCCAGGGGGTGGTCCGAACCGGGAGCCGGGTAGCGCAGGTCGGTGCCGCCGATGGTGGCGGCGAGGCGGCGCAACGATTGTTCGTCGGTGAGGAGCTCCTGGAACAGCGCGCGAAGCGCGTCCGCGGCGGGGTCGTGGCCGCGGCGCAGGGCGGCCTGCGCGCTGGTCTGCAGGAGGGCGCGGGAGCCGGCGTGGTGGCGTTCGGCGTGGTAGCTGTCGAGCAGGCCGGGCGGCGCCCAACCCTGCGCGGCCGCGGCGAGTTTCCACGCCAGGTTGACCGAGTCGAGCATGCCGAGGTTGAGCGACGCCCCCGAGGAAGCCAGCAGGTGCGCCGCGTCGCCGGCCACGAAGACGCGCCCAGCCCGGTACCGGGGGACCTGCCGGCCCTGCCACTGGTAGCGCGACAGGCGCCGCACCTCGCCGAGGGGCAGCGAACCGCCGAGTACGCGGCGGATGCTGGCCTGAAACTCGGCCTCGGTCATCGGGCTGAGGTCGTCGTACTCGGTCGCTTCCTCCTCGACGGTGTTGATCAGCAGAACCTCCGGCCCGATCGCGCCGAACGCGAAGACCCCGCTGTCAGTCCGCGTGAAACCCTGGCGCAGCAACCCCAGTCCGGGTACGTCCAGGTCACCGTTCTCCAGCCGGTTCACCGAATCCGGCACCGTCGCCTCGACGAGCCGGTTCACCTCCGGGTACGTCGTGCCCGGGAACGGCAGGCCCAGCAACTCGCGGACCCGGCTGCGGCCGCCGTCGCACCCCACGACGTAGCGAGCAGTGAGCTGGTACGGCCCGTCGGGGCCACGCACGTCCACTGTCACCGCGGCGTCTTCGCGAAGGCCGACAACCTCGTGCCCCTCCCGCAGCTGCACCCCGAGCTCCGCCGCGTACTCGGCGAGCGTGCGTTCGAGCACCGGCTGCGGGATGCTCAGCGCGTAGTACGCCGGTTCGGCCAGGTGTGAGAGGTCCAGCTGCGTCCCGCCGAACGGCAACGACGGCGCCGCGTGCGCCGGGGAGGCGGCAGCTTCGAGCCGCTCCAGCACCCCGCGGTAGCGCAGCAGCTCCACGATCTGGCCGCCGAGACCGTTGGCCCGCGGCACTTCCCTGCGTCGCGGCTGCCGTTCCAGCACCAGCGGCCGGACCCCGGCAAGGCGCAGCTCGGCGGCCAGGACCAGGCCGGCCGCACCGGCGCCCACGATGATCACGTCGTGCACTTCGAACCCCCATTTCGCTGACGGCCGCCGATTCTGCGGCACGACGGGGGTCTTGCGGCAAGCCCTGGGGTGCGCTATAGCTTGAGAGTGGGAGACGTCCAGTGTGGACGGATCCCCTCACGCCACCCGGACCTCGACGCCGGCTCGGCGAAACCGTTCCAGTGCCTCCGAAGGCGCCTCGGCGTCCGTGACCAGCACGTCCACGTCCTCCATGCCGCACACGGTCGCCAGCGCGGTGCGCGAGAACTTGGCACTCTCGGCAACCAGCACCGTGCGCCGCGAAGACCGCTTCGCGGCGCGCTTCACAGCAGCGTCCTGCAGATCGTGGGCGGTCACGCCGTCGTCGGGCGACAGGCCGCAGCACGTGAGCACGAAGGTGTCGAACCGCAGCGCCGCGAGCGCGGCCTCGGTGATCGGTCCGACCATCGAGCCCTCGCCGAAGCGCGTGGTTCCGCCGGGCAGCAGCAGGTTCACCGACGAGCTTGCGGCCAGCACCGTCGCGCTCGGCAGGGCGAGCGGCATCACCGTCAAGCGCCGGCCGGCAAGGGCGCGGGCGACCGCGAGCCCGCTCGTGCCGCTGTCGACGACCACGGCCTCGCCGTCGCGCACCAGCCCGCCCACCACGGCCGCGATCCGGTCCTTCGCCGCCGCGGACTCCACCTCGCGCAGCGCGAACGGCAGCTCCTCGCCGCGCATCAGCAGGCTTACCGCGCCACCCCGCACGCGGCGCAGCGTGCCTTGCTCGGCCAGTGAGTCGAGGTCGCGCCGGATGGTGACCTCCGACGTGTCCAGCGCGCCGGCCAGCTCACCGACGTCGACGCGGCCGTCGCGCCGGAGCCGCTCGAGGATGCGTTCGTGCCGGGGGTTGCCTCGCATGACTGCCGAACTTACCTCCCTTTCGTTCGAAAGGGCTGGGAGTCTGTGAGGATGAACATGTTCGTTACGACCTTGTTCGGAACGAACATGTTCGTTATCGTGAAGTCATGACCGCACCACGCAGCCGCCGGGAACGTCCGGCCAAGCCGGCTCTCACCCGGGCCGGAATCATCACCGCCGCGCTCGCGATCCTGCGCGCCGAAGGCCTGTCCCGGCTGACGATGCGCCGGCTCGCGCAGGAGCTCGACACCGGTGCGGCGTCGCTGTACGTCTACGTCCGCAACACCGTGGAGCTCCACGCCGCGGTGCTCGACGAGCTGCTCGGTGAGGTCGAGCCGGCTCCGTCGGCCGGGACGTGGGCGGAGCGGCTCGAAGCTGTGCTCGGCTCGTACACGGCGGTCTTGTTCCGCTATCCCGGGCTGGCACAGTCGGCGCTCGTGGCCCGTCCGCGCGGGGACAACTACCTGCGGCTGGTGGACACGGTGCTCGCGTTGCTCGCCGAGGGCGGGGTGCCGAGCGCGCAGGCGGCGTGGGGCGTCGACCTGCTGCTCCAGCTCGCCACGGCGACGGCGGCCGAACACGCCGACGAGCGCCCCGAAGACCGCGAGGAATGGCGGGCACTGGCGGCCGTCATCCACGACGCGTCACCCGAGAAGTACCCGCACCTGGCCGCCGCCGGGCCCGACTTGCTGTCCGGCGAGCCCGGGCAGCGGCTGTCCTGGGCGTTCCGCGCGCTGATCGCCGGAATCGCCGCCACCCCACGAACCTGAAGGAGAAAGACCATGAAGATCACCGTCATCGGAGCCGGCCTCGGCGGGCTGACGCTCGCGTCCGTGCTCCACCGCAACGGCATCGAGGCCACAGTATTGGATGTCGACGCGTCGGCATCGGCCCGCACGCAGGGCGGGATGCTCGACATCCACGAGGAAACGGGCCAGGCCGCGTTACGTGCGGCCGGCCTGTACGAGGAGTTCCTGCCGCTGATCCACCGCGGCGGGGAGGCCATGCGCGTGCTGGACCGGCACGCGGTGGTGCGAATGTCCGAAGAGGACGATGGCCAGGGGACCCGGCCGGAGGTCGAACGCGGTGCTTTGCGCGACCTGCTGCTCTCGTCGCTGCCGGAGGGCACCGTCCGCTGGGGCGCCAAGGTGGTTTCGGCCCGTCCGCTGGGCGATGGCCGGCACGAGGTCGCGCTGGCCGACGGTTCGACGCTGGAGACCGACGTGCTCGTCGGGGCCGACGGAGCCTGGTCGCGGATCCGGCCGCTCGTCTCGGCCGAAGTGCCCGCGTACACCGGGATTTCCTTTGTGGAACTGGATCTGCTGGACGTCGCCGCGAAGCATCCGGAGAGCGCGGCGCTCGTCGGCGGGGGAATGTTCATGGCGCTCGGGCCGGGCAAGGGGATTCTGGCGCACCGCGAGCCGGACGGCAGTGCGCACGTCTACGTCGCTCTCCAGGTGCCCGAGGGCTGGGTTTCCTCACTCGACTTGTCGGACGCGGCTGCGAAGCTGTCGCAAGAATTCGCCGGCTGGGCCCCGGAACTGAAGGCGCTGATCGAGTCGGCCGACGGTGAGCTGGTGCCGCGGCCGATCCACGCGCTGCCGGTGGGCCACGAGTGGGCGCGCGTGCCCGGCGTGACGCTGGTGGGCGACGCGGCGCACGTGATGTCGCCGTTCGCCGGCGAGGGCGCGAACCTGGCGATGATCGACGGTGCGGAGCTGGCGTTGGCCCTGGTCGAGTCCGACGGGAACGTCGAGGCGGCCCTTGCGCAGTACGAGAAGGCGCTGTTCCCGCGCAGCGAGGAAGCCGCGCGGGGTTCGGCGGAGAACCTCGTGACGTCGTTCGCCGAGGACGCGCCCGACGGCGTGCTTGCGGTGTTCGAAGGGCACTGAAATTCCGTCGACCGCGGCCTTGAAGATCGTTACGCTCGGGGGCTCGTCCGACCCGGGGGGATGATCTGGCGTGCGGAGCCGTGGTGGGGCGGTGCTGCTGGCGGCGCTGGTGGTCGACTCGGTGGGCAACGGGTTGTTCCAGCCGCTGTCGGTGCTGTTCTTCGCGAAGCTGACCACGGTGCCGTTGGCGCTGATCGGCGTGCTGCTCAGCGCGGCGAACGCGCTGACGCTGCCGGTGCCGCTGATCGCCGGGCGGCTGGCCGACCGGATGGGTCCGTGGGTGCTGGTGGTCGCCGCGCAGGGTGCGCAAGGGATCGGGTTTCTGCTGTTCACGCGCGTGACCGGGCCCGTCGGCATCTTCCTCAGCGCCGCGTTCGTGGCGATCGGGGTGCGGTTCTTCTGGTCGTCGGTGTTCACCGCGGTGGCGGATTTCGTCGACGGCAGCGCGAAACCGCGGAGCAAGGACTCCTGGTTCGCGTGGATGAACGTGACCCGCACCGCCGGGCTGGCCATCGGCGGCCTTATCACCGGCGTCGTGGTCACGATCGGCACCCCGGAGGCGTATCGCGCGATCGCGTACGGCTCAGCGGCCTGTTTTCTCTGCGCGGGCGCGGCGATCGCGGTGCGCGTGCGGGCGCCGCGGCGCGCGGAGGGTGACGCCGGCGGATACCGGGGGATGCTGCGAGCGCGGCCGTTCCTGGCGTTCACCGGGCTGAACGCGGTGTTCGCGTTGACCAGCATGATGCTGGCGCTGGGGTTGCCGGTGTTCGTGACCGTGGGGCTGCACGGTCCGCCGTGGCTCGCGCCCGCGATGCTGGTGGGGAACACCGTGCTGCTCACGGTCCTCACCGCGCCCGCGGTACGGCTGGTGTCGCCGCTGCGCAGGACGCGCGTGCTGATGGCCTCGGCGGTGCTGTGGGCGGCGTGGTGCCTGGCGTTCGCGCTGCTGGTGCCGGGGCAGCTCGGGTGGGTGGTGCCGGTGCTGCTGGGCGCGACGTTCCTGTTCACCGCGGCGGAGACCGTGCACGGTCCGGTGTCGCAGTCACTGGCCACGGAGCTGTCGCCGCCCGGCGCGCGAGGGCGTTACCTGGCGGTGTTCCAGTACTCGTTCACGGTCGCGAGCCTGGTGGCGCCGGCGTTTTTCACCACGTTGTTCGAGGTCGGGTACTGGCTTCCGTGGCTGGTCTTGGGCGTGGTGAACGTGTTCGCGGCGCTGGCCATGCGGTTGCTGGAGCGCGTGATCCCCGTCGCCGCTACTACTTAAGGATTACGCGGGACGAGCCGTCGAGCCGATTCGGGCCGGCGGCGCACGCTCTCATACTGGACCCATCGCGTCCGATGTGGACCGACGAGAACCAGGGAGAGGACCGATGACCATCCCCACCGCGCTGGCCGCCGCAGCCCAGGACGGCCCCCACACCGCGAACATCGCCGTCGGAGTCGGGATCATCGCGTTGATCCTGATCCCGGTGGTGTTCTTCCTCGCCGCGCTCGTCAGCGTGCTCGGGAGCCCGCTGGGCGGCGGGATGAAGCTGGTGTGGGTCGTGTTCGCGTTCTGCGCGCCGTTCCTCGGACCGCTGCTGTGGTTCCTGGTGGGGCGGCGCAGCGCCGAGGCCGGGGCGTATCGCCGAGTCTGATGTGGACGGAAGCGGCGGACGGGTGTTCGAGGCCCGTCCGCCGCTTTCGTCAGCTCACCTGCAGGTCGACGCAGGAGTAGAACGCGTTGGCCGTGTCGGCGATGTTCCAGATGGCCAGCACGGTCTGGCGGCCCGTGCGGTTGCCCAGGTCCACCGAGTGCGACACGGTGGCCGGCGGCACCTGGTTGTTGCCGCTGAAGCTCGCGATGCGCGTGTTGCCGATGTAGTACTCGTAGGTGCTGGTCTTGTGCCGGGCGGTGAACGTCCAGTTGAACGTGACCGTGCCGCCGGTCGCGGTGGCGCGCCAGGGCTTGCTGTTGTCGTTGAGTTCGGCGAAGCGCGCGACGCCGCCGTTGCAGGTGCGCTGGCCCTTCGGGCCTTCCACGCTCTGCGGTTCCCACTTGATGTCGCCGCAGGACACGATGTTCTGCGCGCATTGCGCCTGCCGGCTCGCGGGCGCGTTGACGTAGCCGTGGGCGCTGGCCGTGCCCACGGGGCCGACCAGCACGATCACGGGTGCGATCGCCGCACCGGTGAGGGCGGCCACGAGCTTGCGGTTCGTTTTCATACCGGGCTCCTTCGACAGCGGTGCCCGCTCCCACGGATGGCCTTTGAGGGCGCGATCGAGCCGCCGCGTGGGAGGTGCGCGGGCGGGGAAGGGGGAGAATGTGGTCTAGACCATAATGGGAACCGGGCGTTTCGGTCAAGAGGTAGCAAACCTCTGGAGTAGTCGGACGACCTTCGCCGGACTGGTGCATACTGTATGCAATTTGGTAGCCTGAATGCGTCCGACCGCTTCGTTCCGTCGAACACGGAGGCTCTCGCCGCGATGTACACCGTCACCGACCCGGCCACGGGTGAACTGATCGAGCAGATCGAGAACTCCACCGACCAGGAGGTGCGCGACGCGATCGCCCGCGTCCACCGCGGCTACCTGTCCTGGCGGGAACGCCCGGTCGCCGAACGCGCCGAGATCGTCGCGCGCGCGGGCGAGCTGTTCGCCGAACGGTCCGACGAGCTCGCCGCCATCATGACGCTCGAGATGGGCAAGCGCGTCAACGAGGGCCGCGGCGAGGTCGGCATCGTCGTGGACATCTTCTCCTACTACGCCGAACACGGCCCGTCCCTCATCGCCGACGAGCCGTTGAAAATTCAAGGCGGCGACGCTGTCATCCGGAAAGAGCCGATCGGCGCCCTGCTCGGCGTGATGCCGTGGAACTTCCCCATGTACCAGGTAGCGCGGTTCGTCGCGCCGAACCTGGTGCTGGGCAATACGATTCTGCTCAAGCACGCGTCCATCTGCCCGCGCTCGGCCGTCGCGATCGAGCAGGTCCTGCGCGACGCCGGTGTGCCGGAGGACGCGTACGTCAACGTTTTCGCCTCGTCGCGGCAGGTCCCGTCGATCCTCGCGGACCCGCGCATCGTCGGGGTTTCCCTGACGGGCAGCGAACAGGCCGGCATCTCGGTGGCCGCCGAGGCGGGGCGGAACCTCAAGCGCTGCGTCCTCGAACTGGGCGGCTCGGACCCACTGATCGTCCTCGACACGGACGACCTGGACGAGACGGTGAACGCCGTCGCGACGGCCCGCATGCGCAACTGCGGCCAGTCCTGCAACGCGCCCAAGCGGATCATCGTGGTGGGGGAGCTGTACGACTCGTTCGTGGAGAAGCTGACCGCGCGGGTGGCTGCTTTCTACCTGCCGGGCGCCCCTTCCGACCCTTCGACGAAGCTGCCACCCCTGGCCTCGGTCTCCGCCGCCGACGAGGTTTTCGAACAGGTCTCGACCGCCATCTCCCAGGGCGCCGTGCTGCGCACCGGCGGCCACCGCGTCGACGGCCCGGGCGCCTACCTGGAGGCCACGGTGCTGACCGACGTCACCCCCGACATGGACGCCTACCGCGACGAAATCTTCGGCCCGGTCTTCTTGCTGTTCCCCGCCTCCTCCGACGACGAAGCCATCGCCATCGCCAACGACTCCCCCTTCGGCCTGGGCGCCAGCGTCTTCGGCACCGACCCGGCCCGCATGCGCACCGTGGCGAACCGGATCGAGTCGGGGATGGTGTACTTCAACAAGTCGGGTGGCTCGCAGGCGGACCTGCCCTTCGGCGGGATCAAGCGCTCGGGGATGGGCCGGGAGCTGGGTCCGCTGGGGATCGAGGAGTTCATGAACAAGAAGTCGATCCGGCTGTGAGCTGCCGGGTGGTGATTCGTGGCCTGGTCAGGCCGTCTTCGGGCCGCCGCGGATTTCTCCGCGGCGGCCTGGTTGTCGGCGGGTGTTTGTTCGTGTGTGTGGTGTGGGTGCTGGAAATCTGGCAGCCATCGATTTGACGGCTGACCCTCCTGTCCGAGTGGCTCGATCACCGATTCGCGGCCAGCACTGCCGCGAGGCCCTCTTGGAGATCTTTGACGAAATACCCCGGAACCTCCAGCGACGGGAAATGTCCTCCGCTTTCGGGTGAGCTCCATCGGATGATCTGTCGGTACCGCTCCTGTGCCCAGGGGCGCGGACACTTCTCGGGGTCGCGGGGATACATAGTGATTGCCGCCGGGACGTCGACCCGGAGTTCGGGATCGAGCGAGTTGTGGCTTTCGTAGTAAATGCGGGCCGACGATGCGCCGGTGCGTGTCAGCCAGTACAGGGTGACGTCGTCAAGAACGCTGTCTCGGGAAATCGTCTCGAACGGGCTGTCTTCGGTGTCCGACCACTCGGCGAACTTGTCGAGGATCCAGGCAAGAAGCCCGACCGGTGAGTCGACGAGCGAGTAGCCGATGGTTTGCGGTCGGGTCGCCTGCTGCTTCGCGTAGGCCGCGTTGTGGCGCCAGAAATCGCGGGTTTCGTCGGCCCACTTGCGCTCGACCGCCGTCAGCCCGTCCGTTGTCAACCCGGGCGGTCCCTCCGCGAACGTCGTGTGGATGCCGAGAACGTGCGCCGGGAACCTGCCGGCGAGAACCGTGGTGATATTGCCTCCCCAGTCGCCGCCGTGGGCTGCGAACTGGCTGTAGCCGAGCCTTGCCATCAGTTCCACCCATGCGGCCGCGATCTTTTCTGTTCCCCACCCTGTCGTGGCCGGCTTGTCGCTGTAACCAAAGCCTGGTAGCGACGGAACCACGACGTGGAACGCCGGCGCGTCTGCATCTTTCGGATCTGCCAGCTCGTCCACTACATCGATGAACCGAGTAATGCTGTCCGGCCAGCCGTGCGTCAAGATCAGAGGAGTGGCATCTGCGCGCGCGGATCGGCGGTGCAGGAAGTGGATTCCCAGATCATCAATGGTCGTGCGGAACTGGCCGATCCGGTTGAGGCGCTCTTCGAACGACCGCCAGTTGTACCCGGTGCGCCAGTAGTTCACGACATCGACGAGGTCGGCCAGCGGAACACCCTGTTCCCATCGGCGAGGATCGGGCGCGGGGCGATAGACCGTCTCGGCCTCCGGCAGCCGCGCCGCGGCCAGCCGCGCGCGCAGATCGTCGAGGTCGGCTTCAGGTGCGTGGGCTTCAAATGCTTGCACGTCGCTGGTTGGACGGGGCATGAGACCTCCTGGCCATCGCGGAACCGGCTTAGATGGTTCTAGCATGTCGTCAGGCCGACGTGCAACCAGCTAAGGTGGTTCCATGCGTGCTGCGTTCCCCGACTTTCGCCTCGGTACCGTGCTGGCGACCAGCTTCACGGCGACTCTGACGGAGCGTCGTGGCGACGCTGTGGAGCGCATTCCCGCGCCGCACCGACTCGTCGACTGGCTGGCGGTGAATGGCCTCGCCGTGGACTCCTGCACCACCGCCCAGCTCGACCTCGCTCGGGAACTGAGGGAGTCGATTCACGCCGCCGCGACAGCGGCCGCGATCCAGGACGCTCTCCCTGCCTCGGCTGTCCAAGTCATCAACGACCGCAGCGCTCAGGGCCGGGCCGCGGCGATCCTGACGCCTGAGGGCAAGCGGCGATGGCAGCTCAGCTCGGCTTCCTGCGTGGAAGATGCCCTCAGCGTGATCGCCGCCGACGCGATCAGCATCATCGCCGGCGAACGAGACGGAAAGTTGGCCTTGTGCGCATCGCCGACCTGCCAAGCCGCCTTCTTCGACACCAGCCAAAGCCGCACCCGCAAATGGTGCGACATGAACACGTGCGGGAATCGTGAGAAGAAGGCGCGCTTCAATGCCAACCGGCGCAAAAACCCCAGATCAGTGGAATGAATGTTACTTCGGTACATCCAGCCCACGTCTGCGACACGTCTGTCCGGTTGTTTGTACCCCAACGGCACCACCAAGAGCCATCCGTCGTCGAGGACTGCCGAAACCTCTTCCGGAACTTCCTGCCGGTGATCGGGCCGCAGCGGACGCGACCGGACCCAACCGAAGCAAACAGGCAGGTGTGATCGGGCCGAGGTCGTTGGCGCCTTGATCACTCGTTCGACACCTTGTTGTGGGATCGTGCGCAGAATACCTTTGAAGGTGTTCATAGCGGCTCGACGGCGTAGCGCGACGCAAATGATGCGAGCCGGGTCTGCGCGCAACTACCAATGATTTCGCTTGTCTGGCGTTTGTCTGGGGGACGATCATGAAACGCCGAGCTATTTTCCTGGTAGTCGTGTCAGCCTGCGCGACTCTGGTGGCGTCACCACTTGACATCGCGCACGCATCTGCTGGTGAGGCTGAATCTCGGGAGGCTGCGGTTCCCGGCCTCGAACCCCCGGGCGTGGAGGCCAAGGTCGTCTATCTGGACGGCAGCGGCCGGAAGATATCGGAGCCTGGTGCGCTTCCGACGGCAGTTGATTTAGGTTCGGGGCCAGTTGGTCACTCAGACGCAATCGGATGCACGCCGGAGAGTGGCAGGGACAACCCGCACTATTCGTCAGGCGACGTTTCGGGACACGGGTGGTGGTTGAAGGGAAGTTGTACGGCGGCCACAGCCACGGTCTACAACTGCCTGTACGAGTTCTACACGGACAACACATACCGGCAGAAGGCTTGTGCGGCTTCAAGGGTTTTGAGGCCGTACACCGGAAGCGGGGATCGCACCGTGGCCCGCGCGACGTGCAACCCGACGGCAGGGCTCATTTCGTGGCGGAACCACGTTGATGTCGACGTTGACGGGCAGATAGACTCTGCCGAACAACCCTACAACCAAGCGGACGTGAACTGCTTCGTGTCTTGAGAGCTGCACCTTTTGCGCGTAGTGGCGTAGGGTCTTGTCCACGTGGTGCGTGCGGGGCAAGGCCTGCAGGCCAACGGGCGGGCAGGGAGAATCGTGGCGCTGGAGTACGAACCGGATACTCGTGTTGCGCACTGGCTCGTCGAGTCAGGGACTCCAGATGGCCAATTGATCTTATTTGGTCCGAAGAGCTACGAAGCGTACGCGCGCATCCGTTTCATTCCCGATCCCGCAGGGCCGGGTCAGGAGGAGGCCGACGTGCCGCTTCCGCCTGACCACAAGCCCGATCTGTGGCAGACGCAGCGGGTGATCCACCGGCTCGCCAGATTCACCACGGCCGAAAATGGCTACTTCGGCGTCTGGGAAGGTTATTCCAACATTCCCCTGCCCACCTACGACGGTCTGTTCGAGCTGCCTCATCGCCGTTACGCGATTTTCAAGGGACCGCTGAGTGCCATTGACGACTGGTCCGTGGAGCTGGGCTCAGGACAACCGATCGCGCCGCCGGCGTTCGTCTGGCCGGTGGATCGGGCGTGGTGTTTCGCGTCGGACGTGGACCCGCACTGGGCGGGGGTGGGAGCAACGCGCGAAGCGGTGAAAATGCTCATACGTGATGAGGACATCGACGCGGTCGAAGCAATTCCAGAGCAGCGTCAGCCGCAGTACCGGTGAGGCTCAGTCCTTGCGAAGCAAGGAACCCAGCCAACCCGCGAAAACCACCTGCGTCTCAGCCAACACGGCAGCCTGATCCGAAGCCGAAGCGATCATCCGCGCCGCCTCCATCACCGCGCTCAAAATCAGCTGCGCCAGAGTGCGAATAGGCATGTCCACGATCAACCCCGCCCCATGTGCCGAAGTCAGGGCCGACACCAGCAACCCCAGCCCGTACTCGCCCTCGATCTCGCGCCAGACGTCCCAGCCGAGCACCGCGGGGGCGTCTGCCAGGGAGATGCGCTGGACCTCCGGGCGGAGGCAGGCCTCCAGGAACGTCCCCAGCGCCGTGGTCATGCCGACCAGCGGATCGGCGGACGCTGTCATGACCGCGGAGACCTCGGCCGTCAGTTCGCGTTCCACCTCTTCCACCACGGCGCGGAACAGGCCCAGCTTGTCGCCGAAGTGGTGGTAGAGCGCGCCGCGGGTGACGCCGGCCGTGCGGGTGATCTCTTCGGCCGGCACGTCGTGGTAGCCGCGCGTGCCGAAGAGCTCGCGGGCGGCGCCGACGAGGGCCGCGCGCGTGCTGTCGGAACGTTCCTGCTGAGTGCGTCTCACCCGGCCTAATCTGCCATGACGCTCGCGAACTCGACGATGTGCCCGGCGAGCACGTCGGGCTGGTCCTCCGGGACGAAGGTGTACGAGTCGGCGATCTCCACGACGCGAGCGTCCGGCAGCAGTTCGGCCAGCCGGTACGCGAAGCGCACGGGGAACAGCTTGTCTTCCGAAGCCCAGGCCAGGAGAACGGGCGGCGAAAACGACCGCAGTTTCTCTGCGGCCGCCAAGGTGTGCCGGGGGTGCACCGAGCGCAGCAGCTTGCGCAGGTCGCGTCGCACGCCGGAAGACCCGCGCAGGCGAAGAAGGTAAGACTCGGCCACGGAAGAAGGCAGCGGCTTCTTCGCCACCCACCCGAACAGCAGCGGCAACGGCCACAACGCCCGAACCCGCAACAGCTGCCCCAGCACCGCCATCGAACCCGGCACCTTCGCCACCACCGGCAACGGTTTGAAGATCGGCGGGAAGAAGTACTCGAAGCTGTCCGACGGCGTCAGCACCACCCGTGCGACGCGCGACGGGTAGCGAGAAAGCAGGATCTGCGTCACCGCGCCGCCGGTGTCGTTGGCGACGAGCGTGACGTCGTGCAGGTCGAGGGTCTCGAGGAAATCGCCGAGCAGGGTCGCCATGCCCGGGGCGCTCAGGTCGGCGTCGGCGCGCATCGGGATCTCGTGGGCGCCCATCGGCAGATCCGGGGCCAGGCAACGGAATCCGGCCTCGGCGACGGCGGGCACGACCTTGCGCCACAGTAGCGCGTTGGTGAGCACCCCGTGCACGAAGACGACCGGTTGACCGGCACCGCGTTCGTAGTAGCGCACCTCGCCCTGCGGCAGGCGGATGCGGTGGTCCTGTCCGAGTGAGGAAGTCATGCGACCAAGATACATACGTACAGTCTGTATGTAAATGCGAAGCGGACATGACTGTGCCCGCCGCACCCGGAAGAGGGTGCGACGGGCACAGGGGGATGGGTCAGGAAAGTTCAGCTGCCAGCTGCGAAACGCCCCAGCGCAGGTCCTCTTCGGACACCACGAGCGGCGGCGCCAGCCGGATCGTGCTGCCGTGCGCGTCCTTCGCCAGCACGCCACGGCGAAGCAGGCCTTCGCAGACGTCGCGGCCCGTGCGGTCGCGCACGTCGATGCCGGCCCACAGGCCACGCACCCGCACCGCGTCGACCGCCGACGAAGGCAACTCGGCCAAGGCGGAAGCGAAGACCCGGCCCAGCTCGTCGGCCCGGCGCTGCGGCTCACCGGTCTTGAGCTTCCGCACCACCGCCGTCCCGACAGCGCACGCGAGCGGGTTGCCGCCGAACGTGCTGCCGTGCTCGCCCGGCCGGAAAACGCCCAGCACGTCACGGCTGGACACCACGGCCGACACCGGCATGATGCCGCCGCCCAGCGCCTTGCCCAGCACGTACATGTCGGGCACGACGTCCTCGTGGTCACACGCGAACGTCCGCCCGGTCCGCCCGAGTCCGGACTGGATCTCGTCGGCGACGAACAGCACCTGAGCGGCAGAGCAAATGGCGCGAACCTCACGCAGATACCCCGAAGGCGGCAGCACCACACCGCCCTCACCCTGGATCGGCTCGATGAGCACCGCCACCGTGTCCTCGTCCACCGCGGCCCGCAACGCCTCCGCGTCGCCGAACGGCACGGTCACGAACCCCGGCGTGAACGGCCCGTGGTCGGCGGTGGCCTCGGGGTCGTCCGAGAACCCGACGATGGTCACCGTGCGGCCGTGGAAGTTGCCGCCCGCCACCACGATCTTCGCGCGCCCGGCGGGCACGCCCTTCACGCGATAGCCCCACTTGCGCGCCGTCTTGATGGCCGTCTCGACGGCCTCGGCGCCGGTGTTCATCGGCAGCACCATCTCCATGCCGCACAGCTCGGCGAGCTCGGAGGCGAAGGTGCCCAGCTGGTTGTGGTGGAACGCGCGGCTGGTCAGGGTCAGCCGGTCGAGCTGGGCGTGGGCGACGGCCAGCAGCTCGTCGTCACCGTGGCCGAAGTTGAGGGCGCTGTAGCCCGCGAGCAGGTCGAGGTAGCGCCGGCCTTCGACGTCGGTCACCCACGCGCCCTTGCCTTCCGTGAGCACCACGGGCAGCGGGTGGTAGTTGTGGGCCAGTGCGGCTTCGGCGCGTTCGATCTCTTCGCCGGTGATGGACATTTCTCTCCGCTTCGAAAAAATCAGACGAGGGTTCCGGCCGGCTGCGAGGCCGCCGGTTCGGGGTCGGGCTCTGGCGCCGGCCGGTCCGGGCGGCGCCGGACCTTCTTGGGCCGGTCGAGCAGCTCGGCGACGCGGGAGAGCCCGAAGTTGATGACGATGTAGATGACCGCGGTGAACGCGTACGTCTGCACGAAGTTGGCGTTGAACTCGCCGATCACCTGCCCGTCGCGCAGCAGCTCCGGGTAGCCGACGACGTAGCCGAGGCTGGATTCCTTCAGCGTGCGGATCACCTGTGTGACGAGCGCCGGCCGCAGCGCCCGGAACACCTGGGGCAGCACGACGAGCACCATCGTCTGCCCGCGGCGCAGGCCGATCGCCGCGGCGGCGTCGAACTGACCGCGGTCCAGCGAGTTGACGCCGGCGCGGACGATCTCGGCGAAGACCGCCCCGGCGTGCAGCACGATCGGGATGGTCAGCACCCAGAACGGCGGGAGGTTCCAGCCGAACATGGGCAGGCCGATGAGGAAGAAGTACACGAGCAGGATCAGCGGGATCGCACGGAAGAGCTCGATCAGCCCGGCGCACGGGATCGAGACCCACTTGTGCGTGGACAGCCGGCCGAGGCCCATCAGCGTGCCGAACACCAGGGAGATCGCGGCGCCGGTGAGGCCGACCTCCAACGTGGTCAGCAGGCCCTGCAGCAGGTAGCGGATGTTCGACCACTCGATGAGCGGCTCCCACAGGCGCGCGGTGAGCTGCTGCACGTGGGCGAGCTGGGCGATGGCGCCGCCGACGGCACCGATCAGCGCGATGACGGCCACGACGGTGGCGATCTTCAGCCGCTTCTGGCCTCGGGGCCCGAGTTCGTCGAAAAGGGCGGGGGAGCGCGACTTCATCGTCGGATGCGAACCTTCCGTTCGACGACGCCGGTCAGCTGGCCGATCGTCAGGGTGATCAGGAGGTAGCCGATGACCGCGGCGATGAAGGTCGGGATCGGCTGGGCGAAGTCGAGGTTGAACTGACGCGCCGAACCGGTGAGCTCCTGCACGCCGACCGCCGCGCCGAGTGCCGAACCGAGGCACACGTTGATCAGGATGTTTCCCAGTGGCTGCACCATCGACCGGAACGCCTGCGGCAGCACGACCTGCCGCAGGACGCCGGAAAACGTGAGGCCGATGGCACGCGCCGCCTCGATCTGGCCGAGCGGCACGCCGGCAATGCCGGAGCGCACCGTTTCGCAGATGTAGGCGCCGAAGTACAACCCCAGCCCCAGCACGACCGACCCGAACAGCGGGACGGTCGCGCCGAGGTAGGGCAGGCCGAAGACCACCATGACCATCACCAGCAGCATCGGCGAGTTGCGCAGGCAGTGCACGTAGAACCCGGCGGCCGCCCGCAGCGGCCCGATCGGGCTGACGCGGCAGACACCCAGCAGGGTGCCGATCACCAGCGCCAGCGGAAACGCGATCGCGGCCAGCTCGAGGGTCGTCAGCAGACCGGTCAGCAGCTCACCGAGGTGCGCGAAGAGCACGGACATGGGGTCTCCGATTTCGGGGTTCGGGTCAGACGCCGGGGACGGAGCCGAGCTTCGGCGGGGTGGGCGGCGGGGTCTTCAGCAGCTTGCCGACGGTGCCCTGCCAGAGCTTGGTCCAGGTGCCGTCGGCCTCGATCTTCTGCAGGAACTCATCGACGACCTGCTTGAACACCGGGTCGTCCTTGGGCTCGCCGATGCCGAACGGGTTGGAGCCGAACGTCGCGTCGAGCAGCTTCACGTCCGAGCGCGTCTGGATCGCGCCGAGCAGCGAAGCGTTGTTCAGCGTCACGGCGTCGGCGCGGCCCTGCTCCACCGCGGCGATGCACTGCGCGGTGGTGTCGAACAGCACCGGCTGCGCGGTCGGCACCTCGGTGACCAGAGCGGTCTTCGCCGCGCCGGACTCGGTGGCCACCTTCTTGCCGGCGAGGTCCTTGGCGGTCTTGATCGTGGTGTCCGTGGACTTCACGATGATGCCGCTGGCGGCCATGTAGTACGGGCCGGAGAAGTTCACCAGCTTGGCGCGCTCGGGCGTCATCGTGTACGTCTGGATCGCGACGTCGATCGTGTGGTTGCCGAGCAGGCCCTCACGGGTGTCGGAGCCACCGCTCTGCATCTTCGCCGAAGGCTTGCCCAGCAGGTACTTCGCGAGCAGGTCGGCGATCCCGGCGTCGAAGCCGGAGATCTTGCCGGTGGCCGGGTCGAGCTGCGAGAAGCCCAGCGTGTTGCGGCTGCCGGCCCAGACCAGCTCGCCGCGCTGGCGGATCTTGTCCAGCATCGGCGAGTGCGGCAGGTTCTGGCCCACGGGCGCACCCGCGACGGCGTCGTCCTGGCTGATCATCTTGGCGACGTCGGCGGCGGCCGGCTTCGGGGCGGCGCCGCCGGGGGCCGTGGCCGGGGCGCTGCCGCACGCGGCGAGCAGCGCGCCCGCGACGACCACCGCGCCGACGGCGGCGGTCATTCTGGTCAGCTTCATTGCTTTCTCCTTGTTACGGTGCGGAATTCAGTGCTGGAGGGACTAGTGCTGGAGTGACTAGTGCTGGAGGACTTTGGACAGGAAGTCCCGCGCCCGGGCGGTGCCGGTGCGGTCGAAGAACTCTTCGGGGGTGCCTTGTTCGGCGATGCGGCCTTCGCTCATGAAGACCACGCGGTGGGCGGCGCGGCGGGCGAAGCCCATCTCGTGCGTGACCACGACCATCGTGGTTCCCTCCGCGGCGAGTGAGGTCATCACGTCGAGGACCTCGCTCACCATTTCCGGGTCGAGCGCGCTGGTCGGTTCGTCGAACAGCACGATCTTGGGGTTCATCGCGAGCGCCCTGGCGATGGCCACGCGCTGCTGCTGGCCGCCGGAGAGCTCGGCGGGCAGTTTGTCGGCCTGGTCGGCCACCCCGACTCGGTCGAGCAGCCGTCGTGCGGTCGCTTCGGCCTCACGCTTGGGAATCCCGCGGACGCGGATGGGCCCGAGCGTCACGTTCTCGAGCACGCTGCGGTGCGCGAAGAGGTTGAACGACTGGAAGACCATGCCGACGTCGGCCCGCAGGCGCGCCAGGTCGCGGCCCTCGGCGGGCAGCGGCTTGCCGTCGAGCGTGATGGTGCCGGAGTTGATCTTTTCCAGGCGGTTGATGCAGCGGCACAGCGTCGACTTGCCCGACCCGGACGGGCCGAGGATCACCACGACCTCGCCCTGGTGGATGTCGAGGTCGACGTCGTACAGCACCTGCACCTCGCCGTAGCTCTTGTTCACACCGCGCAGGCTGGCGAGCACGGGTCCGGTCATCAGTGACCTCCGGGGCCGTCGTAGAGCTGCCAGGGCAGCAGTTCGTAGTCGTTCTCACAGGGGTTGCCGATCGCCACGCGGTACTCGCCGCTGGTCAGGTCGACCAGGCTCGAGGCGATCGTCTTGTAGCGCTTGAGTTCCGGCGCCCGCTCGTCCACGTGGGCGCACACGCCGTCGGGGTGCCCGACGTGGTCGCTCATCGTCGCGGCGACGACCTTGCGCACTTCGGCGGAGCTGGTGGCCGCGCGCGCGGCCGCGAGCCCGCGTTCGATCACCTGCACGCGGTAGAGCGAGTCCACGGGGGACACGCGGTACGTGCCGGAGATCTGCTCGGGAATGCCGTACTGGTAGTGGTTGCCGTGTACCAGCATGCCGTCGCGCGGCACGCCCCAGCGGTGCACGACCGGGGTGGTCTCGTAGTCCACGGCGACCCCGCCGCGGTGGGTCACCAGCAGGTTGGTGGCGATGTGCTGGTGGACGTCGAAGGGCACCTTCAGGGCGTTCTTCAGGTAGTCGTGGTCGAGGATCAGGCGGCGCAGCACCGGCTGCGGGATGCCGATCGGGGTGCCGAAGCGGCCGTTGAGCCCGTTGCCGTTGAGCGCGATGCCCGCGGAGTTGGCGCCGTGGCGGCCGATCTGGCCGGCCTCGACCTGCATGATGAGGGTCGGCTTGGGCGGCTGGACCACACGCAGGAGCACCACGGTGTCCTGCGTGCCTTCACGCCAGTCCCAGTTCTGTCCACAGTAGACGTGACCGTCGCCGGTCGCCTCGGGCAGCAGGGCGAAGGAGGAGCAGCCGTCGGTGGGCTCTTCGTCTTCGGCGACAGCCGGGTTGAAGGCACTGTCGTGGTTGCGGACGATCTCGCCGCGCGCGTTGAGCGCGAGGATCTCGTCCTGGTGCACGCCGGCGCCGTCGGCGATCGCGTCCATCTCTTCGAGCAGGTGCGGTGCGACGGCGGCGACGGGTGCGCGCCAGCGCCGGGCCGAGGCCTGCACGTCCGTCCACTCCAGACCCGACGAGAGCCGGAAGGCCTCGCGGTAATAGGCGATCGACGTGCGGATCTCCGCCCTGGCGGCCTCTCCGTAGGCGAGTCCCCGCTCGCGGGGACCACCTTCGATCTGGACCAACCGGACTGCCATGAATACCTCTTTCCCGGTGCTGGCGATTCGTTGAAGGTTTGCGCTACATTCATCAGGAACTTGTAGTGGCAGCTACGGATAAGATAGACCGTGCTACGAAGTTGTCAACACCTGTCGTCGTTACTACATGGTTACGACGGTGCAGGACGGTCCCACGCCATGCCAAGGAGAACCGCTCCATGACGAGCCCCCAAGCGACGCCCGACTCCGCCCGAGTCCTCGACCCGACGGAGTTCTACTACGGCGGGCCGACGCCGTTTTTCGCGCTGCAGAGCGACCAGCGCTTTTCCTACTGCCTCTACGTGCCCAGCGCCCACCGCACCTCCGAGACGCCGCTGCCGCTGCTCGTCCTGATGCACGGCACCCAGCGCACCGCGGAGCGTTACCGCAACGACTACCGCGAGTTCGCGGAGGAGAACGACACGATCGTGCTCGCGCCGCTGTTCCCGGCGGGCATCGCGCAGCCCGGTGACCTGCACGGCTTCAAGCGCCTGAGCTTCGAAGGCATCCGCTACGACCTGATCCTGCTCGACATCATCGCCGAGGTCGCCGCCCGCTTCCGCGTGGACGCCGACCGCTTCTACCTGCACGGCTTCTCCGGCGGCGGGCAGTTCGCGCACCGCTTCGCCTACCTGCACGCCGACCGGTTGGCCGCGTTGTCCATCGGCGCTCCGGGCCGCGTCACGCGGATCGACCCGGACGTCCCGTGGTGGCTGGGCACCGCCGACGTGCGCGAGCTGTTCGGCACCGACGTGCAGGTGGAGAGCCTGCGCAAGCTGCCGGTGCAGATGATCGTGGGTGGCGAGGACAAGGACACCTGGGAGATCGCGGAGCCGGGGATCGACGCCGGTGGTGACACGCGCATCGAGCGGCTGACCACCTTGCGCAAGAATTTCGAGAGCAACGGGATCGACGTGCAGTTCGACGTGGTGCCAGGGGTCGCGCACCGCGGGCTGATGATCCAGCCGGTGGTGAAGGCCTTCATCGCCGGGGAGCTGGCGCGCCGGCCGTAGCGCGTGACGGGTTCACGGGGCACGGCCGCACCGTGGCGGCCTTCCCGTGGGCACGTGGATCGGGAAACGAGGGTGGGATGGGGAACGAGGAAGAGTCGCTGCGCGCACGGATCGCGCGATGCCTGCCGAAGATGTCGCGGGCCGAGCGGACCGTCGCGGAGTACCTGCGCGACCACGGCCGTTACGCCATTTTCGCGACGGCCGAGCAGATCGGCGGCGCGACGGCGACCAGCGACGCGACCGTGGTGCGCACCGCGAAATCCCTTGGGTTCGCGGGGCTGATGGACCTGCGGCGCAGCCTGGCGCGCGAGGTCGCGCTGGAGACCAGCCCGTCGCACCGGCTGCTGACCGAGCTGCCCGACGGCGCCACCGCGGGCGATGCCGTGGTGGACAAGGTCTTCACCGACGCGACCGAGCGGCTGGCCGCCACCTGGCGGCTCGTGCAGTCCGACGAGTTCCTGCACGCGGTCGACCTGTTGGACGACGCGCGCGAGGTCCTCAGCTTCGGCCTGGGGGCCTCGAGCCTGGTCGCGCGGTACCTGACCATGCGCCTGGTCCGGATGGGCCGACGTGCGCGTTCCACGGGCGCCACGGGGTTCCAGCTGGCCGACGACCTGCTCGGCCTCGGCCCGGACGACGTCGTCGTGCTCTACATCCCCGGCCGGATCCTCGGCGAGATCGAGGTGCTGCTCGATCACGCCGAGGAGGTCGGCGCGAGCGTGGTGCTGGTGTCCAGCTCGCTGGGGCCGTTGTTCGGCTCCCGGGTGGACGTCTCGCTCACGGCCCCGCAGAGCGCCAGCAACTTCACCGGCGAGATGCTGAGCGCGGAGGTGCTCACCGACGCGTTGGTGCTGCGCCTGGCCTCCCGCGACGAAAACCGCGCGACGAAGACGTCGGAACTGCTGACTTCGCTGCGTTCCGACCTGATCAACGGTGATCTGCGCGCACCGCGCTTGCCGCGGGGCGACGGGGTCGCTGGCAGTGCCGATCGTTACTAATCCGGCCACAGTCACGGCCGAATGGCTTTCGCGGTATCGGTTGCGTGCCGCGCGGGGGTCGGCCTACTTTTGGCCGGATTAGTAACCGGGGCCGGCCGTTTTCTCCACGCCGACGGTGCTCAGGTGCCTCCGCAGGTACTCCGCCGCGTCGGCGGTCCGGCCGGTCAGCAGCAGGTCCGCGATGTCGACGTGCTCGCGGCAGCGCACCGCGGCCCGGTCGCGCGGGAGCGTGCGCCGGTACTCGATCAGGCGGCGCAGGTTGTCCACGCGGCGCAGCGAGTCGATGAAGAACGTGTTGTGGCTGCACGCCACCACGGCCTCGTGGAAGGCGCGGTTGCGGGCGAACAGCTCGGTGTTGGTCACGGTGTGCGCGGCGCCCTCGGCGAGCTCGAGCTGTTGCGCGCGAACGACTTCGATGGCCGCCTGGTCCACGGCGAAGCCGGGTTCCAGCAGCGCCGCGGGCTCGAGCGCGAGACGGAAGCGGTAGCTGTCCTCATAGGACTCCTGCGACGTCAGCATCGGCTGGAACTCCCAGCCGTAGCCGGGCAGCCGCTCGATCCAGCCCTCGCCGGAAATGCGGCGCAGCACGGCCGTCACCTGGGCCGGCGTGAGGGCGTAGCGGCGCGCCAGCTCGCTCTCGCTCACGCGGTCGGGCAGCTCGCCGTCGAGCCGGTCCGACGCGATGCGCAGGTACTGCTCCTCGTCCTCCTCACCGGTCTCGACGGTGAGCTCGGTGACGGGGCGGGCCACGGTGTGGCCGCCGCCGGGCTCGGCGACGGCCACCACCCCTTCGTCTGCCAGCAGGCGCAGCGCCGCGCGCACGGGTGAACGCGAAACACGCAGGTGCGCGGCCAGGGTGCGCTCCACCAGCCGCGTGCCCGGCTCGGCCGCGGTCTCGCGGATGTAGCCCACGATGCGCGCCGCGACCTGCCGGGTGAGCGGGGTCGGGGTCTGTTCCACTTACCCAGGCTAGCGCCGGTGCTCGGCATCCACCCGGGTGGTGGTGCCGGTGGCGACGATCGTGCGGGTGGCCTCCACCGAGGCGTAGGTCCAGAGGATCCGCATCGGCGCCGTCGCCGAGGCGTTGCGGAACCGGTGCGGCACGCCCGCGTCAACGTAGGTGGTGTCCCAAGTGGACAGGTGGTGCTCGGCGCCGTCGATCTCCACGATCGCCTCGCCCTCCAGGATCACCACGCTCTCGGGGCAGTTGTGCGTGTGCAGCGGGATTCCCGCACCACCGTCGAAGAGGGTCTGGCCGTTGAGGAACACCTCGGCGCCCAGGGCCTTGCTCACCAGCGGGATCGTGCGCGCGCCGCCGCCGCGGTCGGCCGCGGACAGCTCGGCCGGCCGCAGCACCACGGACGGGAACGGCTTCTGCTCGCTCATCGGGTTCCTCCGAACCACACGGTCTTCACGTTCACGAACTCGCGGATCCCGTCCGCGCCCAGCTCCCGACCGTAGCCCGACTTCTTGATTCCGCCGAACGGCAGGCGCGGGTCGGAGGCGACCATGCTGTTCACGAACACCGCGCCGGCCTGCAGGCCCTTGGCGAAGCGCTGGGCGCGTTCCGAAGACCGCGTCCACACGGCCGCGCCGAGGCCGAACTCGGTGTCGTTGGCCAGTGCCAGGGCCTCGTCGTCGCCCGAGACCCGCACGATGGCCGCGACCGGCCCGAACGTCTCCTCGTCGAACGCCGCCATGCCCGGCTTCACGCGGTCGAGCACCGTCGGCGCGTAGAAGTAGCCCGGCCCGGCCACCGGCGCACCGCCGGTCCGCAGCACGCCGCCCGCGGCGACGGTGCGGCGCACCTGGTCGTCGAGCCCGTCGCGCAGGTCCTCGCGCGCGAGCGGTCCCACGGTGGTGCCCGCCTCGGCCGGATCGCCCACCCGCAGCCGTTCGACCGCCGCGGTGAAGGCTTCGGCGAACTCGTCGGCCACGGCTTCGTCCACGATGAACCGCTTGGCGTTGACGCAGCTTTGGCCGTTGTTCAGGAACCGCGCGCGCACGGCCGTCTCGGCGGCGGCCGGCACGTCGGCGTCGGCGAGGACCACGAACGGGTCCGAGCCGCCGAGTTCCAGCACCTGCTTCTTGAGCGCGGCGCCGGCCTGGCTGGCCACGAGCGCGCCGACGCGCGTCGAACCGGTCAGCGTCACGGCGGCGATGCGGTCGTCGGCGATGAGCTTCGCGACCTCGCCGACGTCGACGAGCAGCGCCCGCACCAGCCCGGCGGGCGCCGAGGCCTTGCGGAACACGTCCTCGATGGCGAGCGCGCAACCCGGCACGTTGGTGGCGTGCTTGAGGATCGCGCCGTTGCCCGCGGCCAGTGCCGGGGCGGCGAACCGGAAGAACTGCCAGAACGGGTAGTTCCACGGCATCACGGCGAGCACCACGCCGAGCGGTTCGGCCACCACGGAAGCCTCGGCCAGCACCGGGCGCTCGGCCAGGTACTCCGCGGCGTGCTCGGCGTAGTGCACGCAGTTGAGCGCGCACTTCTCGATCTCGGCCTCGGCTTCGGCGAGCGGCTTGCCCATCTCTTCGGTGATCAGCCGCGCGTACTCGGCGCTCCCGGCGCGCAGCACCGCCGCCAGCTCGCGAAGCAGCTCCACGCGTTCGGAAAGCGGTTTCTCGCGCCATTCGGCTTGTGCGGCCACGGCCGCATCCAGTGCGGCGTCGACCTCTTCGGCCGTGTGCAAGTCGTAAGTGGACAGTGACTTGCCCGTCGCCGGGTTCACGGACTGGATCATCGAGCACCCACCGGAAGGCCGGTGACGGACTCGGAAACCGCGCCGGCGAACGCTTCGGTGCCGAGTGTTCCGCCGACGTCCGCGGTGCGCGTCGCCGGGTTGTCGAGCACGGTATCCACCGCGCGGGTCACGAGTTCCGCACCCGCCAGGAGTGCGTCGTTGCCGTCGCGGCGGCCGCGCCAGTCGAGCAGCATCGCCGCGGACAGGATGAGCGACGCCGGGTTGGCCACGCCCCGGCCCGCGATGTCGGGGGCCGAACCGTGCTGCGCCTGGCCGACGCAGACGTCGTGCCCGGCGTTGATCGAGCCGCCGAGGCCGAGGCTGCCGGACAGCTCGGAGGCTTCGTCGGACAGGATGTCGCCGAACATGTTGGTGGTCACCAGCACGTCGAACCGCTGCGGGTCGCGGATCAGCAGCGCCGCGGCGGCGTCCACGATCAGCTCTTCCAGCTCCACGTCGGGGAACTCCTGGGCGACCGCGCGCACCTCGCGCAGGAACAGGCCGTCGGACAGCTTGAGCACGTTGGCCTTGTGCACCGCCGTCACCTTGCCGCGGCGGCCGCGCGCGAGCTCGAACGCCGCCCGCGCGACGCGGGCGGATCCGCGCGCGCTCACCTTGCGCACGGACAGCGCGAGGTCGGGGTCGGGCATGAACTCGCCGGTGCCCGCGAACATGTTGCGGTCGGAGTAGAAGCCCTCGGTGTTCTCGCGCACGATCACGAGGTCCATGGGCTTGCGCAGGATGCTCAGGTCCTCGCGCGACCGGCACGGGCGCACGTTGGCGAACAGTTCGAACGTGGTCCGCAGCGCGGCGGACGGGTTGATCCCGCCCTCGTCGCGCGGCGGGTACTCGTAGTGCGACACCGGGCCGAGCAGCGTGCCGTCGACCTCGGGCACCCGCTCGAGGACCGAGGACGGCAGCGTGGTGCCGTCGGTCGCGAGCGAGGCCAGGCCGATGTCGCGGATCTCGAAGCTCAGGCCGAGCCCGAGCCGCCGATCCGCGGCTCCGAGCACGTCCAGGGTCGCCGTCGTGATCTCCGGGCCGATGCCGTCGCCGGGCAGGACGAGGACTTTCACGGACACTCCTTCCGACTGCGGATTTTCCGACTCTGGTTTTTCACTCTAGCAATATACCATCAATGTAGTGGACGCTTCAGTCTTCACATCTGTTGTAGGATCAGCTACCTTCGACCGCCAAGAGCCTCCCCACCTGTACGGCTCACGTCCCCCCGCTCGAGGAGATGGCTGCCGATGTCCCTGCTGCTTACCCAGGCCGTGTCCGCGGCCGAAGCGAACCCGACCCCCGAGGTGTGGCGGGTCATCACCAAAATGGCGTACTTCGCCGGCCTGATCGGGTCGGTCGGCGGTTGCATGCTGTACCTGATCGTGCTGCGGCCGGTGCTTCGCCGGCCGTCGGTCGACCCGGCCGACCGCGCGGTGCTGCAACGCCGCGCCGGCGTCTACTACGCGCTCGTCGGCACGTGGTTCCTGGTGGCGCTGTACTTCCAGATCGCCGGCAAGGGCGCCCGCGTGAAGGGCAAGGAAATCCCGTTCGGCGACGCGCTGTCGCCGGCGGCGATCTGGCGCTTCATCTCGGTGCCGGGCAAGAAGGGCGACTGGATCTCCAGCGGCGCCGAGGCGTTGATCCAGTACGCGCTGTGGGGCGTCGCGGCGATCGTGCTGATGCTGGCGTTCTCGCCGCGGCTGCGGGAAAAGCTCGGCGTGCTCACCCTGACCTCGCTCATCGTCAACTTCGTGGCTTACCAGGTCACGTTGCTGCCGACGAACTTCTCCAAGGCCACCTTCGACACCATCGCCAACTCGCTGCTCGATCACCTGCACGTCTTCTCGATCTCGACGTGGGTCGGCGGTATCGCGGGCCTGGTGATCCTGGCGTTCTCGCGGCGCAGGCTCTCCCTCGGTGCCGGCGACGTGTTCGCGCAGATCTGGACGCGGTTCTCGACGCTGGCGATGGTCGCCGTGGGCTGCATCCTGATCACCGGCCTGTGGCTGGCCTACTCGCTCGTCGGCAGCCCGTCGGAGCTGTTCACCACGAGCTTCGGGCGGTTCCTCGTCATCAAGGTGTCGCTGGTGTTCACGATGATCTGCATCGGCGCGGCCAATGAGTTCGTGATGATGCCGCGCATCGGCCGCGCCCGGGCGGCCGGCGCCGAGGGTTCCGTGTTCCGCCTGGCGCTGCGCACGTTCCCCGTGCTGGTGACGATCGAGGTGCTGCTCGCCGTCGGCGTGCTGTTCGTGCTCTCGTTCCTCACCGGTTCGGCACGCGTCGAGGCCGGCGACCCCGAAGACCCGACGCTGAGCGGCACCGTCATCGGCATCGGCGTGGTGCTGGCGATCCTGATCGCGATTTCCTTCGTGACCACGGCGAAGCTGTCGGATCGCCTGTCGCGTTCGGCGGCGCGTGCCCACGAGGTCGAGCAGCGTGAGGCCGTGGCCGCGGAGAGCTGAGCGTCAAGGGCACATCAGGGAAACGCGTTGGTGTGTCAAGCGTTCGTCGTGCCCATGCCCGCCCCGCCGTCGTTCAGGAGACCTTGAGGGTCCTGAACGAGAAAGCGGTGGCGGGCATGGGCACGGTGGTTTCCGCGGTGGTGCTGGTGGGTCTGTCGGCAGTGCTGGCGCTGGTATTGCGGGTTTCTTCACGGAAGTGAGAGATCAGCCTTCGCGGTGTTCGCGGATGAAGTCGCGGATGGCGGCGAACGCGGGCTTGGGCGAGTAGTCGTCCCGGAGCAGGCCGAAGCCGCTGGTCCACCCGGCGTCCGAGCGGCTGTCGCGCAGGCCGAAGAGTTCGTACGCAGCGACGCCGACGTCGGGGTCCACAATGGCCTGCGCGACGGTTTCCAGCACTACGCGCTGAGTGGCTTCGTCGCGGTCGTCGCCGGTGGGCCAGCCCGTTTCGGTGATGTGGATGGGCGTGGTCTCGGGGACGCCGATATCGGTGGTGACCGAGCGGAATCCCGTGAGCAGGAACGTCACGGCGCCGGCGAGCTGCTCGTGGGGGATGCGACGGAAGACGTCGGGGAAGACGTCCAAGCCGAGGAAGTCCAGGCGCGCCAAGTGGTCCGGGCCGATCGCCGCGGCCAGCCGTCCCCAGAACGCGGGATCGGCGGGGCCGGCGGAGTTGACCCCGATCCCGACGTCGACGCCGAGGCGCTCGCGTTCGTCGAAGGCCGCGGCGACGCCGGCGCCGACGGCCTCGAAGCAACCCGGGCTGCCGCCGTCGAGTGGGGCCGGCACGTTGAGCTCCTCGCCGACCTGCACCTTGCCGCCGCCCCACGCGGCGACGTCGCGGACGGCCTGGCGAACGAAGCCGGCGAAGCCCTCTGGGTCGGGTTCGCAGCTCTGGTAGCACGCGACCAGGTCGATCAGCCGGCCCTCGCCCGCGTAAAGCTCAGGCCGCTCGGGTGTGCGGGACCACTCGTTCCCGAAGTGCCGGTAGCAGCGGACGTAGAACTCCGGCGCTTCCCCTTGGAGTTCCTTCAAGGCCGCCATCGTCGCGCCGGGGTCTTCCGGCGGGCAGGGCAGCGGCTTCAACTCGACCAGGTCGGCGTCGACGACACCGGGCCAGATCCCGAAGATCACAGGTACCTCCTCGTAGCCGTATACGGCTAACCGTATACGAGCAATGAGGTAATGTTCAAGCGTGCCCAAGAACGCGCTCGACAACCCGCTGGTGCTGCCGATCCTCGGCCTGCTCGTGGAACAACCGCGCCACGCGTACGCGGTGTTCAGCGAGGTCCGCAGCCGCTACGGCTACCTCGAAGTGCGCAACGCGACCGTCTACACGCTGCTGGACCGGCTCACGGCCGAGGGGTGGGTTGCCGCGACGGGCGGGGCCGAGCGCGACGTGCTCGCGGTGACCGACGACGGCGTGGCCGCGCTGGCCGAGCGCGTGCGCAAGCAGCTCGGCGCGGATCTGACCGGTGGGCCGCCGTTCGTGACGGCGTTGGCGTACCTCGGGATTCTGCCGCCGTCAGAAGCACAAGCCGTGCTGCGCAAGCGGATCGGGCTCGTGCGCGAGGAGATCGCAGGGCTCGAAACCGCCACGCGCGAAGCGGCCACGCTCGAGGTCCACATGATCGAGGCGCACTACCTGCTGTCGCGGCTGCACCACGACGTCGAGTGGCTGAGGCGCACAGCGGACCGCATCGGCGACGGCGAGCTCGCCTGGCCTCAGTGAGCGGCGCCCGTCAACGCGATCGTGCGGTCGGTGTGCGCGGCCAGCAGCGGATCGTGGCTGGCGACGAGGACGGCGGCGCCCGCGTCGGCGGCGGTGCGCAGGCGGGCGAGGACGACTTCGGCGTGGGTGCGGTCCTGGTGTGACGTCGGTTCGTCGGCCAGGACGAGGGTGGGTGCGGTGGCCAGGGCGCGGCCGACGGCGGCGCGTTGTTGTTCCCCACGGCTGATTTCGGTGGGGAGGCGGTCGGCGAACTTGGCGAGATCAAGGGTTTCCAGCAGCTTGGCGAGGTCGGCGTTGCCGCCGGTGCGGGCGGCGAAGGCGAGGTTGTCGGCGACGGTGAGTTCGTCGAACAAGCCGATGGACTGCGGCACGAAACCCAGGTGCTGCCATGGCATTCGCGCCATGGGGACGTCCGGCAACAACGACCCCGGCGTGACGCTGCCGGTGTCCGGCGTCTCCCAGCCGCCGGCGATCATCAGCAGCGTGCTTTTGCCGGAGCCCGAAGGGCCGGTCAACGCGACGAGCTCGCCGGGATGCAGCTCGAAGCTGATCGGGCGCAGCACTTGGGTGCGGCGGTAGCTCTTCGAAACATCGGTCAGGGTGAGCACGGTCATCGGATGCGTCCGTCCACGAGTTCGATCACGTCGTCGGCCACGGCGACCAGTTCGGGGTCGTGGGTGGCGACCACCACGGCGTGCCCGAGGGCCGCCAGCCGGCGAACGGCGTCGCCGACGAGGTGGGCCGACGCGCGGTCGAGCTGGGCCGTCGGCTCGTCGGCGAGCAGCGCGGCGGGATCGCCGGCAGCGGCGAAGGCGAGGGCGACGCGTTGCTGTTCGCCGCCGGAGAGGCCGCTGGGTTTGCTGTCGCCGCGGTGCCCGAGCCCGAGCGTGGCGAGCAGCTCGCTCGACGGGGTGCCGGTGCTGCGCAGGCGGGTGGCGAGTTCGAGGTGTTCGTCGACGGTGAGGTAACCGAGCAGGTTGTCGACGGGGTTCTGGAAGACGTAGCCGAGGCGGCGGCGCCGGAGTCCGCGCCGGCCCCGGGCGGACAGGGCCGTGGCGTCGACGCCGTCGATCTCGACGCGACCGCGCACGGGGCGTTCGAGGCAGGCGAGGATCCGTAGCAGGGTGGATTTGCCGGAGCCGGACGGTCCGACGAGCGCGGTGACGCGGCCGCGGGCGGCGGACACCGAAACCTCTTGCAGGGCAACGACGTCGTGGGTCGCGGTCTGGTAGGTCTGGTGCACGTCTTCGCACCGGAGTGCGTCAGTTCGTGTCACGCAGCACCTCCGACGGGCGGGCGCGCGAGACGGCGCGCTGGGCGGCGAGGGTGGCGAGCACGGCGGCCAGCAGGGTCGCCGCGGCGAGGCGGGCGGTGAGCGACCACGGAGTGGCGATCAGGGTGCCGGGCGCGGCGGCGGGGTCGAGGTCGTAGCCGGCGCTGGTGATGGCGACGGCGATCGCGGCGAAGCCGAGGCCGGCGACGAAGCCGGTGGCGAGCAGGCCGCCGACTTCGTAGAGCAGGGCGCGCCAGTGTGCGCGGGGTCCGATGTCCATGCGCCGCAACAACAAGTACGCGCTGCGCCGCGCTCGTGCCCGCGAGTTCAAGTACAGCAACAGCCCCACGAGCACGATCGCGCCGGCCAGCACGGACACGGCGGTGAGGAACAGGAACGTGTAGGTGATGGCCGCGTAGACACCGTTCGCGGTCACGTCCTGGGCCTGGCTCAGCGTGCCGACCGGTACGTGGCCGGCCGACAATGCGGGGACGATCCGCGCCGGGTCGCCGCGCAGCCACAGCTCGTGGTGCAGGTTCTCGCCGGCCAGCCGGGTGAGCACGTCGCGGCGGACGAACATCAGCGGGAACCCGGCGCTCTTCCCGGGCAGCTGCGCGACGCTGGTGACGGAGAGCTCGACGGTGTGGCCGTTGATCTCCACCTGCGTCCGCCCGGACGTGCCGGGGATCCCGGCCAGCACGCCGGCGGGTGCGCCGGGTGCGTTCAGCCCGGCGATCAGGTCGTCGAGGGCCGGGCCGGGCAGGAGGTTGTCCCAGAAGGCGGTGCTGGTGAACGTCGCCGGGTCGACGCCGAGGACGTTGACGGTGGTGTGGCCGATGGTGCCGGAGTCGTAGCGCTCGACAAAGCTGGACGGGAACCCGGGCGGCGCCTGCGCGGGCCCGGTCAGGTCGACGACCACGTCGGTGCCGACCACGAGCTGGCCCTCGGCGTGCAGCGTGCGCTCGACCGAGCCGGTGACCGTGGTCGCGTACACCGACAGCGCGATCGGGATCGCCGTCGCACCGATCAGCACGGCCGCGGCGGCCGGCGCGGACGCGAGCCGCCGCCAGGACAAGAAGGCGACCGCGCGCGACAGTGACACCGGCCGCAGACGTACCACGGAGAACCGCACGATGCGCGCGGCCAGCAGCGCCAAGCCCATCACCAGCAGCAGCGGCACCACGATCAGCCGCGGCGGGATTCGCGCGACGGTCCCCGAGGCACCCACACCCGCCTCCGGATCGTCACCGAGCACGAAATAACAGACCACCGCGGCGCCGAGCGGCAGCAGTTCCCACGGCCAGTTGTGGCGGCGGGTGGTGCGCGCGTCGAACAACGCGGTGATCCGGCGCCCGCTGGAAACGGCGATCGCCCCCAGCGTCACCAGCAGTGCGGCGGCGGCGCCGAGTACCGATCCGACCAGCGCGCCGGGCGTGACGAGCGGGCTCGGCCCCAGCGCCGCCACGAGGTAGCGCGCGAGGAACCAGCCCGCGACGCTGCCGAGCACCACGATCGTGCCGACCTCCAGCACCGCTTTGCCCACCAATGCGAGCGGTCCCACCCCACGCGACGACAACACCGCCAGTTCGGCGCGGCGCCGGTCCACCCAGAACGAGCCCGCCGCCGCGGCGATCACCAGCCCGGCCAGCGCGCCCACCGCGCCCATCGGCACGACGGTGGTGGCCAGCTGCGTGGCCACCTGGTCGGCGCGGACCACCATGCCGCCCAGCGAAGACGTGTACTCCGTGCTGCCGAAGCGGTGGAACGCCTGCCCGAGCGGATCGCCGGGGTTCTCGGTGCGGGCCCGGACGTGCTCCAGCCCGGCCACCACGGGCGGCGCGCTCGCCGTGGTCATGCCCGTGGTGTCGACGGAGCTCTCCACCAGGTTCTGCACGCCGGAGTTCTGGGTGGCGATGTGGAAGAAATCGTCCGGCGACACGAGCGCCACCGGGTACGTGCCGGTGTTGGAGAGCGGGCTGCCGCGGTAGAGGCCGACGAGGCTGCACCAGTACTGCTGGTCCGGCAGCGAACGCAGGTCGCGGTAGATCCCGGCGACGCGCATCGTCGACGTGCTGCCGCCTTCCGGCGCGGTGGCTTTGCCGGCGGGCTTGAGGTCGTTGCGGGATCCGCCGCGGACGGTCACGAGGTCGCCGGCGTGGAGGTTCTTGAGCGCGGCGAACTGGTCCGGCAGCCAGATGCCCGGTCCGGTCCCGCGCTGGACCACCTGGATGTGGCTCTCGAAGCCGGTGCGCGAGATGAGGTTGACGACCGTCTGCTCGGGGTGCGCCGGCGTGCCCGTCGCCGTTTCCACCGACGCGCCGGAGACCACGGTCGACACCGGCGCCGAAGCCCGCGGCACCTCGGCGGTGGCCTGACCGGCCAGCTTCGCGCGCGTGTCGTAGAGGCTCTTCCCGACCTGCTCGGCCACGGCGGGGTCGCGCTGCTGCATCGGCAGGCCGCCCTGCCACTGCGCGCCGACCGACCATTCACACGCCAGCGACGTCTGCTGCTGCAGCGTCGCATTGCCCGCCGCCGAAAGGAACAACGCGACGGCCGTGGCGGGCAGCGCCACCAGAACCGCGGCCGCCGCGACGGCGATCACCACCGCCGGATTGCGCCACCCCGTCCGCACGGCCCGCGACCACGGCGTGGGCAACCCCCTCCTCGGCATGTCGAGGAGTTTCACACAAGCGTTTGCCCCTCAGTGCGCGCCGAGATCGTTTCGAAACGCCCGCGCTGGCCGACCGCACCCGCGCGACGACGGGCTGTGGCCGAATCCCGCTCAGCGGGCCGGTTCGAGGTGGGCGTGCCCGTCCGGAGCGCAGTGCGAGCACACGCCGGTGAGGATCGGCGCGCCCGTGCCTTCGGCGGTGCCGACGGAGTCGAGGCGGCCGCAGTTCGTGCACAGCAGGTGGCCGTGTTCGGGCCCGGTCAGCTCGTAGCGCTGGGCGACGCCGACGGTGTCGAAGCGGCGGACGAGCCCGGCGGACACACCGGTGGCGAGGACGTCGTGGATCGCGCGGGTGGAGGCGAAGCGGAGGCGGTCGCGGACGTGGGGGAGCAGCTCGGCGACGGTGGTGTGCGGCTGCTCGGCGAGGGTTTCGAGCACGACCTGGCGGGCGGTGGTCACGCGCAGGCCGGCGCGGCGCAGGCGGGCCCCGGCGTCGATGTGGCCGGGCGACGGCTGGGGGAGCGTGGGAGTCGGGGGCACAAGACCTTTCTAGTACCTAGAGTTGATGGAGTCAATTGTCAGATGGAGTCAAGTGTGGGTTGCGCAGCGGCGTAAGGGCAGGTGGGCAGGGGTTCGGCGGGTGATTTGTGAGCTTCTCCACGCCAGAGTTGATGCAGTCCATTCTGGGGTACGCTGCGGGCATGGACGCGTTCGGGGTGCGGTTGCGCCGGGTAGGGCTGCGCAACACGCCGCAGCGGCGAGCGGTGCTGGCCGCGGTCGAGCGGCACCCGCACTCGACGGCGGCCGAACTCGCCGTGGACCTCGAAGCCGACGGCGTTGCCGGCGGGCTCTCCCGGCAGGGTTTGTACAACGTGCTCGAAGACCTGGTTTCGGCCGATCTGCTGCGTTCGCTGGAGCCCGCGGGCTCACCCGCGCGCTTCGAACCGCAGCGGCACGACAACCACCACCATCTCGTCTGCCGCGGCTGCGGGGCGATCCAGGACGTGCCGTGCGCCGTCGGCACCCCGCCGTGCCTCGAACCGGTCACCGCGCCGGGCTTCCGCGTCGAATCGGCCGAGGTGACGTGGTGGGGCGTGTGCGACGCGTGCGCTTCCGCTGCTGAGTGACTTCCGTCCACAACGGACTGACGGCCGCCGGGTCGGCGGTATTGTCACGTCACGCGCGGTCAGTTTCTCTCCACGCCATGCGGCATCACGTCTCCCGGGGTTTCCACCCGCGGGAAGAACCACTTCTGTCGGGAGCAGCTAAGCGCTGTGGCGCCGGCTCTAGTCGTCCGGCCGCGCCCGTAGGTGGCGGCGCAGCGTCTCGTCACTGCCCAGACCACTGCGCCGCGCCGCCGCGGCCACGGTCTCGCCGCTCATCACCAGCGCGATCGCCGCTTCCCGGCGCACCGCGGCGACGTAGGTTGCCGGCGTCTGGCCCGTGCCTTCCTTGAACAGCCGCGAGAGGTGGCGCGTGCTGAGTCCGGCGCGCTGCGCCATGCTCGTCAGGCAGTGGTCGCCGGCCGGGTCGGCGGCGACCTCGTCGCACAGCGCGCGGACGATGTCACGGCGCGGGCGCGGGGTGCGGGCGGGCACGGAGAGCTGGGGCTGCGCGCCGCGGCGGCGCATGAAGACCACCAGCTCGCGCGCGATCTCGTGGGCCAGGATGTCGCCGGCGTCCTCCTCCACCAGCGCGAGCGCGAGGTCGATGCCGGAGCTGACGCCGGCGGAGGTGAGCACGCGGCCGTCGCGGACGTAGATCGCCTCGGGGTCGACCTCGACCGCGGGGTAACGCTCCTGCAGCGTGTCGGCGTGGCGCCAGTGCGTGGTGGCGCGGCGGCCGTCGAGCATGCCCGCGGCGCCGAGCGCGAAGGCGCCCGCGCACACCGACGTCACGCGCCGGGCTCCGCGCGCGAGGTGCCGGATCGAGGTGAGCAGCTCGGCGTTCGCCCCCGGTTTCACGAGGCATTCGCCGCCGGGCACGACCAGCGTGTCGACGCCGGTCATGTCGGCCGCGGCCTGGTCGACGCCCAGGCGCAAGCCGCTCGACGTGGTGATGTCGCGCCCGTCCGGGGAACACATCGTGACGACGTAGCCGGTGCCGAGCTCGGCGGCGACGTCGAACACCTCGAGCGGCCCGGTCACGTCGAGCAGCCGGACGCCGTCGAACACGAGGACGGCGATCGGGACATCCGGTCTCGACAGGCCCACCCGGGGAATCTACGGCGGCCCCCGGTCACAGGAAAGGGCCGGATGTGTGGGCTGCGTGTCCGCATCCGGTCGGTTACCCGGTGTTAGCTTTTCCTCGGTCGACGCGAAGGCGGTGCCCAGGATGAAGCTGCAACACGGTCTCGGCGGTCTCGAAGGCCTCGAGGGTTTCCCGTTGGACTACGAGAAGCGCGTGTTCGTCGAAGACTGGGAGAAGCGCATCTTCGGCATCCACGCGGCGATGATGGGCCTGAGCGCCTCCTTGCGCGACTCCGTCGCCGGCTACGACCTCGACGCGGTGCCCACCACGTTCCGCACCACGTGGACGTGGGCCCACCTGCGTTCGGGCGCGGAGGCGATGCACCCGTTCGAGTACTTCAAGTTCCGCTACTACGAGAAATGGCTGGGCGGCATCAGCGAGTACCTCGTCGAGCAGGGTTACCTGACGCAGGAGGAGCTGGACGCCGCCACGGAGCGCTTCCGCGAGCAGCCGCAGGCGCAGCTGCCGGACCGCGCCGCCGAAGCCGTCGACGACCAGGTGCTCGACTACCTGCGCCGCGGCGACACACCGAGGCGCGGCCCGGCCACGCCGGCGTTCGCGGTGGGCGACGAGGTCGTGGTGCGCAACCCGCCGGCCACGGAGCACACGCGGCTGCCCGGGTACCTGCGCGGGCACCGTGGCCGGGTGGAGCGCGTGTTCGAGGGCAACTACTCGTACTTCGTCTCGACCGGCGGCGACGGGCTCGGGGAGCCGATGTCGGTGTACATCGTGCGGTTCGAGCCCGAGGAGCTGTGGGGCGAGGAAACCGAACGCGCGGCCGGCCCGCTGTACGCCGAGCTGTACGAGACCTACTTGTCCGCCGGATCGACGAGGGACGGAAACCGATGAGCGAGCTGTTCGCCTACCCCGACGACCGCGAGGAGGCGAGCGCCGCGCAAGTGAAGGCGCTCGAGGCGCTCCTGATCGAGAAGGGCGTGATCACCGGGTCCACTGTGGACAAGGTACTCGGCTACTTCGAGTCGGAGATGACGCCGCTCAACGGCAAGAAGATCGTGGCCCGCGCGTGGGTCGACCCGGAGTTCGCGCGGCTGCTGGCCACGGACACCCCCAAGGCGATCGCGCAGCTGGACCTGCCCGAGGGCATGGCCGGCGCCGAGGGCGAGCACATCGCGGCCGTGGTCAACGAGCCCGGTGTGCACAACCTGGTGATCTGCTCGCTGTGCTCGTGCTTCCCGTGGCCGGTGCTGGGGCTGCCGCCGTACTGGTACAAGGACCCGGTGTTCCGTTCCCGCGCGGCGCGCGAGCCGCGGGTCGTGCTGGCCGAGCTGGGTGTGGAGCTCGACGACGACACCGAGGTGCGCGTGTGGGATTCGAGCGGGCACTCGCGGTGGTTCGTGGTGCCCGCGCGGCCCTCGGGCACGGAGGGCTGGAGCGAGGAACAGCTCGCCGAGCTCGTGACGACGGAGTCGATGATCGGCGTGGCCCTCGCGGGCCCGGCGGCGTGAGGACGGGCATGGCGATCGACATCAGCACGCTGGACTACGACGAGACCGGGCACGTCAAGTTCCACTCGTCTTGCTCCACGGACCTCGAGCAGCCCGTGTTCGACGCGGAGTGGCAGCGGCGCGCGTTCGGCCTGGCGGTGGCGCTGTCGGAGTTCGGCCACTACGCGTGGGAAGACTTCCAGCGCGAGCTGATCGCGGCCATCGGCTCGTGGCAGTCCGCACCCGACGACGAAAAGGGCCGCTGGGAGTACTACCGGCACTGGGTGACGGCGCTCGACACCGTCGTCCGGCGCCACGGCCTGCTCGAAGAGGGGTACGTCAACCCCGAGGACCGCGACTGAGGGTGAGCGCGTTCACCTAGACTTCCTCCTCACCGGGCGAGCGGCTCGCCGGGGCGACGCGGAGGAGGCGGCAGGGTTGGTCAGCCGGGCCGAGAAGAACGAATCGAACCCCGACCTGGGCGTCCTCGCCGGGCGGCTGCTGTTCGCCGTGCAGCACGAGCTCTTCACCTCCCTGGCCGCCCAGGGCTTCGCCGACCTCCACCCGCGCCACGGCGCCGTGCTCGCCTACCTGGACACCGAGGGTGTCCGGGCAACCGAGCTTTCGCGCCTTTCGGGGCAGCACAAACAGGTGATCGGGACGATGATCGACGAGCTGGAGGCCCTCGGGTACGTCCAGCGCCGCCCGGACCCCGCCGACCGCCGCGCGAAGCTGATCTGCCCGACGGAGCGCGGGCTGGCCGAGATGCGCGCGGCGGGCCGCATCATGACGGCTTTGCAAGAGCGGCATGCGCGCCGGCTGGGGCGTGAAGTTTATACGCAGTTCAAGGCCGTGCTGTTCGATGTAGTGGAGCATCAGCGCAAACGCACTGTGTGACGCGGTCAGCCGATCCGGTGTGGGCCGGGCTCGGTCCAGCCGGGGTCTCCTCGGGCGATGAAGGAAACCCATGCGTTGTGGGTGCTTCGGGCGAGGTCTGCGGGTGGTTCGCCGGGGCCGAGCAATGCGTGTTCGCCCCGCAGGCCGGGTAGGTCCAGGCAGTCGAAGACAAAGGGCAGTTCGACGCAGTGACACGCGCCGAGGCGGCCGTCGAACGCGGGTGAGCGCCAGCGGAAGTCGTAGGTGTATTCGCCCAGATTTTCGTTGGCTTCTCTGAAGGCGTCGGTCATCAACCGGGTGAGGAGCTGCTCGGGGTTGTCGTGGGGGTGCGTTTCCCGGCACCGAGCGATGCGGGCCTCGGGGTCGGGGAAGCGTCGTCGGGCACCCTTGCGGAGGCTCGCTTCGGTGGTGTCGAACGCGAAGGGGATCGAGTAGAGGTTGGCTTCTTCGGCGTTGGTGCCGGCGAGGAGGTCGACGTCGCCGCGGATGCCGTCGGCGGGTTGGCGGGTCAGGAGTTCGCCGTCGAGGACGGGTTTGAAGGGGCTGCTGCCGAGCGACGGGTCGAGGAAGTCGTGCTCCGGCTCGAGGTGCCCGGTCAGGTCGAGGATGCGCTCGTCGCTGAGGTCCGCCAGCGCGGCGGCCGTGGCCGGCTGACCGAGGGCTGCCCCGAACGCTCGCGTGGTGACCGCGGCGCGTTCGGGCGGGTAGCAGCACAGGGCGTGACCGCTCTGGCTGATCCCGCGACGGAACAGGTCCGTGGGCGTGGTCATCAGCGCCAGCACGAGCATGGCGCCGGCGGACTGCCCGCCGAGGGTGACGTTCCCGGGATCCCCGCCGAAGTTCGCGATGTTCTCGTTGATCCACCCGAGAGCGGCCAGCACGTCGAGCAGTCCACGATTGGCCGGCGCGTCCGGCAGATCGAGCCAGCCGATCGCGCCGAGCCGGTAGTTCACGGTCACCAACACGATCCCGTCGCGGGGGAAGGCCTCGGTGGCGTACACGGGCGCGTGGCCGGTCCCGGTGGCGAAGCCCCCGCCGTGCAGGAAAACGAGCACGGGCAGGTTCCTCGTACCGGAATCCGGCGTGGAGACGGTGAGGCTGAGGTAGTCGCCTCGTGCCGTGGTCGTCCCGAGAACCGGCGACAGATCAGCCCGCCCGAACGGCCGCATCCGCTGCGGCGCGGTGGCCCTTGCCGCACCCCTGACGCCGTCCCACCTGGGCGGCGGCCCCGGCGCGGCAAACCGCCGTGCCCCGACCGGCGTCGGCGCGTACGGAATCCCGGCGAACGTGACACCGTGCGCGCCTCGGCGGCCGAGCACCTTGCCTGAGCTGGTGCGCACGCTGATCACCGGGTCCACCGGGTGATCAGCGCAGCGCGTCCTGCAGAGCCGCCAAGCCCACCGGTCCCACCGCGAGCGCGTCGTGGTGCCATTGCCGCAGCGAGAAGTCCGGGCGGGAAGCCGCTTCCGAGCGCGCCGCGAGCCAAGAGCGTTCCCCCAGCTTGTACGCGATCGCCTGGCCCGGCCAGCCGAGGTAGCGCACCACCTCGGGGTGGACGCGGTGCTCGGCCGCCAGCCCGCGTTCGTGGAGCACGCGGCAGGCCGTGTCGAAGTCCCAGCGCGACCCGTCGGGCAGGGGCAGGTCCAGGTGCGCGCCGATGTCGATGACGACGCGGGCGGCGCGCATGGCGGAGCCCGCGAGCATGCCGAGGCGGGTGCCGGGCTGGGTGTACCAGCCGAGTTCGTCGGCGAGGCGCTCGGCGTAGAGCGCCCAGCCCTCGGCGTGACCGCTGACGGAGTGCACGCGCGCGAAGCGGCTGACGCGGTCGGCGGCGAGCTTCGCGGTGCCGATCTGCAGGTGGTGGCCCGGCACGCCCTCGTGGAACACCGTGGTCAGCTCCGACCACACGGCGAAGCGCGAACGTCCGCCGAGCGGCCACCACGTGCGGCCCGGGCGGACGCCGTCCTCGCTGGGGCCCGTGTAGTACGGCGCGCCCGAGGCCGAACCGTGAGCGAGGGTCACGTCGATCGCGCGCAGCGGTTCCGGGATGTCGAAGTGGGCGGCGGCATCGGCCATCGCGCCGTCGTGGGCGGCGCGCAGCCAGTCCACATAGGCCGGTTCACCGTCCACAAAGTACTTCTCGTCGAGCAATGCCATGGCCTCCGCGACCGAAGCACCCGGACGCACCTGGGCCGCCTCCGCTGCCAGCTCCTGCTCGATGCGCTCCAGCTCGGCCCAGCCCCACTCGTACGCCTCGGCCAGGTCGATGTCCGCGCCCAGGCTCAGGCGCGCGCCGGCCGCGTAGCGTTCGGCGCCGACGCCTTCGACAGAGGTCGCGCGCGGTGCGTAGTCCTCGCGCAGGAAGCGCGCGAGCTCGGCGTAGCCGCGGTGGGCGGCGTCGGCGGCGGAGCGCAGGTCGAGGGCGAGCGGGCCGTCGCCGTACGCCTCCACCAGCGCTTCGTGCACGCCGGCGAACCGGTCGGCCTGCGACGCCGTCTCCAGGGCCTGCCGGCGCGCGGCGACGAGGCCGCGGTCGAGGCCCGCGCGCAGCGACGTCTGCCAGGCCGCCAGCATCGTCTCGACGCCGGCGAGGCGCACACCGATCACGTGCCAGTCGTCGTCGCCGATACGCGGGAGCATGTCCACGGTGTCGCGCAAGGAAGTCAGTACCCCGAACTGCGCCTTCACCGTGCGCAGCGGCTCACCGAGGTCGTGCCACGCGAGCTGAGCCTCGAGCCGTTCCTTCAGGTGCGCGCCCGCGATGCGGTCCTCGCCCGACTCGGGCGTGAGCGTGGCCAGGGTCGCGAGCGTCCGGCGGGCTTGGTCGGCGCGAGCGTCGAAACCGTCGGGCGAGAAGTCGGTGAGCGTGGCGGGGTCGGGCGTGGTGATCCCGCGCATCGTCGCGGCCACGGGGTCCAGGGCGGCTTCTGCGGTCACGTGCTCGTCGGAGAGCTGGAAGATCGGCGTCACGCGGCTCACGCTATACCCGCGCCGCGAAGCCGGTGTGAACTTCGGGAAGTCACACTGCTTGGCGAGAACACCGGTGACCACTAGGATCCCGCCATGCACTCCGTGGTGATCCTCGCCTTGGACAAGGTCGTGCCGTTCGACCTGGCCACGCCCATCGAGGTGTTCACCCGCACGCGCCTGCCCGACGGCCGGGCCGCCTACCAGGTGCGCGTCTGCGGTCCGGCCGAGGCGATCGACGCCGGCGCCTTCACGATCCGGCCGCGGCACGGCCTCGAAGCGCTCGCCGAAGCGGACACGATCATCGTCCCCGGCCGCGACGAGCTCGAAGAGGTGCCTGCCGACGTCGTAGATGCCCTGCGTGCAGCCGCGGCGAAAGGCACGCGCATCGCGTCCATCTGCTCCGGCGCGTTCATCCTCGCCGCCACCGGCCTGCTCGACGGGCAGCGCGCCACCACACACTGGGTCGCCGCGCCGCAGCTCGCCGCCCGCTACCCGGCGATCGAGGTCGACGCGGGAGTGCTCTACGTCGACAACGGCACCATCCTCACCTCGGCCGGCGCCGCCGCGGGCCTCGACCTCTGCCTGCACCTCATCCGCCGCGACCACGGCTCCGCGGTCGCCGCCGACGCCGCCCGCCTGTCCGTGATGCCGCTCGAACGCGAGGGCGGCCAGGCGCAGTTCATCGTCCACGACCAGCCGCCGACCCCGCGTGGCTCGGTGCTCGAACCGGTGCTGCGCTGGCTCGACGAGAACTGCGCGAAAGACCTCACGCTCGACGACATCGCCGCCCACGCCGGCATGAGCAGCCGCACGCTCAACCGCCGCTTCCGCGAACAGACCGGCACCAGCCCGCTGCAGTGGCTGCTGCGCGCCCGCATCCGCCAGGCGCAGCACCTGCTGGAAGCCACCGACCACGGCGTCGACCGCATCGCGGGTCAGGTCGGCTTCGGCTCGCCGACGTCGTTCCGCGACCGCTTCAAACGCATCGTGGGCACCAGCCCGCAGGCCTACCGCGGCAGTTTCCAGCGGCGCTGAGCACCGCCCTTGGACACTGGAAACCGGCCGGACGCGACGGCAACCGCCGCGCCCGGCCGGGGGATCAGTGCAGCAGCCCGGTCAGCTCGGAGAGGTCGCCCAGGCCCGCCAGCCCGTAGGTCAGCTCCGTGATCCGATCGGCTGTCTCAGCGGAGACCACCCGCGTGGCGTTGAGACGGAACTTCGTGGCCAGCTCCTCGGCCGACAGCGGATTGTCCGGCCCGCCGCGGTTCACGTCCACGCGTTCCTCCACTTCGGTCCCGTCGGTCAGCCGCGCACGCAGGACGGCGGGGAACTGGTGCGGGAAGATCTCGTCGCACCGCGAGTCCGGCACGCACGTCACCTTCGCCGCCAACGCGAGCCGCGCGGGATCAGCCGCCGCGGAGTCGGTGAAGTCCTCGTGGAACACGCCCAGCCCGCCGCCGCCGAGGAACGCCGCCGCGACCGTGTACGGGCCGGAGAACGCCGCGTGGTAACCCGACTTCGGGTGGATCTTGTCCTCGCGCGGCTCGCCGATGGTGCGCAGCACGGCGGTCGGAGCGCCGAGCTCCAGACTGGTTATCGAAGCCGGATCCACGCCCCGGGCCCGCAGCCGGCGTGCGGCGTCGATGCCCGCGTGCGTGAAGTGGTTGCAGGGATACGGTTTGAAGAAGATCCCGGGCAGCTCCCAGTCGGTGCCGAGCCCGGTCACGATCTCGTCGACGTGGGCCCGGTCTCCACAGAACGCCTGCAGGAAGCCGAACCGGCCCTCCACCACGGTCGGCGGGCCGGTGATGCCGTGGCGTGCCATGCCGGCCGCGGTCGCTCCCCTGACCGTGGGCCACGGGCCGATCTCCTTCGCCGCCAACGGCGACAACCGCAACGCGTTCCCCGTCCTGATGCAGGTCCAGGACGGTCAGGTCAAGCAGGTCTTCCCCCCGGACAAAGCCGAATCCCGGCCCGACTACACGGTGAACTGGCGGCCATGAGCGAACTCTCCCCCGGGGCGACACTCGCCCCCGAATTCTCCCCTCCGGACGACACCAAAGCCAAGCAGCGCAAGGCTTTCCTCGGGCGTGCCGGCGTGGTCGCCGTCGTGCTCGTGGTCGCGATCGTCGTCGCGCTCCTGCAGTCGGGCAGCGGCCTGGTGGTGTGGCAGTCGGTGGTCACCGGCATCCTCACCGGCGGGCTCTACGGCCTGATCGCGATGGGGCTGACGCTGATCTTCGGCGTGCTCGACATCGTCAACTTCGCCCACGGCGCACTGCTGGCCGTCGCGATGTTCATCTCCTTCGGCATGGTGGCCGGCACCGGCATGCACCCCTACCTCACGCTCATCGTCGCGGTCCCGGCGTTGTTCCTCATCGGCGCCGCCGTGCACCGCGGGCTGCTGTCGGGTTCCGCGGGCAAGACGCTGGAGAACCAGCTGCTCATCACGCTCGGGCTCTCGCTGCTGCTGGAGAACCTGCTGCTGATGTTCTTCGGCGCCGAGCCCAGGAGCATCGCATTGCCGGGCGACTTCCAGTTCTCCTTGCTGGGCGCGATCGTCGCGGGTTCGCGGCTGTACGCGTTCCTCGGCGCGATCCTGCTCGGGGCGGTGCTGTTCTGGCTGCTGCGCCGCACCCGGCTCGGCACGGCGATCCGCGCGGTCGCCGCCCACGGCCCGGGCGCGGAGCTCGTCGGCATCAACGTGAAGCGGATCCACACCGTCACGTTCGCGATCGGCACGGCCTGCGCCGGTGCCGCCGCGGCACTGGCCGGACCGCTCGTCACGGTGACGCCCACGCTCGGCGAGCAGTTCAACATCACCGCGTTCGTGGTGGTGGTGCTCGGCGGAATGGGCAACGTCGTCGGCGCGCTCGTCGGCGGCTTGCTGATCGGGCTGGTCGAGCAGCTCACCACGATCTACCTCGGCGGCCAGAGCTCCCTGCTCGGCGTGTTCGTGGTGTTCGTGCTGGTGCTGTTCCTCCGTCCGCAGGGTCTTTTCGGGAGGCGAGCATGAGCACCATCACCATCGCGGCGCCGGCATCGAAAGAGAAGGTCAAGGCACCGCCGCTGCGTCCGCAGAACCGGCAGTACGCGATCCTCGCGCTGCTCATGCTCATCGCGATCCCGCTGCCGCTGATCCTGCCGGCAGCTCAGGGCGCGGTCGCCGTGCGCATCCTGATCTTCCTGCTCATGGCCGTGGGCTGGAACATCATGAGCGGCTTCGGCGGGATGTTCAGCTTCGGCCACGCCGCGTACTTCGGGCTCGGGGCCTACACCAGCGCGTACCTGCTGGTGAAGCAGAACGTGTCGCCTTGGATCGGGATGCTGGCCGGGATGGCGGTGGCCGCCGCGGTCGCCGTGCTCATCGGGTACTTCTCGTTCCGCTACAAGCTGCAGGGCGCGTACTTCGCGCTGGCGACCTTCGCGTTCGCGGAGATGCTGCGGCTCATCGTGACCAGCAGCGCGTTCGCCAACAAGTCGGTGGGCTTCAGCGTGCCGCTGATCCAGGGCTCGTCGCTGTGGAAGATCCAGTTCCCGGCCGACTCACCCGCGTACTTCTGGGTGGCGCTCGTGCTGGCCGGGGCCGCGGTCGCTGTCAGCATCGGGTTCCTGCACTCGCGCGCAGGCCGGTACGTCACCGCGATCCGTGACGACGAGCTGGCGGCGTCGTCGCTCGGGGCGCCCGTGATGCGGCACAAGCTGATGACGGTGGCGCTCTCGGCGGCGATCACGGCCGTGGCCGGTGCCTTCTACACGCAGTACTACCTGTTCGTGAACCCCGATCTCGGGTTCGGTTCCGCGATCTCGATCCAGGCGATCGTGCCCGTGGTGATCGGCGGCATCGGCACGATCTGGGGCCCGGTGGTGGGCGCGATCATCGTCGGCTCGCTCACCGACGTCACGGCGACGTTGCTGCGCACCCCACCCGGGTTCCTCGGGTTCCTGCAGGGCCGCAGCGGGCTCGACGTGGTGCTCTACGCCGTGCTGCTGATCCTCATCGTGCGGTTGCTGCCGAAGGGCATCGTCGGAACTCTGGTAACGAGGTGGCGGCGATGAACCTGGTTCAGGTCAAGGGCGTCGGCAAGTCCTTCCGCGGGCTGCACGCGCTGTCCGATGTGGACTTCGAGGTGGCCGAGGGCGAGATCCTCGGCATCATCGGGCCCAACGGCGCGGGCAAGACCACGCTGTTCAACGTGGTGTCGGGCGCGCTGACGCCCGACGCCGGCCGCGTGCACCTCGCGGGCGCCGACGTGACGGGCCGCTCGCCGGACCGGATCGCGCGGGCCGGCATGGTGCGCACGTTCCAGCTGATGCGGCCGTTCTCCAGCATGACCGTGCTGGAGAACGTGAGCCTGGCGGCGCAGCACCACCGCTTCGCGGCGAAAGACCTGCGGAAACACTCGCTCGACGTCGTCGAACGCGTGGGGCTCGGGCCGTGGGCGCACCGCGCGGCACCGGACCTGCCGACGGCGGGGCTCAAGCGCCTGGAGCTGGCCCGCACGCTCGCGATGCGGCCCAAGGTGCTGCTGCTCGACGAGGTGCTCGCCGGGCTCGTGCCCGCCGAGCGCGAACCCGTGCTCGACCTGCTCGCCACGCTGCGCGAGCAGGAAGGCGTGACGCTGGTGTTCATCGAGCACATCATGGCCGCCGTGATGCGGCTGGCCGACCGCGTGCTCGTGCTCGACCAGGGCCGCGTGCTCGCCGTCGGGTCGCCCGAAGAGGTCACCAGCGACCCCCGGGTGATCGACGCCTACCTCGGGGAGGAGCCGACCCGTGCTGAAGCTTGACAAGGTCTGCGCCGGTTACGGGCGCATGCGGATCCTCCACGACGTGGACCTGGAGCTGGCCGAGGGCGAGATCGTGGCCCTCGTCGGGGCGAACGGTGCCGGCAAGACCACGACGCTGCGCAGCATCTGCGGCCAGCTGAAACCGATGTCGGGCACGATCACGCTCGACGGCGAGCCGACCGCGGGCCGCCGGCCCGACCAGCTCGTGCGCGAGGGTCTCGTGCACGTGCCCGAGGACCGCGCGCTGTTCGGCACGCTCACCGTGGAGGAGAACCTCCGCATGGGCGCGTGGACGCGCACGGCGGCACAGGCCACGAAGTCGCTGAAGGAGGTCTACGACCTGTTCCCGGTGCTCGCCGAGCGCCGTTCGACGGTCGCGCAGACGTTCAGCGGCGGGCAGCAGCAGATGCTCGCGATCGCGCGGGCGCTGATGGCCGGGCCGCGGCTGCTGATGCTCGACGAGCCCTCGACCGGCCTGTCGCCGAAGCTCACGTGGACGATGCTGGAAGCGGTGCAGCAGATCCGCGACACCGGCGTGGCGGTGCTGCTGGTGGAGCAGAACGCCAAGCAGGCGCTGGCCATCGCCGACCGGGCGTACGTTCTGGAGAGCGGGTCGACCGTGCTGGCGGGCACGGGCGCCGAGCTCGCGGACGACAGCCGGGTCAGGAAGGCGTACTTGGGACTGTGAAAACGGAACAGGCCACCGAGGCGACCGCGGCTCTCGGCGGGTGGGTGTCCGAAGTGGACGTCACGGCCGTGCCGGCCGCCGTGCTGGACCGGCTCGCCCTGGTGCTGCTCGACGTCATCGGCGTGACGGCGGTCGGGGCAACGCTGCCCGAACAGCGAGCCCTGGCTGCCGCATGGCGGGCACCGGACGGTCCTGCGCCGTTGATCGGGGCCGGGCGGCGGGTGTCCACGGACGCCGCCGCCTGGCTCAACGCGATGGCGCTCGTGTCGCTCGAGCTCGACGAAGGCAACAAGTACGCCAAGGGTCACCCTGCGGCCCACGGCTTCCCCGCGGTGCTCGCGCTCGCGGCCGAGCTGGACAGCACCGGCGCCGACACGGCGGCGGCGCTGCTGGCCGCGTACGAGGTGGCGTCGCGCTTCGGCCGGGCCACCTCGTTGCGCCCGGGCGCGCACCCGCACGGCAGCTGGGGCGTGCCCGGCGCCGCGGCCGGCTGCGCGCGCCTGCTGGGCCTCGCGCCTGGCGCGGCCGCGGCGGCGATCGACACCGCGGCCGGGATGGCCATCGCCGGGCACTTCGACTCGGCGACGCAGGGCAATCCGGTGCGCAACGCGTGGCTGGGCGCCTCGGCGATGTCCGGGCTCGCCGCCGTGCGGATGGCGGCGGCGGGCATGGCGCGCACGACGGGCACGGCCGCGCTCTCGCTGGGCACGGTGCTGGGCTCGTTCGACGCGGCCGAGCTCACCACCGAACTCGGCTCGCGGTGGGACATCACGCGCGGCTACTTCAAGCGGCACGCGTCCTGTTCCTTCACGCATCCGGCGGCCGACGCCGTGCTGGAGCTGCGTTCTGATGCGCGGTTCCGGTCGGAAGGCATCACGAAGATCGTGGTGGAGAGCCATGTGCTGGGCGCCGGACTGTCCGGAGTGGACTGGTCGAACCGGCTCTCGGCGATGTTCTCCACGCCGTTCGTGGTGGCCACGGCCGCGCTCACCGGCGAGGTCGGGCCGGGTTCGGCCGTCGACGACGCGGGTGTGCGTGCGCTGGCGCGGCGCGTGCGGCTCGTCGAGGCGCCCGACCTCACCGCGCGCCTGCCCGACGAGCGCGCGACCCGCGTGCAGGTGTGCTTCGACGACGGCGCCACGCTCACGAGCGAGGTGCCCAACCCGGTCGGTGACGCCGACCACCACCCGCTGACCGAGCCGGACGTGCTCGGCCTGCTGAAGACGTGGCTGCCGCGGCAGCCCGAACTCGTGGACCGGGCCGCCGCCCTGGGCCACGACCTGCCCGGCCAGCCCCGCGTCGGCGCGGCGCTGCGCGAACTGGCCGGGACCGACGAGAAGGAGCTGAACTGATGCGTGCCCTCGCGGTGACGCCCATCCACCTGCCGCCCGACGAGGTCGCCCGGCGCCAGGCCCGCTACGACCGCCTCGCGCCGCCGGGCGTGGAGATCGAGCTGCGCAACGTGGGCCCGACCGCACCGGCCACTTTGGACACAGCCGGGTCGATGCGCGACTCGGAGCGGGAAGTCGCCGCGCTGCTCAAGGCCGCCGCCGACGGCTTCGACCTCGCGTTCCCGGACTGCGTGCTCGACCCGTCGGTGCCCGACGCCGTCTCCGACCCGGCACTGCCGGTGCACGGCATCCTCAAGCTGTCGGCGACCCACCTGGCGGGCAAGGGCGTGCGGTTCGGCGCCGTGGTGCGCAACGAGGCGATCAAGGACGAGTTCGCCAGCCGGATCGCCGCGTACGGGCTCGACGAGTACCTCGCCGGCATCCGCGTGCTCGACCTGCCGTTCTCCGCGATCGCCGAGACCGAGGTGTGGAACGCGGCGCTGGGCTCGGCAGTGCGCGAGCTGGCCGAGCTGGGCGCGACAGCGGTGATCAACGGCTGCTCGGCGGTCGACGTCGAGCCGGCCGACCTGCCGGCGCGGATCGTCGACCCGACGGAGCTGGCCATGCGGCTGCTGGCCGTCGAGGGGGTGCGGTGAGCGACGGACCGGACCTCGTCGTCGCCGGCGCCGGTGGCGGGCTCGCGGGCGCGCTGCGGGCGGCCGAGCTGGGACTGAGCGTGCTCGTCGTCGAGGCGAGCGAGCACTTCCGGCGGGGCAACAACACCTCGATGTCCACGGCGATGTTCCCCGGCGCGGGTTCGCGTTGGCAGGCTTCGGCGGGGGTTGCGGACTCGCCGGAGCAGTTCGTCGCCGACATCATGGCGAAGACGAAGGGGCAGGCCGACCCGCGACTGGCGCGGACACTCGCTTCGGTGAGCGCACCGCTCGTCGAGTGGCTCGCCGATTCGGCGGGGTTGCCGCTTTCTTTGGTGACGGACTTCAACTACCCCGGCCACGCTGTCACGCGCTGCCACTCGATCCCCGGCCGCCACGGTTCGGGCGTGATCGACCACCTGGCCCGGCGCGTCACCGAGCACGAGAACATCGAGCTGCTGGTGCCGGGCAAGCTGATCGACGTGCTGTCCGATTCCGGCGGTGTGCGCGCGGTCGTGGTGCGTTACCCGGACGGGACCGAGGAAGAGATCCCGACGCGCGCGGTGCTGCTGGCCACCAACGGCTTCGGCGCCGACAAGGACCTCGTGGCCCGGCACCTGCCGGAGATCGCGGGCGCGCTGTACCAGGGCAGTGACCAGTCGCTGGGCGACGCGTTGCGCATCGGCGAGAAGCTGGGCGCCGCAACCGGGTTCCTCGACGCGTACCAGGGCCACGGCGCGGTCGCGGCCAACGCCGGCACGCTCGTGGGCTGGGCGACGGTCATCCACGGCGCGTTCCTCGTCGACCTCGGCGGCCGCCGCTTCGGCGACGAGACGCGCGGCTATTCGGAGTACGCCGCGGAGCTCGCCGCGCGTGAAGGTTCGACCGGCTGGATCGTGCTGGACGAGACGATTTTCGAGCAGTGCCAGCCGTTCCAGGACTTCAAGGACACCGTCGCCTCGGGTGCGCTGGTGTGGGCCGACGACGCTGCCGGCCTGGCTGCCGTGACGGGGCTTCCGGCGGAGGCGCTGGCCGACGAGCTGTCTCGTGTCGCCGCGATCGCCCGGGGCGAGCGGCCCGACGAGTTCGGCCGCACCAACTGGGAACGCCCGCTTTCCGGCCGCTACGCCGCGGTCCGCGTGGTGCCCGCGTTGTTCCACACCCAGGGCGGCCTGATGGTCGACGAGAACGCGGCCGTTGTGGACGCTTCCGGGCAACGCATCCCTGGCCTCTACGCCGCCGGCGGCGCGGCCGCGAGCATCTCCGGCCACGGCGCCGCGGGTTACCTGCCGGGCAACGGGCTGCTGCCCGCGTTCGGCCTCGCCTACCTGGCCGCGAGCGACGTCGCCCGCCGTCACCACTGACTTTCCCTTACATCGCAAGCGGAGGAGAAGAATGGCAACCACGGAACTGCTCGTGAAGAACGTCCGGGTCGTCCGGCCCGACGACCCCGACGGGTCGCAGCCGGAACTGCTGGACATCGCCGTCAACGACGGCAAGATCACGCGGGTGGCGCCGAACCTGCCCGAGGACGACGCCGCCCGGGTGGTCGACGGCCGCGGTCTGCTGGCTTTCCCCGGCGTGGTCGACGCGCACCAGCACTGGGGCATCTACAACGAGCTCGCCACCGACACCCGCACCGAGAGCCGGGCGAGCGCGCAGGGCGGCGTCACCACATCGCTGACGTACATGCGCACGGGCCAGTACTACCTGAACAAGGGCGGCAGCTACCGCGACTTCTTCCCCGAGGTCCTCTCGGCGTCGCAGGGCAACGCGTACGTGGACTACGCGTTCCACCTCGCGCCGATGAGCTCCGAGCACATCTCGGAGATCCCGTACCTCGTCGAGGAACACGGCGTCACCTCGTTCAAGATCTTCATGTTCTACGGCAGCCACGGGCTGCACGGCCGCTCGACCAGCCAGAGCGACTTCCTGATGATCCCGCCCGACGAGCGTTACGACATCGCGCACTTCGAGTTCGTGATGCGCGGCGTGCAGAACGCGCGCGAGATCCTCACCGAGTACGCGCCGCACTTGTCGCTCTCGCTGCACTGTGAGACGGCCGAGATCATGGCCGCGTACACGAAGCTGGTGGAGCAGGAGGGAACGCTCTCGGGCCTGCGCGCGTACAGCGCTTCGCGGCCGCCGCACTCCGAGGGCCTCGCGGTGACCATCGCGTCGTACCTGGCGCACGAGACGGGCCTGCCGAACATCAACCTGCTGCACCTGTCGTCGGAGAAGGCTCTTTCGGCCGCCCTGACCATGGGCAAGGCGTTCCCGCACATCGACTTCCGGCGAGAGGTGACCATCGGCCACCTGCTGGCCGACGTCGACACCGCCTCCGGCATCGGCGGCAAGGTCAACCCGCCGTTGCGCGAACGTGAGGACGTCGAGGCCCTCTGGCGCCACGTCCTGGCCGGCGACGTCGACTGGGTCGTCAGCGACCACGCCTGCTGCCGCGACGAACTCAAGTTCGGCGCCGACCGCGACGACGTCTTCTTGGCGAAGTCCGGCTTCGGCGGCGCCGAGTACCTGCTGCCCGGCCTCGTCGGCGAGGGCACCAAGCGGGGCCTTTCGCTGCAGCGCATCGCCCAGCTGACCTCGACGAACCCCGCCCGCCGCTACGGCCTGCTGAACAAGGGCACCATCGCCGAGGGCTACGACGCCGACTTCGCCCTGGTCGACCCGGACGTCCGCTGGACCGTCCGCGCGGCCGACTCGGAGTCCACCCAGGAGTACACCCCGTTCGAGGGCTTCGACATGACCGCCAAGGTCACCGACACCTTCGTCCGTGGCCACCACGTCTACGCCGACGGCAAAATCACCGGCGACCCGATCGGCCGCTACCTCAAGCGCGGCCGCTGACCCACCCCGTTCGTGGGCCCTTCGTGCTTCGGCACGGAGGGCCCACTTTCTTTCACCACCTGGAAAACCGCCGACCGAAAATCAGCGACCGCTGGTGTCGCCCGAATCGCGGAGCCAAGCCCAGCTGTGCCGTATCTCCTCCGCAGCATCACGCACCAACACCCGATACCGCCCCACCGCCTCCGGCGTGAACCGATACTGCGGCCCGCAAATACTGATCGACCCGTGAATCTCCCCATCCGGCCCGAACAGTGGCGCCGCCACCGACCCCGCCCCCGGCTGCCTCTCCCCAAGCGAAACCGCAACCCCTTCACGAGCAGTCTCCGCCAGCACCGCCCGCAAATCATCCGCCGTCGTGATCGTCTTCTCCGTCAACGCCGGCAACTCCCGCCCCAGCACCGCCGCCTGCCGCTCCTCCGGCAGAAACGCCAGAATCACTTTCCCCGAAGACCCGGCGTGCAACGGAAACCGACGTCCGATATCGACCGTCATCTTGATCTCACGAGGACTCTCGAACTGATCGAGATACACCCGCTCATCGCCGACCAACCCGGACAACGTCGTGGTCTCACTCGTCTCATCCCGCAACCGGCGCAGCACCGGCGTAGCGACGGTCCGCGCATCGAACCTCCGCAACGCACTCGCCCCCAACGCCACCGCCGCCGGACCGAGCCGGTAACCGGCCACACCAGGGTCGGTGGCGAGCATCTCCCGCGAGACGAGCGACTGCAGGATCCGGTGCACCACGGCCTTGGCCAGCCCGAGTTCCCGGCTGATCGCGCTCACCCCCAGGTACCGGGGCCCGCCCGTGAAGAGCAGCAGCACGTCGGCGACGCGCGCGGCCGCTTCCGTGCCGGCGTTGTCGGGCGAAGCTGCGGGCTTGCGCCCGGCGGTACTCTGGCTGCTCAAACCGGTGGTCCTCGGAATTCTGGTTGTGTTCCGCTGGTGGGAACGTGGGTGAACTGCGCGCTGGCGCCCACTTTACCGTTTCCGGGGCGTTTTCGGGACCACTGTGTTCCGGTCAGCGATACGGCAGCACCCGCGCCAGTGCCTCGACGGCCGTCGTGGGGTCCGGCCCCGCGGGGATGAACACGACGTGGCCCGCGCCGGCGGCGTCGAGTTCGGTCAGCCGGGCCCGGACGTCGGCCGGCGTGCCGACCACCGCCAGCTGGTCCACCCACTCGTCGGGCAGCGCCGCCGCGAACTCCTCCCGTGACCCGGCCGCCTTGCGCAGCGCCGCGAACTCGTCGGCGAACGGCAACGGCGCGAGGTGCGGCGCCCAGTCCGGCTCGCCGATCGCCGTGAGCGCCTGCCGGGCCAGCGCCCGTGCGCGGCCGGGGGAGTCGTCGACAGCCGCGACGTTGTAGGCGATGAGCTCGTGCTCCGCCCCGACGATCTCGCGCACGGCCCGCAGGTACTCCGGCGTGACGGGCTCCGCGAGGATCGTCCCGTCCGCCACCTCGGCCGCGAGGGCAAGCGACTTCGGTCCGCGCACCCCGGCGTACAACGGCGGCACGAGCTTCGGCGGGCTCTGGAGCCGGACGTCGCGCAGCTGTATTCCGGCGCCGCCGAAGCTGACGTGCTCGCCGTCGAGGATCGCCCGGACGGTGGTGAAATACTCGCGCAGCAGCGTCAACGGACTCCCCGGCCACGCCCCGGCCTGCCGCAGCCACGCCGGCATCCCGTGCCCGATCCCGGCCAGCAGCCGCCCCGGGAACATCCCGGCGAGCGTCGCCAGCTCCATCCCCGCGAACGCGACGTTCCGCGCCGCGGCCGGCAAAACCCCGATGCCGACCTGGATCCGCTCGGTCTTCGCCAGCGCCACCGCCGCCTGCGCGATTCCGCCGCGAAAGAAGCAGTCCTCGACTACCCACAGCTCGTCGAACCCCAGCCGCTCGGCCAGCTGCGCGTACCCGACGAACTGGGTGACGTCGAGATCCGGCGGCGCGACGAGACCGATCTTCACGGCGGGTTCCTCCCCGGTACGTTCTCCTTGCCTGGCAACGAGAACGTACCGCTCGCCGGTTCCCGCGTCAGGAGGGTTCGTCCGCCGGCGCCTCCTCCGGCCAGTCGAGACCGGCTTCCGTGATCAGCGTGTCGAAGATCGGCGTGTCGGGCTGAGTCATGTCGGGGCCACTACGTCGATGATCGCGTCGGCGCGGACCCATTCGTCGGCGTCGTGGGTGCCGTCGGCTTGGACGGGGACCCAGGTGACCTCGGTGTCGGTGTCGAGCACGGGCGGGCCGGTCACGATGCCGCGCCGGCACAGGCGTTGCGGGCCGGGCTTGCGCTTGCCCGGCAGGTAGGTGACGCGGTGGCCGCGCACCAGTGGTTCCTCGTCCATGGTTCCCCTCCTCATGATGTTCCCCTGCGTTCCCTCTCAGGCCGGAAGTTCGTCGTTGACCTCCGCGAGCCCCGCGGTCACGACCCGGCACGGCGCGCAGCTCGCGACGTGCCCGCCGATCACCGTCGAACGCCGCCGCGACAGCCCGCCGCGCACCCAGGCGCCCAGGTTGCGGCGCGCCTCCGCGCAATACGGATCTTCCGCGTGCGGCACCTGGACCTGCAGGTACGCCTGGCGCAGGCCCTCGCGCGCCCGCCCGGCGAGCACGGCGGCACCGTTCGGCGAGACGCCCAGCAGCAGCGCCGCCTCCGCGGTCGAGCCCCCTTCCGCGGCGGTGCGCCACAGGACCGTTCGCCACCGGCCCGGCAACGTGCAGTAAGCCGACCAGACGAGTTCGACGTCGGACCGGCGCAGCGCTTCTTCCTCGGCCACCGCCCGCGCACCGCCGGGCTCGGGGACGGTTTCGTACAGGTCGACGCGGTTGTCGTGCCGGCTCCAGCTCGCGGCGAGGTTCCGCATCGTGACGATCAAGTACGGCCGCGCGTCGTCACGCGGTCCACCGCCTGCGCGCACGGTGGTGATCACGCGCGTGAACGCCTCGGCGACCAGGTCCTCGCACTCCGCCGGCTGGTGGCGCCAGCGCGCGGCCGTGCGGCGCATCGGCTCGACGTGGCGGCGGTAGAGCGCCCCGCTCGCGTGGAGGTCACCGGCGCGGACAGCCGCGAGCAGCACCGGGTCCGGCGGCTCGTCGTCCACGCAACTCCCCACGCGGTTCTCCAGATCGTATGGACACTCTCCGTAAGAATACTGACGGTGTTCAATAGGCACCCAAAGTAACAGGTACAGAAGTGTACCCGATATCGCGGGGAGCGCTACACTTTCCGCCGATGACGTCCCCGGGCACCCCCCACAAGGCTGACGGCCGGGCGGCGCGCTGGGCGGGCCAGCGAGAACGCCGCCGTCGCGAGTTCGTCGAGGCCGGGTTGCGCGCCATCGCGCGGCACGGGCCGGACGTGTCCACCGAGCAGATCGCCGAGGAAGCGGGCGTCGCGCGCACGCGGTTGTACAAGCACTTCGCCGACGCCACCGACCTGCAGTGCGCCATCGCCGACCGCGCGGGCGAGCTGATCACCGCCGAGTTCGCGCCCCTGTGGGACCCACCCGGCACCCCCATGCAGATGATCCGCGGCGCGATCGGCGCCCACACGCGCTGGCTCGCCGACCACGCCCACCTCTACCGCTACCTGACGCAGGTGTCGGGCCGCCCCGGCACGCGCGACGTGGTGGCCGACGTGAAAACCGCGATCGCGCGCCAGCTGACCGTGGTGTTCGAGCGCTACCTCGCCGCGTACGCCATGGACACGCGCGTCGCCGACACGATCGCCTTCGCCCTCGTCGGCCTCGTCGAGTCCAGCACCGCGCGCTGGCTGGAAAACCCCCGCGGCCTCGACCAGGCCGACCTGGCCACCCTCCTGGCCCGCTGGACCTGGCACATCCTCGACGACGCCCTCCGCGCGGGTGGCATCACGCTCGACCCGGATGTGCCGTTGCCGGAAAATGTTGCGGGGCCGGAGGGTTCATGAGTCGCTTGTGGACTGTGGCCAGTCGAGTCGCTGGAGGATCCGGGTGAACCGCATCAGCGTCTCGACCTCGGCGAGGTTGGCGCTCCAGTGAGATTCGTCGAGCCGAGTCTGGCGGGCGGATCCGCCTGCCTCAAGTGAGTTCCGCGTGTTCAGCGGGTGATGAGGGACGCGAAGGCGGCGCGCACGTCGGCGTCCGAGGCGTCGACCGGCATGTCGGACGGCGGGCCCAGGTCGGTGTAGCCGTAGGAGGTGTAGGAGACCGACGGGGGACAGCTTGTGCCGCCGATCTCCACTTTGGTGTCGGCGACGAGCTTGCCGGTGCGGAGTTCGTAGGCTTTGAGGGGCATGGCGATCTTGTGGAACGTCACGTCGTCGGGGAGTTCGGGAAACGTGTGGTTCTCGTACTGGCACGTGCGGACGGCGGTGCCGTTGGTGTCGTCGCCGGCGCAGACGATGAGGACGGCCTTCGTCGGGTCGGTCACGCGCCAGTCGGCGGGGAGGCGGTTGGTGAAGTCGTCGTTGCCGGAGAAGATCGCGTGGTTCGTGCCCTTGCCGTAGGGCGGGGCGGCGCTGTACGGGGCGGGCTTGGTGCAGTACTCGGGCGCGGTGGTGTTCGACAGGAGGCTGCGGACGTTCGCCAGCTCACCCGCCACCTTGGCCTTCCGGACGCCTTCGGTGGCCCTCGCGGCGACGGCCCTGCGCGGGTATTGGTCGAGCACCTGCTGGTACCGCGTGCCGGCGTTCTGCCAATCGCCGGCTGCCAGCAGGGTGTCGCCGCACGCGACGAGGGCGCCGGGCCGGGTGCGGTCGACGACGTCGGCGGCCTCATGACGGGTCCGGAGCCAGTCGGTGTCCACGGCGAGGTCGCACGGGTTCTGCGCCGGAAGCTTGGCCAGGAACCCGTCGAGCATGACGTCGGCCATCCGCTCGTGGCCGGGCAGGTCGGTGCGCACCCCGGCCAGAGCGTCGAAGCCCGTCTTCAGCTGACCAGTGTTGCCGGGCAGGCCGCCGGCGAGAGCCTCGGCCGCGGTGCGGAGCCGGCCGCACGCCTCCGCTGTCGCGTCCCCTTCGGCGGCCAGCGGCGCGTCGGCAAGGCGGTGGCCGAACCACACGCGGTCGAGCGCCGCTTCGGCCTTGGCGCAGTCGCCGCTGTCGCGCGCGTCGGCCACGTCGCGGGCAATCGAGACGGCGTCGAACCTCAGCAGCGCGGCCACCACGAGCACCGGCACCGCGACGGCCAGCGCCACCACCCAGTCCCGCCACCGGCTCCGCGCCGGTGGGCCCGCGAGGAACCACCCGCGCACGATCCCGGCCGCCCACCACACCAGCACCACGATCTCGAACCACACCGTCGGGAACGCCGTCACCAGCAGCACCGCCAGCACGACCGTGCCCACCACGTTCAGGACCGCCAGACCCCGCCGCCCCAGCAGCAGGTACCCGACCCCCAGGAACGACGCGTTCCCGACCGCCACCGCGGCCGGACTGGCCCGCCGCACCGGCACCCACGGCGGCTCGTCCATCGCACCCCTTCCCGCACCACTCGACGACCGCCGCCGATTGTGGCCACGGACCCCGGGAGGGGTCCCGATGTCTTCCTCAGGAGTCCGCGGCCGGACGAGCGTTGTCCGGCGTGATTGTCGGGGTGGGGTCGCTTTGTCGGCCGGACGTGGGAACTTCTGGAAAGGAGTTGCCGCCGCGTTTGGTCGCCGGGGGTCGAGTTGCGACGTAGTCCGCGGCTGGATGCCACTGACCCGCCCCTCACGAGAGACAGGCGAGTGGCGCGGCGCGACTTTTGCGGCCGACGTTGGGCGGCGCGAACCTTCCGGGCATCACGCGTTCCGTCCTCGGATTCGCGCCTTGGGCCAGACCTCGGCCCAAGGCAGCAAGCGGTTCGCACACCTCGGATCCATTCCCCGGCAAACCCGCGAGTCCGAAGTGGTCACCAGCACTGAGTCTCAACCCAGCCGCTTCCTCCACTCCAGATCCACCCGGATCCGCTCCTCCGGCGACCCGTCCCACGTCACCGCCAGCTCCTGCGCCCGCAGCGCCGCGGCCACCACCTGCCCCACGTCCGCCGTGTCGGCCGGGGAGTCCGCCAGCCGGCCGTACGACAGCAGCAGTTCGCCTCCCTCGACCGCGCGGGCCGTGTCCTGCTCGTGGAAGAAGACGAACCCCCGGTCGCCCGGGGCGGCTTCCGCGCCGATTTCCGTCAGGCCGCAGTTCTGGCAGCACGCGAAGTCCGCCCGAGCCACCACCCCCGAGGACGCCAGAGCCGAGAACGCCGCCAGCACCCGATCCGGGTCGGTCACCGGAGGCCACGTGCGTTGTTCCGCCACCCGCGCCTGCCAGAGCCGGTCGACCACGGAGCGCGCCTGCGGCAGTGACACTGAGGGCTCCAGGTACTCCGTGATCGCGACCGCGACGTCGTCGGGAGTGCTGAAGCCGCCGTGCACCAGCGGCCGCGCGAACTCCACGGCCTCGGCCGCGGTGTCGGCGGGCAGGTCCTTCTGCTTGCGTCCCCACATGCCCGCCATGGTGCCACCCACCCCGACAGAAACGGCGGTTATCCTGGAACGACCGTGCGGCGAGGAGCGAAACGATGGTTGTGGAGAAGGCGACCCGGACCTACCGGATGAGCCGGCGGGCCGACGCCATGGAGGACACGCGCCGCCGGATCACGGAGGCGATCGTCGAGCTGCACGGGTCGATCGGCCCGGCGCGCACGACCATCGCGGGCATCGCCGAGACCGCCGGCGTGCAGCGCCACACCGTCTACCGCTACTTTCCGACCGAGGAAGACCAGCTCGCCGCGTGCGCCGCGCACTTCTGGGGCTTGCACCCGCGCCCGGATCTCGAAGGCTGGCAGGCGGTCGGCGAGCCGGCCGAGCGCATCACGAACGCGCTGAAGCAGCTCTACGCCTTTTACTCCGAAGTGGAGCCGATGCTCGTCAACTCCCTGCGCGACGCCGTCGAAATGCCCGCCGTCGAGCGCGCGCTCGGGTCGATGGCGGCGTTTCTCGAAGACGCCACGAGCCTGCTCTCCGCGGGCTGGTCGCCGGCCCGCGGGCGCAAGCGGTTCGTGGTCGCGGCGGTGCGCCACGCGCTCGCCTTCGACACCTGGCGCTCACTCGTGCGCGAAGCCGGCCTGAGCACCAACGACGCCGCGAAGCTCATGGCCACCATGGTCGCCGCCGCGAAAACCACGCCCTGACAACGGAAAACGGCACGGGGGAGACCCGTGCCGTCCCGGCAGGACTCAAGCAGCCCGGCCGTTCACCAGATCCCGCGTGACGTTCGCGATCCGCGACCCGGCATACCGAGCCGACGCCTTCGTCTCATCGCTGATCGGGATGGTGCCCTGACCGTCGGCGTGCGAAGGCCCATACGGCGTGCCCGTGGCGAACTGCACGGGGTCCGTGTAGCCCGGCGTCACCAGGATGCCGCCGAAGTGGTGCACGGTATTGTACAGCGCAAGCAGCGTCGATTCGCGGCCGCCGTGCGCCGTCGCGGTCGAGACGAAGCCGGAGTACACCTTGTCCGCCAGCAGGCCCTGCGCCCACTGCCCGCCCAGCGTGTCGAGGAACTGTTTGAGCTGCGAAGCCACGTTGCCGAACCGCGTCGGCGTGCCGAACACGACCGCGTCGGCCCACAGCACGTCGTCGGCGGTCGCGACGGGCTCGTCGCGCACGGCGTCGGAGTGCGCCTGCCACGCGGGGTTCGCCGCGATCGCCTCGGGCGGCGCGAGCTCGGCCACGCGCCGCACGCGCACCTCGGCACCCGCACCCTCGGCGCCGGCCGCGTACTCCTGTGCCAGCGAGTGGACGCTGCCCGTCGAGCTGTAGTAGATGATGGCGACCTTGGGCGCAGTCACGATCGGCTTCCCTCATTTCAGAGTACAGTCTTGTGCTTTGAAAGCGAGGGTAGGCAGGGCAGCGCGAAGCTGTCAATCATTCGAGTGCACACAGATGGTTGATGAAAATCTAGAGCGCGCTGTGCGTACGCCGGTAACCGGTCGGCGTCGTGCCCACCTCGCGGCGGAAGATCGTCCGGAAGTTGGCCGCCGTGCCGAAACCGGTGGCCGCCGCGATGCGCTCGACGGGCCAGTCGGAGGTCTCCAGCAGTCGGCGCGCGCTGAGGATGCGGTGGTTGACGACCCAGCGCATCGGCGACATGCCCGTCTCGAGCTCGAAGTGCCGGATGAACGTGCGGCGCGGCAGGTTGCTGCGCTCGGCCATGCGCCCGACGGTGATCGGGTCGCCGATGTGCTCCATGACCCAGCTGCGCGTGGCCGAAAGATCCGTGCGCGCGGCGGTGAGCACGTCGACGTACTGTGGCTGCGCGCCGCCGCGGGCGGGGGAGGCCACGACCTCCTTGCCGGCCTCGTGGGCGGCCGCCGCGCCGAAGTCGGTGCGGATGAGGTGCAGACACGCGTCGATGCCGGCGCCCGCCCCCGCGGACGTGAGGATTTTTCCGTCTTCGACGAACAGCTGGTTCTCCAGCACGCGCACCGCGGGGTACTGCTCGCGCAACGCGGCGAGGTAGCGCCAGTGCGTGGTCGCCTCGCGGCCGTCGAGCACGCCGCTCTCCGCGAGCGCGAACGCGCCGGTGCAGATCGCCACCACGCGGGCACCGCGGTCGGTGGCGAGGCGGATCACGTCGAGGTACTCCTCGGGCAGCGGTACCTCGGGTTCGTCGTACCCGGGCACGATCACGATGTCGGCCTCCGGCGCGTCGGCCAGTGAATGCGTCGGCGTGATGCCCAGCGGCGAACCCGTGGTCTCCTTGCCACACACAAGTACGTGGTAACCCTCTTGCCGGCCGAGGATGTGTGCGGGGATGCTGAAGTCGAGCCCCATGACCCGGGGCACGGCCAGCAGCGCCACGACCAGCTGCGTGCGGGGCAACGAATGTCTCCTCGGATCGCACCGGAACCAACTGCCGTCAGGCTACTCGCACTGGCACGATCCTTGCCCATTCTGGCATCGAAACGGCTGGTGAGAGCGGTCTGCCGGCTCGTAGTGTTCGGTCTTGATCACGCGGCAGGAAGGCTGAAAACCCCATGAGCAAGCCGATCGAGAGGACCACCGCGAACTTCGGGGTCCCGTGGGAAGGCATCTACGGCTACGTCCAGGCCGTGAAACACGGCGACACCATCTACGTCTCCGGTCAGCTGTCCCACGACGGCGACCAGCTCGTGGCGCCCGCGCCCGTGGACGAGAACGGCGCCGTCACCGACTTTTCCGCCATGGAAGAGCAGATGCGCCGCTCGTATGTGAACGCCGCCGAGCTGCTGAAGCGCTTCGGCGCGACGCTGGCCGACGTCGTCGAAGAGGTGCTCTACGTCCTCGACATCGACGCGGCCTTCGCCGTGGCGGGTCCCGTGCGCAAGGCGGCCTACGGACGGGAGGACCCGCAGGTCGCCAGCACGCTGGTCGGCACGACGCGGCTCGCCTTCCCCGAGCAGCTCGTGGAGATCAAGCTCATCGCGCGGGTCTGACCCGTCCGCGGAGCGCCCTCGCCGGCCGAGACCGGCGAGGGCGCTCAGGCGTCGTGCGCGGAGTCGCGGCCGGAGTCCACGAAGAACGCCGCGACCACCCCGCCGATCGCGCACAGGATCCCGATCACCACGAACGCGGTGTTGTAGCCGTCGATCTGGTTGCCGGCGCCGTCGATCAGTGCGCCCGTCGCCCACGGCGCGATGATCCCCGACGTGCTCTGCAAAGCGATGAACAGACTCAGCACACTGGTGCGCTGCGAAGGCGCGGCTGCCGTGCCGATCGCCGCGTAGACGATCGGCTGCGCCACGAGCGTGAGGCAGTAGCCGGCGACGAGGATGACGTAGGCGAGGTAGCGCGCGCTTCCCGCCAACGGCAGCACGGCCAGCAGTACCCCGCCGGCGGCGAGCGAGAGCGTCGGCACGAGGCCGTGCGCGATGCGCGCGGACACACCCCGCGCGAGCAGTCGGTCGGTCAGCCAGCCGGAACCGAGCATGAACGCCATGCCGATGACGCTCGGCAGTCCGAAGAGGACACCCGAGGTCAGTGTGGAAAACCCCAGTCCGGCTTCGAGGTAGGACGGGAACCAGCTGAACACCACGGAGATCAGCGCGTACATCGGATACGTGGCCAGCAGGAGCACGATGAACGTGCGGCTCCGCGCCACCTTCAGAAACGTGCGCCGCCGCGCGGCTCGGTCCACTTTGTCCGGTGCCTCCGGCGTGACCGCGAACGGCCCGGTGCGTCCCGCGAACAGCCACACCGCGCACCAGACGAGACCGGCGAGACCCAGCGCGAAGAACGCCGACCGCCAGCCGGAGTGCACGATGAGCAGTGTCAGCAACGGTGCCGCGACGATCTTCGCGAGCGACGCGCCGGACGTGAGGATCGCGGTCGGCAGTCCGCGGCGGTGCTTCGGGAACCAGCTGTACGCGGTGGAGTTGGCCACCGCCGTCGCCGGACCCTCGGCGGCACCCAGGCCGATGCGGGTCGCGAGCAGCACGCCGCCGCCCGCGAAGAAGAACACCGGCAGCTGCGTGGCCGCCCACAGCAGCGACATCACGAACAGCAGCCACTTCAACGGCACGTGTCGCGTGGCGAGGAACCCGATGCCGACGGCGCTGAGGCTGTAGAGGAAGTAGAACGAGCTGCTGATCAACCCGAACTGCGACGCCGACAGGTGCAGTTCTTTCATGAGCGGCTGGGCGGCGAGCGCGAGCGAGATGCGGTCGGCGAAGTTGAGGACCATGAAGACGGCGAGCAGGAGCAGCACCGTCCACGCCATCACCGGCCGGTAGCGCGGCTCGGGTCTGTCGACGGTGACAAGCGGGATCTCCGGGGCTCTTGAGGTGGTCACGGGATTCCCTTCGCTGGCACGACGGCGTTGTCGCCCATCGCGGTGGTGGGGTTCTCCGAAGGAAGCGGGAGTGTCCGAAGTGGTCGGTCGAGCGGCGCACGCGGCGCCCTGGCGATCGGTGTGAGGGACAGTATGTCGGAGTTGCGTTACAGTCAACACTTGCAACGTAATTGTTCCGCACGTCCGGTACTCGGCTTGCCGGCGCGGAAGTCCTACCGCGCCAACGAAGGCGGGGGTTCAGACGAGCTGCGGCTGCAGCTCTTCCGCGGTTTCCCGCAGCACGGGCAGCACGCGTTCCCACATGTCCGCCTCGGAGATCCGCTCCACGCTGGTCCCGATGTTCAGCGCGGCGATCGGTGTGCCATCCCAGCGGCGCAGCGGCACGGCGGCGGAGTGGAACCCGGCCTCGACCTCGTGCGCGACGTAGGCACACCCGGCCTCCGCCACCTCGGTGACCTTCTTCTCCAGCGCGGCCACGCCGGCGTCGTCGAGACCGGCGAGGTCGACCAGGTGGCGGTGCCGGCGCTCGTCGTCGAGGCCGCTGAGCAGCACGAGACCCAGCGCGGACTGCGCGGCGGGCACCTGGAACCCGATGCCCTCGCCGATCGGCAGCGTGTGGCGCGGCAGCGCTCGCGCGATCATCACGGCCGCCGGTCCGTCGAGGACCGCGGCGGTGCAGGAGGCTTGGAAGACCTCGGCCAGGCGGTCGCATTGCGGCTGCAGCACCTGGCTCACCGGGTTGGTCGTGAGGTAGGCCGACGCGAGCGTGAGCACCTTGGGGGCCAGGCGGTAGGCCTTGTCGTCGGCGACGACGTAACCCAGGTGCGCCAAGGTGAGCAGGGCGCGGCGCACGGTCGCGCGGGGGAGTTCGAGCTTGCGGGCCAGCTGTGCCTGCGTGAGCCGCTCGGCGGTGTCGTCGAATGCGGTGAGCACGAGCAGGCCGCGTTCGAGGGCTTCGGAGTAGTCCGAGCGGCTGGTGCCGTCCACCTCGCGGGCCGCCCGGCGGGCTTCGTCCCGCGCGTTGAGCTTCGACACTCCACCAGCTCCGTTCGATTAACGCACACCTTGTCACGAAATGTAGCACGAACGCCGCCGAAGACCTTGCGGTGACCAGTCGCGGCTGCCTACAGTGCTCACATCAGAACCAAGTGTTCGTTAATTGAACACACGTGAAAAGACTGCCGGCCCCCACCACGCTGGACGACGAAGTCGCGAGGAGAACGCTGCCATGCGCGCGGACGACAACCGGAAGATCACCGAGACCGGGCCCGGCACTCCGGGCGGCGATTGGATGCGGCTGTACTGGCAGCCTGTGGCGCTGACCGAGGAGCTCGACACCGAACGTCCGGTGGTTCCGCTGCGGGTGCTCGGTGAAGACCTCGTGCTGTTCCGCAACGCCGACGGCTCGCTGGGTCTCATCGACCGCCGCTGCGCCCACCGCGGCGCCGACCTTTCCCTGGGGCGCCTGGAAGACGGCGGCCTGCGCTGCTACTTCCACGGCTGGCTCTTCAACCGCAATGGGTCCTGTATGGACACTCCGGCCGAGCCCGAGGACAGCAAGCTCAAGGCCAAGGTCAAGATCCGCTCGTACCCGGTGCGGGAGTGCAACGGGATCGTGTGGGGTTACCTCGGCGACGGCGAGCCGCCGAACCTGCCCGCGCTCGACTGCTTCGTGGCGCCGCCGGAGTACACGTTCGCGTTCAAGGGTTACCTCGACTGCAACTGGCTGCAGGCGCTGGAGGTCGGGATCGACCCCGCGCACGCCTCCTACCTGCACCGGTTCGCCGAGGATGAGGACACGAGTGACAGCTACGGCAAGCAGTTCCGCGGCGCGTCGCTCGGCACGAACCTGCCGATGACGAAGATCCTGCGCGAGTACGGCCGGCCCGAGATCCTCAACGCCCGCACCGAATACGGCCAGCGCATCGTCGCCCTGCGCACACTCGACAAGGATGGGCTCGACGGCTCGTCCACCCACGTGCGCATCACGCACCAGGTGTTCCCGCACGGCATCACGATCCCGCTGAGCTCCACCATGGCAATCACGCAGTGGCACGTGCCGATCGACGACGTCTCCTGCTACTGGTACGCGATGTTCACCAGCCTCGACGAGCCCGTGGACTCCGAAACCATGCGCGCGCAACGCCTCGACGGCATCACGCTCCCGGACTACAAGCCGGTGCGAAACCGGGCGAACAACTACCGCTTCGACTTCGAGGAGCAGCGCACGCAGACCTACACCGGGCTGGGGCGCGACATCAACGTCCACGACCAGATGGCGGTCGAGGGCCAGGGCTTCATCTACGACCGCAGCCGCGAGAACCTCAGCCGCTCCGACCGCGCGATCGTCACCTACCGGCGGATGGCGCTGCAGGCCATCGACACCGTCGCCGAGGGCGGCAGCCCCGACCTGTTGCTCAAGGACTCCGCCGACGTCGAGAGCCGCGGCCCCATCCCGCTCGACGGCATCGGCCCCACCGGCGAGTGGGAGGACTACTGGGCGAACTCGATCGCCGACCTGCGCAAGGCGAGCCCGTGGGCCTCGCATCTGCAGGCGGCGCTCGCGACGGGGCCGGCGGGCGTGCCGGGCTCGGCGGTCGAGCCGGATCGTTCTTCGTCGCCCGACGCCTACGACCGCGCGCGGGACTGAGGCCGGCCATGGGGTTCATCGAGAAGTTCGGGCTGTGGACCGAGGAACAGCAGGAAGCGGCGAGAGCCGTCCTGGCGCGGGTCGGCTCGGAGGGACTGCGGACGATTCGCGTGTCCTTTGTGGATCAGCACGGGATCCTGCACGGCAAGACGATCCCGGCGAGCGGGCTGGCCGCCGCGTTTCGCAGTGGGTTGAGTTGTGTGTCGACGCTGCTGTCGAAGGACACGTCCGGCACCACGGTGTTCTCGGCCTTCAACGCCGACGGCGGGCTCGGCGTGGCCGAGATGGCCGGTGCGGCCGACGTGGTGATGGTGCCGGACCCCACGACGTTCCACTTGGTGCCGTGGGCCGAGGACACCGCGCGGATCCTGTGCGACTTGCGGTTCCAGAACGGTGAGCAGGTGCCGTTCTGCAGCCGCGGCGTATTCCGCACGGCGCTGGAGCGCGCGAGCGTCGCCGGGTTCACCTACGTGACGGGGCTGGAGATCGAGTTCCACCTCTACCGGCGGGCTTCGCACATCCCCAACGACGACGGGATCGGCCGCTGCACCACGCCGACGCCGGTCGAGCCGATCAACCAGGGCAACCAGCTGCTGAGCGAGAACCTGGGCGACGAGGTCGAGCCGGCCACGCGGCGAATCCGCGAGGTGCTGGAGCGGATGGGGATCGAGCTGCGCAGCATCGAGGTGGAGCTGGGGGCGAACCAGCTGGAGGTCACGCTCGATCCGGCCGCTGGTCTCGCTTCGGCGGACGCGATGGTGTTGTTGCGCAGCACGGTCAAGCAAGTGGCGCGGCGAAACGGTTACCACGCGACGTTCATGTGCCGGCCGCAGATCGCGGAAAGCAAGTCGAGCGGCTGGCACCTGCACCAGAGCCTGGTCTCGCCGGACGGTGGGCGCAACGCCTTCGTCCCGGCCGACGGCGAGGGCGCCATTTCGCTGGTGGGCAAGCAGTTCATCGCCGGTCAGCTGGAGCACGCGAGCGCGGCGTGTGTGTTCGCGAACCCGACGGTGAACGGGTACAAGCGGTTCCAGCCGTATTCGATGGCGCCTGACCGGATCGCGTGGGCGCGGGACAACCGGGGCGCGATGATCCGGCTCGTCGGCTCGGCCGAGGACGGCTCGACGCACATCGAGAACCGGGTGGGGGAGTCGGCGGCCAACCCGTATCTGTACATGGCGTCGCAGCTGCATTCGGGTCTGAACGGCGTCGAGACGTCGTTGTCGTTGCCGCCTTCCGCCGACGATCCGTACACGACCGACGCGGGGCGGCTGCCGGCGAACCTGGCCGCGGCCGTCGACGCCCTGGAGGCCGATGCCGGGCTGCGACGGGTGATGGGCGAGCAGTTCGTCTCGTACTACGCCGCGATCAAGCGGGCCGAGGTCGCGCGGTTCGAGCGGACGGTCACCGATTGGGAGCATCGTGAGTACTTCGACCTCTACTGATCTGTCGCTGCGGGTCACGCGCGTGACTTGGGAAGCCGCGGGGGTGGTAGGCCTTCGGCTGTCCAGCGGTTCTCCTTTGCCGGCCTGGGAGCCGGGTGCGCATCTCGACCTGAAGCTGCCTTCGGGGTTGGGCCGGCAGTACTCGCTGTGCGGGGACCCGGCCGACCGGCTGCATTACGACATCGCGGTGCGGTTGGAGGACGCCGGCCGCGGTGGGTCGGCCGAGATCCACGGCACGGCGCTGGTCGGGCGTGAGCTGGTGGTCGAGCGGGTGCGCAACCACTTCCCGTTGGCGGATGCCGAGTCGTACTTGCTGATCGCCGGCGGAATCGGTGTGACGCCGCTGTTGCCGATGGTGCGGGCTCTGGCCGAGCGTGGAGTTGACTATTCGGTGGTCTACTGCGGACACGGTGGCGCCACCATGGCCTTCCGCGCGGAGCTGGCGGCGATCGGTGGTGACCGGGTGTCCTTCGTAGACACTGCGGTCGAGCCACGGCCGGACCTGAAAGAGCTGATCGGCGGGCTGGCCCCGGCCGCGGCCGTGTACTGCTGTGGCCCGGTCGGGTTGCTCGACAGCGTCACCGAAGTCTGCGAGGCCGCCGGCGTGCGGTGCGAGACCGAACACTTCGCCGCGGCCTCGCCTTCTCCTGACGAGGCCGCGGACGACGCGGTGGAACTCGAACTCCGCCAGTCCGGCCTGACCGTCGTGGCCGACGCGGACATCACCCTGCTGCAGGCCATCCGCGACGCCGGGGTCGGCGTCGAGTCCGACTGCGAAGAGGGCTACTGCGGCACCTGCGAAACCCGGGTGTTGGAGGGAACGCCCGATCACCGCGACGTCGTGCTGTCCAACGCCGAACGCGCGGCCGGGAAGACGTTCTTCCCTTGCGTGAGCCGGGCCTGCGGCGGCAAGCTCGTACTGGACCTGTAACCGTACTACGAGGAGGGAAACCAGGTGGGCGAGGAAAACCGGACGAAGGTCGCCGTGGTGCAACCGGGGGACGAGTCGGACCAGGTGGCGCTGCCCGGGTTCGGCGCGGTGTTCAAGCTGACGCACCAGAACAACGGTGGCGAGGTCGCGATCCTCGAGCACCCGTTCGCGGTCGGCTCCATCACCGCGCCCCACCGCCACACCCGTGAGGACGAGCACTCCATCGTGCTGGCCGGCCAGATCGGCTTCCGCTCCGACGACGCCGAAGTGGTCCTCGGCCCGGGCGGCTTCATCACCAAGCCCCGCGGGGAGATGCACGCCATGTGGAACGCCGGCACAACCCCGGGCCGCATCGTCGAGGTCATCACCCCCGGCGGCTTCGAAACCTACTTCCGCGAACTGAGCGACCTCCTCCTCGCCCACACCGACGGCACCCTGGGCGACGCGAAGAACCTCCACGAAACCGACGAGTTCGCCCGCCTGGCCACCAAGTACGGCCTGACCTACGGCATCCCCGACTGGCTGGACGACGTCGTCCGGCGTTACGACCTCGACGTGCCCAGCCACTGAGGCGGTCTGTCCAAACCGGTCAGTTCGACGCGTCCGCCGTGTCGTCGGCGCCGTCGTCGAAGACTTCCAGGGCGCGGCGCTGGCGGAGGAGGCGGAAGACCGCGTCCAGTTCGGACTCGAGTTCGGTCAGGCGCGCCTGTTCGTCGGGGGAGAGGCCGCCGCCGTGGTGCATGGCGCGGGTGCGGAGGTCGTGTTCCTCGTCGAGAAGCGCCGCGAGGCGATCGGTGATCGCGTGTGAAGTCGTGCCCATGTCACCCACCCGTTCGAGCCGGCCCCGCGCCGGGTCGGGGTGACCCGGCCGGGATGACGTGAAGTGCGAAAGCGTTGTCGTCCCGGCCGGGCGTGGTCATCAGGCCACCTTGGCCAGCGTTGCCCGGGCGGCGGCCACCACGGCCTCGGGCGTGAACCCGAACTCGCGGAACAGCGTCGCGTAGTCGGCCGAAGCGCCGTAGTGCTCGATCGAGACGATCTCGCCGGAATCACCCACGAACGGATACCACGGCAACGCGATCCCGGCCTCCACCGCGACCCGCGCCTTCACCGACGGCGGCAGCACCGAATCACGGTAAGCCTGGTCCTGCGAAGCGAACCACTCGAAGCACGGCAGCGAAACCACGCGCGTCGGCACGCCCTCGGCCTCCAGCCGCTCGCGCGCCGAAACGGCGAGCTGCAGCTCCGAGCCGGTCCCGATCAGCACCAGCTCAGGCGCGCCATTCGACGCCTCCGCCAGCACGTAGCCACCACGAGCGACGCCTTCGGCCGAAGTACCCGGCAGAACCGGCACCGGCTGCCGGGTCAACGCGAGCGCGGTCGGGTGATCGACGTCCTCGATCGCGGCCTGCCACGCCGCAACGGCCTCGTTCGCGTCACCCGGACGCACCACGTTCAGGCCCGGAATCGCCCGCAGCGCCGAGAGGTGCTCGATCGGCTGATGCGTGGGTCCGTCGCCGCCGACGCCGATGGAGTCGTGCGTCCACACGTACACCACCGGCAGCCGCATCAGTGCCGCCAGCCGCACCGCTGGGCGCATGTAGTCGCTGAACGCGAGGTATGTCGCACCGTACGGCCGGGTGCCGCCGTGCAGCGCGATGCCGTTGAGGATGGCGCCCATCGCGTGCTCGCGGATGCCGAAGTGCAGGGTCCGCCCGTACGGTTCGGCGGCCCACATCTTCGTCGCCGCCGCGATCGGGCCGAACGAGTCGGCGCCCGTCATCGTGGAGTTGTTGCTCTCCGCGAGGTCGGCCGAACCGCCCCACAGCTCGGGCAGCACGTCGGCCACCGCGTCGAGGAACGCCCCCGATCCCTTGCGCGTCGCCAGCGAAGCGCCGACCTCGAACGACGGGAGCTCCGAGGTCCAGCCCTCCGGCAGCGCACGCGTGGAGAGGCGCTGCCGCAGCGCGTGCCGCGAGGGGTTCGCCGCGGCCCACTTGTCGTACTCGCCCTGCCACTCCGCACGCCAGGCCTGACCGCGCGCGACGGCCTCGCGCGTCAGGGCCAGCACTTCGTCCTCGACCACGAAGTGCTGCTCCGGGTCGAAGCCCAGCACGCGCTTCACCGCAGCGACCTCGTCGGCGCCGAGCGCGGAGCCGTGGATCTTGCCGGTGTTCATCTTGGTCGGCGCGGGGTAGCCGATCACCGTGCGGAGCCGGATGTACGACGGGCGCGGGTCGGCCTTCGCCGCCGCGATCGCGTCCTGGATCGCGGCGACGTCCTCGCCGTCCTCCACCACCTGCACGTGCCAGCCATACGCGCGGTAGCGCTCGTCTGTGTCCTCGGACAGCGCGATGTCGGTGTGGTCTTCGATGGAGATGTCGTTGTCGTCGTAGAACACGATCAGGTTCGCCAGCTGCTGGCGGCCCGCGATCGACGACGCCTCGGAGGTGATGCCCTCCTGGATGTCGCCGTCGGAGGCGATCACGTACACGAAGTGGTCGAAGAGGCTCTGCCCCGGCGCGGGTTCGGGATCGAACAGCCCGCGTTCGCGGCGCGACGCCATGGCCATACCCACCGCGTTGGCCAGGCCCTGCCCGAGCGGACCGGTCGTGACCTCGACGCCCTGGGTGTGGCGGTACTCGGGGTGCCCCGGGGTGAGTGAACCCCACGTGCGCAGCTGCTGAAGGTCCTCCAGTTTGAGGCCATAACCGGCGAGGAACAGCTGGATGTACAGCGTGAGGCTGGTGTGCCCGGCGGACAGGACGAACCGGTCGCGCGCCGGCCACGACGGGTCGGCCGGGTCGTGGCGCATCTCGCGCTGGAACAGCGTGTACGCCAGCGGTGCGAGGCTCATCGCCGTTCCGGGGTGGCCGCTGCCGGCCTTCTCGACGGCGTCGGCGGCGAGCACGCGGACGGTGTCCACGGCGCGGAGGTCGGTGGCCGTCCAGCCTTGCGGGAGGCGGCGGGTGGTGACGGTGTCGGGCACTGTGCTCAGACTTCCCCTGCGTAGTCGGGATTTCCGCCCGTGGTGCGCACACGCCGAGCCGGTTCCGCGGCACCCGGCGGGCTTCCGGGCGGCGCGGTCGGTCACCGAGCTCGACTGTAATGAGCCGACGCGAACCCCGGCAACTCACCGTGGGCCCGCTCTCAGCGGACGACTCAGGTGTGTGACTTTTCGGACCAGAGTGGTTCGGGAACGGACATGCCGAACTCGCTGCCCCATCGGTTGCGGCTGCTCACCTCGTGCACGGGGCGGCGGTTCGCGGCCACGCCCCACTTGCCGCGCGGATAACCCATCGCGAGCATGGCCGTGAGCTCCCAGCCCTCGTCCTCGGGTACATCGAGCAACTCCATGACCCGATCGGACTCCAGGCGCAGCATCGTGGTGAGCACCCCGCCGACCCCTTCCGAACGCGCGGCGAGCAGCGCGCTCCAGATGGCGGGGTAGATGTTGGCTCCGCCGTGGTCGTCGATGGAGAAGACGAACAGCAGCAGCGGGATCTCGGTGAAGTGGTCGGTCAGGAAGTCCGCGGACTTCGAGATCCGCTTCATCGTCTCGCGGTGGTTCTCGGGGTCGTGGATCGGCTGGGCGAACGTGCCGGCCGCGATGTCCTCGTACTCCTTGTCCCGGCAGCGCCGCCAGATCGGGGCGAGTTCGGCCTTGATGCCCGGATCGTCCACGGCCAGGAAGTGCCAGCGCTGGGTGTTGCCGCCGTTCGGCGCCCGGATCGCGGCGTCGAGGATGCGCGCCTGCAGGTCCAGGGGAATCGCGTCCGGATGCATGCGCCGCATCATTCGCGTGGTGTAAAGGGCTTCGTGGACGTCCATCGAGGGCACAGGCGGCATGGAGCCGATTATGCCTCGATTTACGTTACAGTCAATGATCGGAACGGATGCCTGTCACCGTTTGCCCGAAGTGGACGCCCGCCGCCGCGGCGCGGGCTTCTTCTCCAGCGCCGGCCAGAGCACGGCGACGACCGCCTCGGGGATCTCCGTTTTGGCTTCCCCTCGGTAGAACGCCGCGAAGTAGCTGCCGAAGCACATCGTCGCGATGGTGTGCTTGTCGATCTCGTCCCGCACGGCGCCGCGGTCCTGTAGCTGTGTCAGCACACTTTCGACGAGCTCCACGCGGGGTTCGACGGCGTGCTTGCGCAGGATGTCGAGCAGCTCCGGCGTGCGGATCGCCTCGCCCGCGAAGTTGCCCATGAGCACCATGGCGTCCGGGTTGAAGTACGCGGGGTCGAGCCGGCGGACGGCTTCCGTGAGCGCCTCGCGCGGCTCGAGTCCGCTGAGGTCGAACGCGTACATGTCGCGCTGCTTGCGGAAACCGTAGTCGAGCGCGTCGACGACGAGCTCGAACTTCGTGGCCCAGCGCCGGTAGAGCGTGGGGCGGCTGACCTTCGCGTCCGTGGCGATGTCGCCGATCGTCATGCGGGAGTAGCCGTCGAGGACGAGCCGCCGGCGCGTGGCAAGGATGATCGCCTCGTCGAGCGCGGCGTCCCGGGGGCGCCCGCCCGGCCTGGGTCCGTCTTCGGTGCTGACCTGCTCGTCCGCCGTCGTATCGCGTGTCCGCGCCATGGCTCCACCTCGCCGAGAAAAAACCGATCTGCGAAGCATATCCGATCCGTTACACGAAGGTGTTGTTATGCGGCAAGTTTAGTTACAGTACTTGACTGTAACTAAATGTGGACGTACGGTTTGGGAACGCCGAACCACAGCGGACCGAACGGAGTCGACGATGACCACGCCCCAGGAGCTGATCGACCGCAGTATCCCGTTCCTCAACGAGGTGAAGAACCGCACCGCGGGCGGGGAGCTCGAGTCCTGGCTCAACACCCGCTACGGGCCGGACAGTGAGCTCTACCAGGACCTGGCGCGCATGATCACCGAGGGCGTCGAGGCCGGCTGGGCCGCCAACATCGAGGTCGAGGGCAAGAAGTACCGCCGCAGCCGCATCGCCGACCCGCAGGATGTGCTCAACTACTTCAGCATCACGGCCGTGTACATGGACAGCGTCGAGCCGTTCCGCGGGCAGTACCACCAGCACCCGTACGGCGAGCTCAACCTCGTGGTGCCGCTCGACCCCGGCGCGAAGCTGATGGGCCCGAACGGCTGGAGCGGCCCCGGCTGGACCGCGCCCGGCCCCGGCAGCCACCACTACCCGGAGGTCAAGGACGGCGCGCTGATCGCGTTGTTCTACCTGCCCGCCGGCCGGATCTCCTACGACATCCAGCCGCCCGCGGCCTGAACCCGGGGAGCCCAGCGCCATGAACCCGGCGTCCACGATCGAGGAAGCGATGGCGACGCGGCGCAGTTGCCGGGCGTTCCTGCCGACGCCCGTGCCGCGCGCGGAGGTCGAACGGCTGCTCGCGCTGGCATCGTCGTCGGCCAGCAATTCCAACAGCCAGCCGTGGCAGGTCCACGTGCTCACGGGCGCTGCCAAGCGCGCGTTGACGGCCGACCTGCTGTGCGCTTACGACGAGGGCCGCCGCGCCGTCGGCGAGTTCGCCTACCAGCCGGCGGCGGACTCGTGGCCCGAGCCGTTCCGCTCGCGCCGCCGTCGCTTCGGTGAAGGCCTGTATTCCGAAACGCTCGGCATCGCGGCCGGCGACACCGCCGGCCGCAGCGACCACCACCGGCGCAACTACGACTTCTTCGGCGCACCGGTGGGGCTGGTGCTCACGGTGAGCCGGGCACCACTGCAGGGTGCGCTGGTGGACGCCGGTCTGTTCCTCCAGGGACTGATGTTGTCCGCGCGCGGAGCCGGGCTGCACACTTGCGCACAGGCTTCGTTCATCGATTACCACCCGGTGTTGCGCCGCCACCTCGTCATTCCGGACGACCACCTAGTGGTGTGCGGAATCGCGCTCGGGTATGCCGACGACGACCACCGCCTTGGTGGATATCGCACAACGCGGGAGCCGGTGGAATCCTTCGTCACCTTCTACGAGTCCGCCGCCGTGACCCGCCAGGTGGAACCGGCGTGACGGTCGACCGCGATCTCGTCTACGCGACGGTCGGCGGCACCCGGCTGATGGTGGATATCCACCACGCTCCCACCACGGGGGCGCCCGTCGTGCTCTACCTGCACGGCGGTGGGTGGACCCGCGGCGACCGGCGCGGCGAGGCCGCACGCCGGCAGGCACCCTTGGCGGAGCACGGTGTGACCGTGGTGTCCGTCGATTACCACCTGGCACCAGGGGCGGTGTTCCCGCAGCAGGTGCACGACGTCAAGGGCGCCGTGCGCTGGCTGCGGGCGAACGGCGCGCGCCTCGGCCTCGAGACCGGGCGGCTCGGGGTCTGGGGCGCGTCCGCCGGCGCGTATCTGGGTTCGCTGCTGGCGTTGTCGCCGAATGATGAGGAGCTGGAGGGGACGGTCGGCGGCAACGTCGACGAGTCGAGTGCCGTGCAGGCCGTGGTGCACTGGTTCGGACAAGCCGACCTGGCGGCCACGGCGGCGCGCAGTGAGCTGGAGGCGAAGCTGCTGCCGTTCCACTTCGAGGCCGACTTCCTCGGCGGAGCCGACCCGGCGGGGCATTCGCTGCTGGCGCGGGTTTCGGCGGCGGCGCCACCGTTCCTGATCGCGCACGGCGACCGCGACCGGATCGTGCCGCCGGGGGAGGGCCGGGCGCTGCACGACGCGCTCGTGCGGGCCGGGGCGAGGAGCAGTTTCGTGCTGCTCGGCGGGGCCGGGCACGAGGATGCCGCGTTCGACGGCCCCGTGAACCTCGCGACCACGGCGGCGTGGCTGCGCGCCGTTCTGGCCTGACAAACGCACGCGAGTGCCGGCTGCGGCACCCGTGACCACCCGGGACTAAGGAGCCCGGTCGTTTCGTTACAGATCATGAACGTATCGAAACAACGTGAAGGAGCCCGCGATGTCCACGACCCCGACCGTGGAGCACTGGTTCGATTTCCTCTGCCCCTTCTGCTACATCGCTCAGGACCGCAACCGGGTGCTGCGCGAACACGGCGTGGTGGTAAACGAACACCCGCTTCAGATCCACCCCGAGATCGGCCCCGGCGGCAGCCTGGCCGGCCCTCGCGTGGGCCCGACCTACGAGTTCCTCGCCCGCGAGGCCGAAGCCGCGGGCCTGCCCCTCGAGTGGACGGACCGGATCGCCTACTCGCTGCCGGCGCTGGGCGCGTACACCACGCTCGACGATCCCGAAGTCGCCGACCGCTTCGCCACATCCGTGTTCAACGCGTACTTCGGCGAAGGCCAGGACCTCGAATCGCGCGACCTGCTGCTCAAGCTGACCGAACAAGCCGGCGGCGACCCCGAGATCGTCCGCGCCGCCTGGGAATCGGGCGAAGCGGACCGAGCCGTGGGCCGCTCGGCGATCCTCGCGTACGAGAACGGAGTCGAGGGCACTCCCGCCTGGGTGGCCGGCGGCCGGAGCTTCAGCGGGTTGCGGCCCCGTGAATGGTTCGTGGCGTGGGCTGGGTCTCTCGGCTGAACCTGGCCGGTGCCACGATCCGTGTCACAGAAGTCTTCGCAGGTCAGTGCGGGTGATACCGTGGCACAAAGATCACCCGCCCGGCCGATCGGTCCAGTCAGAAAGCCGCTCCACGATGGTTTTGTTCGGCACGGGTGATTCGTTCGCCTTCGCCTTCGACGAGTCCCGCCGGCTGCGCATCTCGGCGCCGGCCGACCAGCTGCCGTTGGCCGCCTTCCTCTACACCGACGCGCAAGCCGACGCCCACACCGTCGGGCAGCTCGCCGGCCTGCTCCGCCGAGCCCAGCGCGAAGCCAAGGCCTGGCTCGGCAACGGCACTTCCGTCGCGTTCACCGGCGACAGCGTGGTGCTCGAAAGCCTCTACGGCACCTGGCCACGCGCCGTCGTGCCGCAGCAGGTGTTCTTCGCCGCACTCGAGTCCCTGCACCGCTTCCTGCTCGCGTCCGGCGTGACCCCGGCCGAAACGGGGATCACGCGCAGGGCCTCCGAGTACCGCAACCTGAAGAACGGCCGCTTCTCCTTCGTCGACCACACCTACTTCCCGCCGGACTGGACGCCCGAGGCCGTGTCCGCGGCCGGCACCGCCGCGTGGTCCTCGCCCGACGTCCTGCGCGACCCCGCCACGGGCGCCTGGTCCGGCACCTTCGCCGACCTGGAGATCGCCGGCTACCACGACCCGGCGACGGGCGAGGTGCTCACGTATTTCCCTGTGCAGCACTGATCCCCGTCTCTAGGCTCACGGCCATGGCGGGCTGGGAGTGGGACGAATCGCTGTACTCGGGCAGCGCGGCTTACTACGCGAGAGGCCGCGTCGCGTATCCGCCGGAGCTCGCCGACGCGCTCGCCAACGCATTGCGGCTCGACGGTTCCGGCCGCTTCCTCGATGTCGGTTGCGGCCCGGGCTCCTTGACGCTGCTGCTCGCCACTCGCTTCGAAGCAGCCGTCGGCCTCGACGCCGACCCCGACATGCTCGCCGAAGCCTCCCGGCTGGCCGCCGCGAAAGGAATCACCACCACCCGCTGGGCCCACGAAAGGGCCGAGGACCTGCCGGCCGGACTCGGCGCGTTCCGGCTCGTCACGTTCGCCCAGTCCTTCCACTGGCTCGACCGCCCCCGCGTCGCCGCGGCGGTGCGCGGAATGCTCGAGCCCGGCGGCGCCTGCGTCCACGTGCACGCCACCACCCACCGCGGCACCACGACCGAATCGGCGCCACCCCACGAGCGGATCACCGAGCTCGTGCGCGAATACCTCGGCGAAACCCGACGCGCGGGCCGCGGTGTCCTCCCCGAAGGCACGGCCGGAGGGGAGACGGCGATCTACCGCGGCGCCGGATTCACCGGCCCCCAGCGGATCGAGGTGCCCGGCTCCGCCGTCGTCCGGGATATCGACGACGTCGTCGCCACGGTGTTCTCGTTGTCGAGTTCCGCACCGCACCTCTTCGGCGATCGCGTGGGCGCTTTCGAGTCCGAATTGCGGAGCCTTCTCACCGCCGCGAGTCCATCCGGAAAGTTCCGTGAGCAGATGCGCGAGTTCGTCGTCGATGTCTGGCGGCCGTGAAATCGGGCCTGGTTGTCACACCAACGGGTGGTTTCTCCGACGATCACTCCGAGGAGTACCGCGTGTCTCCGAACGAGCGGCCAGGATCCCCGCCCCACAGGCGAAGCGGGCGAAATCGGCCGCACCTCGCTGACCACGGCTAATCGCCGCGCAGTGGCGAATTTCCCTAGTCCCCCTAATGGGGCGGGGCCCGAAATCCCTAACGCCGATGCGTCGAACCCCCGGGGAGGCCCCCGATGGCCGCCGAACGGCCGCGCCCTATCTTCGTCCCGAACCCCTTCGACTTCGCGGCATGCCCACGACGGCCGAATCAATCAGTGCACAGGAGACAACAAACTATGGACGCGGTGCAGAACCTGCACGAATTCGCCATGACCCTGCTGAGCGACCCGCAGGCCGCGGCCGCCTACGCCGCCAACCCGCAGGGCCTGCTCGACACTGCTGGTCTGGCCGACGTTTCGCCGGCCGATGTGCAGGACATCATGCCGCTGCTGGCCGACACGGCCCCGCTGGCCGCCGCCCCGAGCCTGCCGGTCTTCGGCAACGTGCTCTCGCACGCGGCCGGCGAGCGCGCCGACCTGCCGAACGTGACCGGCCTGGCCAGCGGCCTGCCGAACCTGAGCGGCGTGTTCGAGACCGTCAGCGACTTCGCGGACCAGACCGGCCTCAACACCCTCACCCACTCCACCCTCGGCACCGTCTCGAACGTCGTGGACCACGTGGCCGGTGCGGTCAACGGTGTCCCGATCGCCGGCCCGGTCGTGGCCGCCGGTGCGATCGACCTCGAGCACACCGTGGACGCGGTGGGCGAGCACGTCTTCGACGGCAAGCTCGTGGGCTCCGCGGTCGACGCGGTCACCAACCACCTGGGCGACGCCCTCATGCCGAAGGCCGCCGTGGCCGCGCTGAACGACGTCCCGCTCGTCGGCGGCCCGGTGTCCGGTCTCGTCGAGGACGTCCGCGTCACCGGCGCCGGCCTGCTCGGCCACGTCAACGACGCCATCGGCTCCACCCCGGTCGGCATCCACGGCGACGAGCGCGCCGACTTCGGTGCCGCGGGCGACCTGTCGCACACGCTGGACCACGTCGTCCCGGCCGCGGCCGCCGTCCCGGCGCTGCCGGCCCTCCCGGCGGTTCCGGGTGTTCCGGCCGTCCCGGCTCTGCCGGCCGTCCCGAACGTCACCGGCACCGTCGGCTCCGTGACCCACACCCTGTCGGCCGCCGCGCCGCAGGCCCCGGTCGTGGGCGACACCGTGCACCACGTGCTCGACACCGTCGGCCAGGCCGACACCGCGGGCATCCAGCACACGCCGATCGCCGACGTCGCGGACGCGACCCACACCGGCTCGCCGCTGGGTGGCGTCGAGACCCACGCGCAGGACCTGGCCCACGGCCTCGACCTACACACCGCGACCGACGCGCTCGGCCACCTGCCGCTGCTCGGTCACTGAGTTCCACCGCTCCAACTGAAAACAGGCCCGGACCGTTTGGTCCGGGCCTGTTTTTTTGTGTCCTGGAAGACTTTTTGTGTCCTGGAAAGAAACTGTGTCCTGGGAAGGCACTGTGCTCACGAAGGCGAAGGCGAAGGCGCGTGCGTCCGCCGGTAGTGGCGCGCCACCCGCGCCCGGTTGCCGCAGATGTTGCCCGTGCACCACTGCCGCCGCTTGGTCTCCGCGACGAACAGCATCGAGCACGCGGGGTTCGCGCAGCGGCGCAGTTTCTCCAGCTGTGCCGGGGAAGACAGGAGGTCGATCGCCTCGGTGGCGATGGCCGCCAGCGCCGCGTTGCCGCCGTGTTCGGTGTGCCAGCGCGTGGTCGCGGTCAGCGCGCCTTCGGCGTCCAAGGCCAGCCGCGGGCTTCGCGGCACGGCCGAGGCGAACGCGTTGAGGTCTTCGATCGAAACGGCCTGCGGCGCCCGGGTCTCCAGGTGCGACTCCAGCAGGTCGCGGATCGCCGCGCGCAGCCGTCGCGTCGCCGCCGCGGCGGGGACGCTCGCCTCGGGCAGCCGGGGCAGCTGCAGCCGCCACCAGGTCTCGTAACCGTCCGTCGGTTCGATCAGGTCGACGGCGGGGTCCACTGCCGTCATGAGGGTGTCGGCGAGGTCGAGGGCCACGAGCGGCTCGCCGCCCATGGGGAACCCGGCTGCCTGCACGTCCTCGAGGGTCGGTCCGGCGGTCATGGCTCCACGATATCCGTCACACCGTCGCGGGGTGGTCAGGGCGCTGTTAGTAACTCATACTGAGGTTACTAGCGGACTGGAGGAGCCATGAGCCCGTGGGCCAGGGTCGGCGCGGCGGTGCTCGCGGTCGGCTGGGGAGCCAACCAGTTCTCGCCGCTGCTCATCGTCTACCGCGACCAGGAGCACCTCTCGCCGACGATCGTCACGGCGATCTTCGGCGCGTACGTGGTGGGGCTGATTCCGGCACTGCTACTGGGCGCGAGGTTCTCCGACCGGTTCGGCCGGCGCCGCGTGATGCGCCCGGTGCTGGTGCTTTCGGCACTGGCTTCGGTGATCCTGCTGTTCGGCGCCGGATCGACGTGGGTGCTGGCGCTCGGCCGGCTCGTCGCGGGAGTCGCTTCGGGTGCCGCGTTCGGGCCGGGCAGCGCGTGGATCAAGGAGCTGTCCGCGGACGCCGGTCCGGGAGCGGGTGCGCGCCGGGCCGCGATTTCGCTGTCGGTCGGGTTCGGGAGCGGGCCGCTGGTCGCCGGGGTCCTCGCGCAGTGGCTGCCGGCGCCGGCCGTGGTGCCGTACCTGGTGCACATCGCGGTGACGGTGGTGGTCGGCGTGCTGGTGTGGAACGTTCCGGAAACCGTGACGGGCGCGGCTTCTTCCGGAGGACGGCGTCGCGAGCTCAAGCACGCACTGACCAGTCCCGAGTTCCTCCGCCGGATCGTGCCGAGCGCGCCGCTGGTGTTCGGCGTGGCGACGACGAGTTTCGCGGTCCTGCCGACGCTGTTGCCCGCGCCGGTCGCGCCCGTGGCGAGCAGCGGTGTGATCGCGGGGCTGACGCTGGGCAGCGGGTTGCTCGTCCAGCCCGTGGCCCGCGCTCTGGAACGACGGCGCAGCCCGCTCGTGCTGACCTGCGGCCTCGGCCTGACCGTGGCGGGGTTCCTGCTCGCCGCGCTGTCGACGGAGCTGGGGCGGGCTCTCTTGACGCTCCCCGCCGCTGTGGTCCTGGGCGCGGCTTACGGCATGCTGCTGGTCGGTGGGCTCAGCCGCGTCGAAGCGGTCGCGGAGGCAGCCGATCTCGCCGGCGTGACGGCGGTGTTCTACTGCCTGGCGTACCTCGGTTTCGCGGCGCCGTACCTGTTCGCGGCGGTCGATGTCGTGATCCCGGCGCCCGTGGCCTTCGTGGTCGCCGCCGGAGTGAGCGTGGTGCTGGTCGTCGTCACCGCGCCCTTCCCTGCTCGCGTGGCGCGGTGATCGCGGTGACCCAGCCCCGCGTCCGCGTGACCGCCCAGCTCAAGGAACTTCGCTTCGGCGCCGGTTCCCGAGCCCTCGACCTCGTCGCCACCCTCGGCCGTCGCCCGACCGCGGCCATCGAGCGCCTCGGGGACACCGCCCGCCTCGACGCGTGGGCCACCGGCGTCGGCCTGCCGCTGCTCCCGGGCGAGGCAAACGACGCCGCGCTTTCCGACGCGCAACGCTTGCGGGAAGCCGTGTTCGGCGTGGTCACGGACGTCATGGCCGACGCCCCGGTAGACCCCACCGCGGCCGCGACGGTCGAGGCGTACGCCGTCCTCGCCACGGAACCACCGCGTCTGGAGCTGGCCGCCGACGGCCGCCTGGCTTCAGGCCCCCGCCTTCGCACGTCCGCCCAAGTGCTGGCCACCGTCGCCCGTGATGCCATCGACGTCGTCACCGACCCGGCCCGCCGAACCCACCTCCGCGCCTGCGACTCGCCGTTGTGCCGCATGCTCTTTCTCGACACGCCAGGCGGCCGCCCGCGCCGCTGGTGCTCCATGCAGCGCTGTGGCAACAGCAGCAAGGCGGCGGCCTTCCGGGAACGGGCAGTGTCTACTGTGGACTCTTAAGTCGTCACTCGCGGATTGTGCGGCGACAGCACCACGTCTGACGCGTGCAGCGGCACTCCCGTGCGCGACACCACCCGCGTCGGGTGGAAGCGGACGCGGCGGCCCGTGGCGTCGTCCTCGCCGGCGGTGCCCGGGGTGACCCATTCGAGCGCGGCGGTGCCGGTCAGCTGGAGCGTGGTGCCGGTGGTGAAGTCGAGGAACAGCAGTGACGCTTCGGGGTCGGTGGTGATGTTGCCGAGGCTGTTGAACAGGTTGTTGCCCGCGTAGTCCGGCCACCACACGTCGTCGCCGTCGAGGCGGACGAAGCCGGGCTCGCCACCCTTGTGGGACGAGTCGGCGCCGCGCGTCGGGTGGATCGTGCCGAGGAAGAACGTGTCCGCGCGGCGGATGAGGGCGCGGTGGGCGTCGGTCAGGGCGTCCGATCGTTCGACGGCGGCCAGTGCCGGCTCGGGGTCGATCTCCAGCCGGCGCTGCTGGATGTAGGACGGGCAGTTGCCGTACGCCTGCTCCACGTCGAGGAGGAACCCGCCCTCCTCCGCGGCCACGACGGTGCCGTTCACCCGCAGCCGGCGCCGGGTCGCGAACTCGACGGCGATCAGGCCGACCGGCTCGCCCGTGGGCAGCTCGTGCAGGGGATCGCCGGCGCCGGGGCGCGTGTGCACGACCAACGTCGTGTCGAAACCCTCCAGGAAACCGGCGGGCCCGAACAGGGGAGACGTCCACAGTGTCTCATCGGCGTCGCGCGCCGTGACGGCCGCGAACTCCCGCTGTGCGAGGAAACCCTCGGCCCCGCGGCTCAGGTGCGCCGGCGCGAGCATGCCTTCGAGCCGCGCCGCTTCGAACTCGAGCCCGGCCTGCCGTTGCACGCTCAGCTCACCGCTGTGGAACCCGGTGGCGATCGGTTGGGTGGTCATGTGTGCCCTTTCATCCGGCTTGCTGGTCGTGGGTCCGGCGGTAGTGGCGGGCGACCCGCACGCGGTTCCCGCAGACGTTGCCCGCGCACCACTGGCGACGCCGGTTCGTGGCGAGGAACAACATCGTGCAGTCGGGGTTTGCGCAGCGGCGCAGCCGGGCGAGGCGCGCGGGGTCGGCGAACAGCTCGATCGTTTCGCGCGCGATGGCCGCCAGCGCGACGTTGCCGCCGTGCTCGCTGTGCCAGCGCGTGTGCGTCTCCCAGGCCTCGTGCGCTTCGAGCCGCGGGCTCGTCGGCACGGCCGCCGCGACCGCGTTGACCTCCTCGAGCGACGCGGGCGCGGGCCCGCGGCCGTCGAGGTGCGCTTCCAGCAGGTCCCGGATCGCGGACCGCAGCCGGCGCGTGGGCACGAGGTCCGGCGCCGCCGACCCCGGCAGCCGCGGCAGCTCCAGCCGCCACCAGGCGGCGCTGCGCTCGGGTGAGGCGAGGAGGTCGCCGTCGCCCGGCTCCGTCTCGGCCGCGAGCGTGTCGGCGAGATCCAGCGCGACCAGCGGCTCACCGCCCATCGGGAAGCCGGCCCGTTGCATGTCCTCCAGGCTGACACTACTGCTCATGGCATGAGTGTACGCATTAGTCATCGCCGTCGACAAGTTTTTGAAGAGGTCTTGTGCTCGTCGAGCTAACGGATATACAGTCTGCACATCCGTTAGCGAGAAGGAAGGCGAAAGTCATGGGACTGGCATGGCAGCAGGGACCGCTTTCGACCAGGTCGGTCGGCAGGTTCCTCACCCCGGAGCCGTTGCCCGAGCGGTTGCTCTTCGTGGAGCCGCTGCGCAGGCGGATGCGGGTCCGCTTCGGTGGTGAGTGGATCGTCGACAGTGAAGACGTGCTGCTCCTGCACGAACCGGGCCATTACCCGGTGGCGTTCTTCCCGAAGACCGCCATCGCCGACGGCGTGCTGGAGTCGAGCGGCCGCGTGACGAAGCACCGCGAGCTGGGCGACACCACGTGGTACACGGTTGCCGCCGGCGAAGGCCGCGCGGAGCGTGCGGCGTGGGAGTACACCGGGTTGCCGGAGTACGCCGACGTGCTGAAGGACCGCGTCGCGTTCGCGTGGCGCGCCATGGAGGCCTTCTACGAGGAGGACGACCGGATCGTCGGCCACGCCGCGGACCTCTACCACCGCAACGACATCCGCAGCACGTCGCGTCACCTCGTGGTCCGCGATGGTGACCGCGTTATCGCCGACACGCACAACCCGGTGGTGCTGTACGAGTCCGGCTTCGCGCCGCGCTGGTACGTGCCGCGCGAGGACATCGTGGACGGGGCGCTGACCCCGATCGAGGGACAGACGTTCTGCCCGTACAAGGGACTCGCGAGCTACTACGACATCGGTTCGCACGCCGGCGCCGCCTGGTCGTACGAGCAGGCCTGGACCGAGGTCGAACGCGTCTCCGGCCTGGTGTCCTTCGAACCGGACAAGATCGAGGTCTACCTCGACGGCGTGCGGCAGTCGCTGGAGCCCGGCCAGACCGTGATCGCGCACGGTGTCGACCGCGGCCTCGACACCGACGAGATCGAGAAGCGCACCGCCTGACGGGCGAGCCTTACCGAATCCGAACGAGCCGGGGAAACCGATGGGAACCGTGTCACAGTGGTACGTCGTCGCGGCGCAGGAGGTGCTGGCATGACCGCAAAAGTGCTCTCGGTGAACGTGGGCCTGCCGAAAAACGTGTCCTGGCAGGGCAAGACCGTCTACACGGGAGTGTGGAAGCACTCCGTCGACGGCCCGGCCATGGTTCGCCGCCTCAACATCGACGGCGACGGCCAGGGAGACAAGGGCGGTCACGGCGGCGAGCAGCGAGCCGTGTTCGTCTACCAGATCGGCTCGTACCGCCACTGGGAGCAGCACTTCGGCCGCGACGGCCTGGAGTACGGCTCGTTCGGCGAGAACCTCACCGTCGACGGCCTGCCCGACGACGAGGTGTGCATCGGCGACCGCTATCGCATCGGCGAGGCCGAGTTCGAGGTCACGCAGCCGCGGGTCACGTGTTACCGCGTCGGCATGCGGCTCGGCGAGCCGGAGCTGCCCGCGCTGCTCGTGGCCCACCACCGGCCGGGGTTCTACTTCCGCGTCATCCGCGAGGGCCACCTCACGGCCGGCGACCCGATCGTGAAGACGCGCACCGGGCCGGGCGCGCTGAGCGTGGCCGATACCGATGCGTTGCTGTACCTGCCTGAGAAGGACGGCGAGAAACTGCGCGTCGCCGCGGGGATCCCGGCGCTGAGCCCGGGATGGCGGCAGTCGTTCGAGGAGCTGCTGGGTATCGGGACCGTCGCTCAGGGACCCGCGTGGGACGGCTTCCGTCCGCTGCGCGTCACGGCAGTGCGGCCCGAGAGCACCTCGGTGACGTCTGTGTACTTCGAGGCCGAGGACGGCAGCGCGCTGCCCGCCGCCCGGCCCGGGCAGTACCTGACGCTGCGGGTCCCGGGCGCCGCCACACCGGCCCCGGTGCGCAGCTACTCGATTTCCTCCGCGCCCGGTTCCGAGGGCTACCGCATCAGCGTGAAGCGCGAGGGCGTGGCCAGCACGTTCCTGACCACGCGGTTGGCGGCAGGCGCGGTGCTGGACGTGGCCGCGCCGCGAGGCGACTTCGTGCTCGGCGACGGTTCTTCGCCGGTGCTGCTCGTGTCCGCCGGGATCGGTGCGACGCCGGTGCTGGCGATGCTGCACCAGCTGGCCGCGCAGGGCAGCACCCGTGAGGTGTGGTGGATCCACGGGGCGCGCGGGCCGGCGGAGCACCCGCTGGCCGCCGAGGCTCGGGGGTTGGTCGCCGCGTTGCCCGGTGGCCGCGCGGACATCTTCTACAGTGCGGCGACGGCGGAGGAACGGACCGCGGCGGGAGCCCATTCCGGGCGGCTCACCAAAGACGCGCTGGTGGAGCTGGGTTTGCCCGCCGACGCGTCGGCGTACCTCTGCGGCCCGGTGCCGTTCATGACGGACATGACCGCCGCCCTCACCTCGGCGGGTTTGGCCGCGTCCCACATCCACAGCGAGCTGTTCGGCGCGCTGGACGCCATCAACCCGGGCCTTGTCGGCCAGACCGCGCGCCCGCCGCACGCGCCGGAGGGACCGCCCGGAACCGGGCCGACCGTCACGTTCGCGCGCAGCGGCATCTCGGCCCCGTTCCCCGGTGGCAGCCTGCTGGAGCTCGCCGAGGCGTGTGACGTGCCCGCGCGCTGGAGCTGCCGCAGCGGCGTCTGCCACACGTGCGTGACGCCCGTGCTCTCCGGTTCCGTCGACTACTCGCCTTCGCCGCTGGAGCCGCCGGCTCCGGGGCAGGCGCTGGTGTGCTGCTCCACCCCGCGCGCCGATCTCGTCCTGGACATGTAACCCCGTGCTCGAAAGGAACACCACGATGAACTGGGCTCTCGAGGTCCTCACCCTGGCCGTCGGCGACGTCGACAAATCGCTGAAGTTCTACACCGACCAGGTCGGGTTCTCCCTCGACGTCGACTACCACCCGCAGGACGGCTACCGCGTCGTCCAGCTCACCCCGCCCGGCTCCGCCTGCTCCGTCCAGCTCGGCACCGGCCTCACCGACGCCGCCCCGGGCTCGGCGCGCACCACCTACCTCGTCGTCACCGACCTCGAAGCCGCCCGCGGCGAGCTCGCCGGCCGTGGCGTCCCCGTCGGCGACTTCCGCCACAAGGCCGGCCTCGCCGACTGGCAGGGCGACTGGGCACCCGGCCTCGACGCCGACCGCCGCGACTACGCGAGCGCCTTCGACTTCGCGGACCCGGACGGGAACACGTGGGTGGTGCAGGAGATCGGGTACCGCGCCTGACGAGTCGGCGGATGTGCGGAAGCTGCCGTTGGTTGTGCGGGAAGTGTCGGCAGGTGTTCGGGAAGTTACTGTGCGGGTGAGGAGGTTCCCATCCCGTGTCCGAATGTTGTCCGCCTTCGCGCTCTTCGCACCATTCCGTGGCCGCCGAGGTTCCGGCCGGGCCCGCGACCAACGCGGACGGTTTGCTCACCTTGCCCGGCGGCAGCTTCCGGATGGGGACTGACGACGCCGACGGTTTCCCCGACGATCGGGAAGGCCCGGTGCGGGAAGTCACGGTGGCGCCGTTCGCCATCGACGCCCACGCGGTGACCAACGCGCGCTTCGCCGAGTTCGTCGAGGCCACCGGGCACCGGACGGAGGCCGAGGACTTCGGCTGGACGTACGTGTTCGCGAAGTTCGTGCCCGGTGCGCTGCGGAAGATTTCGCCGCGGCCGGAGCAGACGCCGTGGTGGTGCGGGGTCGCGGGCGCGTATTGGCGGGCGCCGGAAGGACCGCACAGCAGTGTCGAGGACCGGTGGGACCATCCCGTTGTCCACGTGTCCTGGAACGACGCCCTGGCCTACTGCGCGTGGGCCGGGCGTCGGCTCCCGGCCGAGGCCGAGTGGGAGTACGCGGCGCGCGGCGGGCTCGACCAGGCGCGGTTCCCGTGGGGCGACGAACTCACCCCCGGCGGCGAGCACCGGTGCAACATCTGGCAGGGCCGGTTCCCCGCGCACAATACGGAAGAAGACGGCCACGTCGGCACCGCGCGCGTGGATGCGTTCTCGCCCAACGGTTTCGGCCTGTACAACGTGTCCGGCAACGTCTGGGAGTGGTGCGCCGACCGGTTCGACCCCGAAAACCGGTCGATGCGCGGCGGGTCGTACCTGTGCCACGAGTCCTACTGCAACCGCTACCGCGTCGCCGCCCGGACGGGCAACACTCCCGATTCTTCCAGCGGCAACACGGGTTTTCGCACCGCCGCCGACGTCTGAGTCAGGACTCGAGGTACGCCAGCACGTCGGCGGGTTCGGCGGCGAAGTGCACGAGGTCGTCGAGCGGCAGCGGCAGGAAACCGTCGTCTTCCATGCGGCGCAGCTGCAGGATCAGGCCGTCGTAGAAGCCGTCGGTGTTGAGCAGCACGATCGGCTTGTGGTGCAGCCCGTGCTTCTTGAGTTCCAGGACCTCGGTGACCTCGTCGAGCGTGCCGAGGCCGCCGGCCAGCACGACCACGGCTTCGGAACGCGAGAGCAGCAGCGCCTTGCGTTCGGCGAGGTCCGCGGTGATCACCATCTCGTCGGCGTCTTTGCGGGCGGCGGCGCGCAGCAGCTCCACCGAGATGCCGACGAGGCGCCCGCCCGAAGCCTGCACGCCGTCGGCGACGACCTTCATCAGGCCGCGGTCGGACCCGCCCCACACCAGCGTGTGGCCGCCTTTGCCGACGAGGTCGGCGAACTCGCGCGCGGGCTCGGTGTAGCGCTCGTCGAGGTCGGCGGCGGAGAGGAAGACGCAGATGTTCATGGCCGAACTATAAAGCTCAGCCCACGCGGTACCGCGCGACCGCTTCGGCGTCCCACTCCAGGCCGTTGCCCGGGCGGTCGGGCGGCGTTGCGTGGCCGTCGGCGATCCGCAGCGGCTCGCGCAGGATCGGGGCGGCCCAGTCGACGTACTCGAGCCAGTGCGCGGTCGGTGTCGCGGCGAGCAGGTGCACGCTGACCTCGGGGAACAGGTGCGACGACAGCGGGATGCCGCGGGTGCCGGCCAGGGCGGCGGCGTCGCGCCAGCCCGTGACGCCGCCGATGCGGTCCAGGTCGGGCATGACCAGGTCACTCGCGTCGTGCTCCAGGGCGACGGCCATCGCGCGCGGGCCGGCGAAGTTCTCGCCGATCTGCACGGGGGTGCGCAGGGTGGCGGTGAGCTGGGCGTTGGCCGCGTAGTCGTCGTGGCGCACGGGTTCTTCGAACCACGACAGGCCTTCGTCGTCGAGCGCGCCGCAGCGGGCGAGGGCGTCGGGCAGGTCGAGGGCCTGGTTGTAGTCGGCCATGACCTCGATGTCCGGGCCGACCGCCGCACGGACGGCGCGCACGGCGGCCAGATCGTCGGCGGCCGGGCGACCGAGCCGCATCTTGACCGCGCGGAAGCCTTCGGCCACGAGTTCCAGGGCTTCGTCGGCCGCGGCCGCCGGTTCGATCAGGCCGAGGCCGTTGCTGTTGTACGCGGGGATCGGCTTCAGCGGCGCGCCGAGCAGCCGCGCCAGGGGCAGGCCCGCGGCGACGGCCAGCGCGTCCCAGCACGCGGTGTCCACGAGCGACACCACCGCGGCGACGAGCCCTTGCACGCCGAGCAGTTTGAACCTCGCTTCGAGCGTCGACCGCACGGCCGCGGGATCGGCCGCGGTGCCGGCCAACGTGGTGTGCACGTCGCGGACCAGTGCGGCGGCGGCGTGGCCGGCGGCTTCGAGGTAGCAGAACGAATACGCCCGCCCGGTCACGCCTTCCTCGGTGTGCAGGTCGAGTAGCAGCAACGGCGCCGCCGAGACGCGCGCGGCGCTGGTACCGAGCGGCCGGCGCATCGGCACCAGCACGAGCGTGGCTTCGACCGAGCGGACCGTGAGACTCATGAGCGGTGGCCTTCGCTGTGCACGGCGAGGATGTCGGTGATGGCGCGGTTGCACGGCGTCGGCACGCCCAGCGCCTTGCCGCGCTCGACGACGTCGCCGCTGAGCCAGGTGACCTCGAGCCGGTTGCCGCGTTCGAGGTCGTGGTGCATCGAGGAGGTCATGCCTTCGGGCACACCGTCGGTGAAGGCGAGCCGGTCGTCGGCGTAGTCGGCGGGCAGCGCCACGCCCTGGGCGCGCGCGACCTCGAGGACCTCGGCCATCACGTCGTGCAGGAACGCCCGCGAGCGCGGGTTGGCGCGGATCGGGCCGATCGTGGTGCGCGCGGTGCTCGTGGTGCCCGAAAGGCCGACCAGGAACACGAACTTCTCCCAGATCGTCTGTTCGATGCCGGTACTGATCTCCACGTCGATGTTGCTTTCCGCGCACGCGTCGTGGAATTTCTGAACACGCGCCGAGATGGTGCCGTCGTACTCGCCGAACACCAGCTTCTGCAGCGTGCCCGTGTGGCGGATGACGCCCGGCTCGGCGATCGTGGCGGCGATGTAGCAGACGCCGCCGATCACGTGCTCGGGCCCGAGGACGCGGCGCAGGATGTCGTCCTTGACCACACCGTTCTGGAACGACACCACGGCCGTCTGCTCGGTGAGCAACGGCTTGATGAGCTCCGCGGACGTCTCGGTGTCCCACAGCTTCACCCCGAACAACACGAGATCGGCGGGGGCGAGCTGTGTCGGGTCGTCGGTCACGTCGATCTTCGGCAGGTGCAGGTCGCCGAAGGCACTCTCGACCTTCAACCCGTTGGTGCGCAACGCTTCCAGGTGCTTGCCGCGGGCGATGAAGCTCACGTCGTGGCCGCCCTGGGCCAGCCGTGCCCCGAAGTAGCCGCCCACTCCGCCGGTGCCCATCACCACGACCCGCATGTGATCCCCTTAGTTGGTCGCTCATCCAAGTTGCGTGCCCTGGATTTCTACCATGCTGGTTCAGCGCTGTCGATATTCTTGAACGCTTACTCTACTATTACGGCGTGGGACGCACACGCACCTTCGACGTCGACGAAGCCCTCGGCGTCGCCCTGGACATCTTCTGGCAGCGCGGCTACGACGCCACGTCGATCCAGGCGCTGTGCCAGGCCATGGACATCCAGCCCGGCAGTGTCTACGCCGCGTTCGGAAACAAACACGCCCTGTTCGTCGCCGCACTCCGCGCCTACGCGGCAACCGTGTCCGCCGAGGCCGTCGAGCGGCTCAACGTCGCCCCCAGCGGGATGGGCGGCCTGCGCGACTACTTCGCCCACCTCGTCGACGCCATGGTCGACGGCCGCCGCCGCTGGGGCTGCCTCGTCACCAACTCGCTCGTCGAACTCACCGACCGCGACCCCGCCCTGGCCGCGATGTTCGAACAGCACCTCGCCAACCTCCGCACCAGCTTCGCCGGCGCCCTCACCCGCGCCCGCGCCGCCGGCGAACTCCGTCGGGGTGCGGGCCCTGAATCCGCGCCCCTGCTGGTGGCCGTCGTGCAGGGCATGAACGTGCTCGCCAAGACCAACCCGGGCCGCATCACCCTGCAGACGATCGCGGACGGCGCACTCGCCGGCCTGGCCGCCGAGGCTCCTGCCTCGGTCTGACGCCGTTGGGCGCCCACCTCGTGACGGCGCCCACTCGAACGGGGCAAACCTGTCACATCCGGCATCGCTGTCTTGTCTCTCCTGTGCAGGGCGAGAGAGCGAGGAGCGAAATGCGCAGGATCCTGGTGGTCGGCGGCGGGTATGCGGGTTTCTACGCGGCCTGGGGACTCGAGAAGCGGTTGCGGCCTTCGGAGGCGGAGCTCACTGTCGTGGACCCGCGGCCGTACATGACCTACCAGCCGTTCCTGCCCGAGGTCACGGCCGGATCGATCGAGGCGCGCCACGCGGCGGTGTCGCTGCGGCGGCACCTCAAGCGCACGCGGATCGTGGCGGGGGCGGTCACGGAGATCGACCACGCGAACCGCCGCGTGGTCGTGCGGCCGGTCGAGGGGCCGGAGTTCGAGCTGGAGTACGACGAGATCGTGGTGACGGCCGGCGCCGTCACGCGCAAGTTCCCGATCCCCGGCGTCACCGAGGAGGCGATCGGGATGAAGCACGTGGAGGAGGCCGTCGCGATCCGCGACCGGCTGCTGACGTCGTTCGACCGCGCGTCGGCGCTCGAGCCGGGGCCGGCGCGGCGGAAGCTGCTCACGGTGACGTTCGTCGGCGGCGGCTTCTCGGGCGTCGAGGGCTTCGCGGAGCTGCTGTCGCTGGCGACGGCGCTGCTGAAGTCGTACCCGGAGATCGGCCGCGACGAGCTGAGCTTCCACCTCGTGGAGGCGCAAGGCCGGATCCTGCCCGAGGTCACCGACAAGCCGGGGCGGTGGGTGGTCCGCTCGCTCGAACAGCGCGGCGCCCACGTGCACCTCAACACGCAGCTGCGCTCGGCCGTCGACGGGCACGTGGTGCTCTCGACGGGCGAGGAGTTCGATTCCGCACTCATCGTGTGGACGGCGGGCAACGCCGCCAACCCCGTGGTGCACAACCACACCGACCTGCCGATCGACGAGCGCGGCCTGCTGGTCGTGCGCGCCGACCTGCGGGTGGGCACTGAGACAGACCCGGTGCCCGGAGCGTGGGGCGCGGGTGACGACGCCGCCGTGCCGGACCTCGCGTCGCCGGTGGCGGGGGCGCGGACGGTGCCGAACGCACAACACGCGTTGCGCCAGGGCAAGCTGCTTGCTCGAAACCTCACAGCGCATGTTCGCGGGCGCACACCGAAGCCGTACGTGCACCACGGGCTGGGTTCCGTCGCGACGCTCGGCATCGGCAAGGGCATCTTCCAGTACCGCCGGATCGTGATCACGGGTGTGCTGGCATGGCTCATGCATCGCGGTTACCACGTTCTGGCCGTGCCGAGCTGGGAACGCAAGGTCCGCGTGCTCGCGATCTGGCTCACGGCCGCGTTCTTCGGCCGCGACATCGTGTCGCTCGCCTCGGTCGAGCACCCGCGCGACGCGTTCGTGTCCGGAGGTGACCCGATCAGGTGATCCGTGGCGGCACTGTCACAGATCCGCGGTCCGCCTTGTCGAGGCTGGTGCGAAGTCCCCGGGCCGGCCGGGGACACCCAGCGAAAGGCGCATCATGAGGATTGTCGTCATCGGCGGTACCGGCCTGATCGGCTCGCGGGTCGTGAGCCTGCTGACTGAGCACGGCCACGAGGCGGTGCCGGCGTCGCCCAACTCCGGCGTGAACACGGTGACGGGCGAAGGCGTCAAGGAAGTACTGCAGGGCGCTGACGTGGTGGTGGACGTATCGAACTCGCCGTCGTTCGCCGACGACGACGTGATGGCGTTCTTCCGCGCGGCCACGACGAACCTGACCGAGGCCGCCAAGGGCGCGGGAGTGGGCCACTTCGTCGCGCTGTCGGTGATCGGCAGCGACCGGCTGCCCGAATCCGGCTACCTGCGCGCGAAGGTCGCCCAGGAAGAGCTGATCAAGGACTCCGGCCTGCCGTACTCCATCGTGCGGGCCACGCAGTTCTTCGAGTTCGTCGGCGCGATCGCCGACGGCGGCACCGAGGGCAACGTGGTCAAGCTCCCCGACGCGGGCATCCAGCCGATCGCGGCGTCCGAGGTTTCCGGTGCCGTCGCGAAGGTCGCCGCCGGCTCGCCGCTCAACGGCATGACCGAGATCGGCGGGCCCGAGGTCTTCACCATGGAGAGCTGGGTGCGCGAGGCCCTGACCTTCCGCAACGACCCGCGTGAGGTCACCGTCGACCCCGAGGCCCGCTACTTCGGCGAGAAGCCGGGGCCGAAGGGCCTGCTGCCCGACGCGGGGGCCCAGCTCGGGCAGATCAAGTTCGCGGACTGGCTCCCGGCCAACCCGCCCAGGAAGTGATTCCTCGCGCGGGTGGTCCCGTTCCGGTGCCACCCGCGCATCCCGTTAGGAGGGAACTCGATGACAGAACAGCAGGTCGCGACGTCGGTACTGGTGATCGGCACGGGCGGATCCGGGTTGCGCGCCGCGATCGAGCTGGCCGAGCGGGGCGTCGACGTGCTCGTGGTCGGCAAGCGGTCCAAAGGCGACGCCCACACCACTCTGGCCGCCGGCGGCATCAACGCGGCGCTGGCGACGATGGACCCCGAGGACAGCTGGCAGCAGCACGCCGCCGACACCATCAAGGAGAGCTACCTCCTGGCGCACCCCGACACGGTGCAGGTCGTCACGCAGAACGCCGCGCGCGGCATCGAGGACCTCGAACGCTGGGGCATGCCCTTCGCCCGCGAGGCCGACGGCCGCATCTCCCAGCGGTTCTTCGGCGCGCACACCTACCGGCGCACCGCGTTCGCCGGTGACTACACCGGGCTGGAGATCCAGCGGACGCTCGTGAACCGGGCGGCGCAGCTCGACGTGCGGATGCTCGAAAACGTCTACATCACGCGAATCCTGGTGCAGGACAACGTGGTCTTCGGCGCGTACGGCTTCGACCTCGACAACGGCACCCGCTACGTGATCCACGCCGACTCGGTGATCCTGGCCGCCGGCGGGCACACACGCATCTGGCGCCGCACGTCCTCGCGGCGCGACGAGAACACGGGCGACTCGTTCCGTCTCGCCGTGCTGGCCGGCGGCCGGATCCGCGACCCCGAGCTGGTGCAGTTCCATCCGTCCGGGTTGCTGGAGCCGGAAAACGCGGCGGGCACACTCGTGTCGGAAGCCGCTCGCGGCGAGGGCGGGCAGCTGCGCAACGCGTTGGGCGAGCGGTTCATGGACCGCTACGACCCGGAGCGGAAGGAACTGTCCACACGCGACCGGGTGGCTTTGGCCGCGTACACCGAGATCAAGGCGGGCCGTGGCACGCCGAACGGCGGCGTGTGGCTCGACGTGTCGCACCTGCCGCGCGAGACGATCATGCAGCGGCTGCCGCGGGTGTACCAGACGTTGCTGGAACTGCAGATGCTCGACATCACGAAGAGCCCGATCGAGATCGCGCCCACGGCGCACTACTCGATGGGTGGCGTTTGGGTGCGCTCGTCCGACCACGGCACGGGTGTCGAAGGCCTGTACGCGATCGGTGAGGCGGCGAGCGGTCTGCACGGCGCCAACCGGCTCGGCGGCAACTCGCTGATCGAGCTGCTGGTGTACGGCCGGATCGTCGGCGAGGCGGCGGCGGAGTACTCGGCTTCGCTGTCCGCGCAACGCCGTTCCGCCGGCGCGCTGGCGGAGGCTCGCGGTGAGGTCGACGAGCTCCTGGCGGCCGACGGTCCGGAGAACGTCCGGGCCCTGCAGCGTTCCTTGCGCAACACGATGACCGAGCACGCGGGTGTCGTACGTGACGAGGAGGGTCTGCTCGCGGGACTGTCCGAACTGGACGCGCTCGAGGATCGGATGAAGAACGTCGGGGTCCACCCGGACCTGGCCGGGTTCCAGGACCTGGCGCACGCGTTCGACCTGAAGTCCTCGGCGCTGGCTTGCCGCGCGACCCTGGAGGCCGCGGTGGAACGGCGCGAGACGCGGGGTTGCCACAACCGCTCGGACTATCCGGAGCTGGACGAGTCGATGCGGGTGAACCTCGTGTGGTCCGGGCCCGGGCGGATCGACCGGGAAGCGTTGCCGCCGGTGCCTGCGGAGATCGCCGCGTTGATGCGGGAGGTTTCCTCGGAAGGGAAACTGGTCGAGTGACCTGAGGGGGCTCTCCCCGGTCGGGAGAGCCCCTTTTTTACTGGGGTTGCACGACGTTCGTGAACAGGATCGCCGCGTCGGTCTCGGCTTCGATGCGGTGCCGTCCCTCGGGGAGCACGAGGAAATCGCCGGGTGCCGCGCCTTGGCTTTCGGTACCGGTGACCAGGCGGATGTGTCCGAGCAGGACGAGCACGGTGGTCTCGCCGCCGTGGTGTTCGTGTTCGTGCAGTTGTTCGCCTTCGCTCAGTGCCATCACGGTCTGGCGCAGAGCGTGCTCGTGTCCACCGTGGACGGTCACCGCGCTGCGCCCGGAGGACGCCTGCGCCGCGAGCCCGGCGTGGGTCTTGGCGAGGGTGATCAGGTTCATGGTGCTCCTTGCCGCGGGGGGCCGGCTTTCATGGCCGACCCCCGTTCCAGGTCACGGGCGGGGCGCTCGCAGGTGCTTGCGCTGCTCGAGCTCCTCGTCGCTCACCGGGATGAGCATCGGCTGTCCCGGCGCGCAGAACATCGTAACGACAAACTGGGACTCGGCGTCGTCGAGATTGTTGCCGTCCTGGTAGTGGATCACGTCGAACCCGGGCTCCCAGAACGCTTCCCCGGCCTTGACGACGCGCTCCGGGTCACCTTCGAGCTCGAAGATGATCTCACCCTTGAGTACGTACCCGAAGGCCGGCCCGGAATGCCGGTGCGGCGGTGCCCCGTCACTCCCGGGTGGCAATGTGACCAGGATGGTCATCGGCACGGCCCCCTCGGGCGCCGCCGGGGCCCCCTCCGCGGTCGCCACCAGCTCGATCTTCGGCGGCGGCGCGCTCGACTTGGGGTTCGGCAGGTGGTGCGAATGTTCCACGCTCATGAGCTTCCTTCACGGACCTGGTATCGGTTGTCCTTCCGAGAGCTGAGACAAGACGTGGCCGCGATCTGTGACAGCGATGCGGCTCCTTGTGGTGTCTCCGCCAAGAATGGTGCGATGGGGGACATCTGGCGTTCGGGAATGAACACCTGGTTGTGATCGGCGAACACTGCCGAAGCAGTCCGGCAGAGCCGGACACTTCCCGGCGAAAACACCGGCACCCCACCTATCGTGGGCGGATGGATGAAACGCGTGGTGGCGTCGCTTCGGTGGTGAAGGCCTGCAAGGTGCTGCGCGCCTTCTCGCCCACGGTGGGTGTCCTGTCGGTCCGGCAGGTCTCGGCCCGCGCGGACATCCCGCGCAGCACCGCCCACGAGCTGTGCCGCACCCTCGTCGCCGAGGGCATGCTGGAGGATTCCGGCAACGGTTACCAGCTCGGCCCGCTGCTGCTGGAGCTCGCCGGCCAGATCATCGAACGCACCGGCCTCGTCCGCGCGACCGAAGGCATCCTCGACCGCCTGGTCCGCGCGCCCGAGCAGGAGGCGCACCTGGGCCAGCTCACGCAGGGCTGGGTCGTCTACCTCGATCGCAACGCCAGCACCTGCAAGGTCCCGATGCACAACCGCGTCGGCCAGCGCGCCCCCGCGCACCTCACCGGGTGCGGCAAGGCGGCGCTGTCGTGGCTGCCGTTCGACAAGGTCGTGGCCCACGTGGAGAAGTGCTGTGCGGAGAGCTCGACGCCGCCGCCCGACCTCGACGAGCTCGAAGCCGAGCTCGTCCGCGCGCGGCAAGACGGGTTTCTCGCGTCGAGGTCGTTCCAGAAGGACCGGATGTCCGTCGCGGCGGCGATTTTCGACGCGTCGGGCCACGCGGTCGGCGGCGTCTCGCTGGCCGGCCCCGCGACGATGTTCACCACGGCCGTCGTGGCGTCGGCCCGCGCGTCGGTGACCAACGCGGCTGGCCTCATCAGTGCACGGCTGATCAACGAGTCGGCGCGCTGGGTGAGCACTCCACGCTGATTGCAATCGTTTGCAGGGCAATCTGCGGCACTCGCGCCCGTTGCGTCGAGACCGGCGCGGAAATCGCACCCGAAATGGGCGGGCCGCTCGGCACCTCTGCGTATACTGCCGTCGTGCGAAGAGCGACCTTGAAGGACGTGGCCGCGCGCGCCGGGGTCCACGTCGCGACCGCGTCGAGGGCCCTCAACGAGACCAGTCGCCACCTGGTGAACAGCGCGACGCTCGACCGCGTGCTCCGCGCCGCCACTGAGCTCGGCTACTCCGGCAACCTCAGCGCCCGCACGCTCCGCACCGCCCGGTCGATGGCGATCGGCATCCTGTTGCCGGACCTGACCAACCCGATCTTCCCACCGATCGTGCGCGGCGCCGAGGACATCCTGCGCGAGCGCGGCTACAGCACGTGGATCGCCAACACCGACGACGACCCGAAGATCACGGCCGCGTCGATCGAAGCGTTCCTCTCGCGCGGCGTCGACGGGTTCATCTCCGCCGGGTCGCGCCTCCACGACGACACCGTCGAGCAGATGGCCGGCCAGGGCCACCCGCTCGTGCTGGTCAACCGCACCGTCGACCGCCGCGACATCCCGTCGGTCACGGCCGACGACGACCACGGCGTCCGCCTCGCGCTCAGTCATTTCGTGGAGCTGGGCCACCGCAAGATCGTCCACCTGGCGGGTCCGCAAGATCTGTCGACCGGTGTGCACCGCAAGCGCGCCTTCGTGCAGGGCCTCGCCGATCACGGCCTCGACCGCGGGCCCGAACGTGTGGCGCAGTGCGACGCGTGGTCGCAACGCGAGGGTCACCGTGTCCTCAGTGGACTCCTGCGCGACGAGAAGATCGACTTCACCGCGATCGTCGCCGGAAACGACCTGATCGCGCTCGGCTGTTACGACGCGTTGCGCGAACACGGAATGACGTGCCCGCACGACGTGAGCATCATCGGCTTCAACGACACCCCGTTCATGGACCACGTTTCCCCGCCGATGACGACCATCCGCATTCCGCAGTACGACTTGGGTCGCGAAGCCGCGAAACTTCTCGTCGACAACCTCGAAAACCCCGAGCAGGGTCCCCGGTCGATCGTGCTGCCGGTCGAGTTGGTCAACCGGCGTTCCACGGCGCCTTTGCGCACGAACTGACCCGAATTGCCGTTGCCCTTCCCATTGTGAACGATTGCAGCCGGGTATTCAGCAGCAGTGGCCCCCGGCTTGGCACCCCGCCTAGGCTTCTCCCGAGAAGCACGACCGACGCTTGAAGGAGTCTCCGATGGACCTGCTGCTGCGCGGCAAGACGGCGCTCGTCACCGGTGCGAGCCGGGGGATCGGGCTGGCGGTGACGCGGGCGTTGGTCGAGGAGGGCGTTCAGGTCGTCGCGGCGGCGCGCAACGTCGACGGGGACCTCAAGGAACTGCCCGTCGAGACCGTGGCGGTCGACCTCGGCACGCCGGACGGCGCGGCGCGGGTGGTCGAGGAGGCCGTGGCGCGCGTGGGCGGGATCGACATCCTGGTCAACAACGTCGGCGCCGTGCGGCCCCGGCCCGACGGCTTCGCCTCCGTCACGGACGAAGACTGGCTGGCGACGTTGAACCTCGACTTCATGTCGGCCGTGCGCACCACGCGGGCGGCGCTGCCGTCGCTGCTGGAGCGGACCGGCGCGATCGTCACGGTGTGCTCGGTCAACGCGACCTTGCCCGACCCTCTGGTGATCGACTACAGCGCGGCGAAAGCGGCGTGCCTCAGCTTTTTCAAGTCCCTGTCGAAGGAAGTCGGCGCGCGCGGCGTCCGCGTGAACACGGTCAGCCCGGGCCCGGTCGCCACGGACCTGTGGCTGGGCAAGGGCGGCGTCGCCGAGACGGTCGGGGGCGCCGTGGGCGCGGAGCCCGGCAACGTCGCGGCGAAGGCGGCCGCCGACTCCGTGACCGGCCGGTTCACGCGGCCCGAGGAGGTCGCGGACCTGGTGACGTTCCTGGCCAGTGGTCGCGTCGGCAACCTCACGGGCGCCGACATCATCCTCGACGGCGGCATGACGCAGACGATCTAGACCCCGTCTGACCTGGCGTAACATCCCGCTGATGACACCCGAGGAGCATCTGCGCCAAGCCGACCCGGTCCTCGGCCGGGTCATGGACGAGATCGTCGGGCCGCCGCCCCAGCTGCCGCCCGACCCCGCGCTGGCCGGCGACCCGGACATCCCGAAGGACAACTACGGCGTGCTCGTGCGCGCGATCGTCAGCCAGAACATCTCGATCCACGCGTCGCGCTCCATCTTCCGCAAGCTGAAGGACCGCTTCGGTGGCCGGCTGCCGACGCCGGAGGAGCTGCTGGCCGACGATCCCGAGCAGCTGCGCCCGGCCGCCGGCCTGTCGCGCGCGAAGACGGTGTCCCTGCGCTCGCTCGCCGACTGCATCCTGGCGGGCCGCCTCGACCTCGACGCGCTGAACGAGCTGCCCGACGACGAGGTTGTCGCGCAGCTCGACGTGGTCAAGGGCATCGGCGTGTGGACCGCGCAGATGTTCCTGATGTTCCACCTGCACCGCCCTGACGTGCTGCCGACCGGTGATCTCGAGCTGCGCCGCAGCGTCGAGCGGGCCTACGGGCTGGCCGCCCGGCCGACGCCCGCGGAGCTCACGCGCCTGGCCGAGCCGTGGCGGCCGTACCGCACGCTGGCGTGCCTGTACCTCTGGCAACTGGCCGAGCAGGCGCCGCGGTTGTGATTAAGCTGGTGCCACAGGACTTTTCGCGCAAAGGAGAAACACGTGGAGGGTGTCGACCCCGCGGTGGCGCCGAGCGGCAACGGCTGCGCCGAGTGTGATGCGGCCAGTCCGCAGGGCTGGTGGTTCCACCTGCGCCGCTGCGCGCAGTGCGGCCACATCGGCTGCTGCGACTCGTCGCCCGGCCAGCACGCCAGTGCGCACGCCGCCTCGTCCGGCCACCGCATCGTCCGCAGCTTCGAGCCGGGCGAGGAGTGGTTCTGGGACTACGTCGAGGAAGTGATGTACGAACGCGGCCCCGAACTGGCCGCCCCGACGCACCACCCGCTCACGCAGGCCGCCCCCGGCCCGGCCGACCGCCTGCCGGCGAACTGGGCCGAGCAGCTTCACTGACCGGGTTCCGGGCTGCCTGGTCGTGGTGACGGCCGGGCAGCCCGGGCCGGCAGTACCTTTGACACCATGACCAGCTCACGTCCGAATCCCACCGACGTCGCGGGTGCGTTGTTCGATTTCGCACTTCGGCCCTCACAGGTGCAGGCGGCCGACGCGGTCGTGGCGGGGCAGGACACGTTGGCGGTGCTGCCCACGGGCAGCGGGAAAAGCGCCATCTACCAGGTCGCCGGCCTCGCCCTCGGTGGGTTGACGCTGGTCATCTCGCCGCTCATCGCCTTGCAGCGCGACCAGTTGCGGTCCATCGCGGGACGCCCTTACGGCGACCGCACCATCAACGCCGAGCTCCTCAACTCCAGTCAGAAGGTCCACGAGCGCCGCGAGACGCTGGCGCGGCTGGAGAAGGGCGAGCTGGACTTCGTCTTCCTGGGCCCCGAGCAGCTCACCAACGCCGAGACGCGTGCGGCGATCACCAATGTCACGTTGTTCGTGGTGGATGAAGCACATCTGGTGAGCGAATGGGGACAGGAGTTCCGCCCCGAGTATCTGCGGCTGACCGACGCGATCGCCGAGTTCGGCCGGCCGCCGGTCCTCGCGTTGACGGCCACGGCGTCGCCGCCCGTGCAGGCGGACATCACGCGCCGGCTGGGGATGCGCGATGCGCAGGTGGTGGTCGCGGACTTCGACCGGCCCAACATCTCGCTCTCGATGCGCCCGACGCAGCCCAGCAAACCGGAGGCGCGGGCCGTCGACGACCGGTGCGTCGACGTCCTCATCCAGCACGACACCCCCGCGCTCGTCTACGCCCTCACCCACGCCCGCTGCGAGTCCCTCGCCGACCGCCTGCGCCTCGACGCTTTCCGCTCCGCGCCCTACCACGGCGGCATGACGGCGGCCGCCCGCGCGCAGGTGCAGGACGACTTCTTCGCCGGCAAGCTGGACGTCGTCGTCGCCACGAGTGCGTTCGGGATGGGGATCGACAAGCCCGACATCCGCACGGTCGTGCACGCCGGTGTGCCCGCGAGCATCGACGACTACTACCAGGAGATCGGCCGCGCCGGCCGCGACGGGGAGCCCGCCGTGGCCGTCCTCGTGCACGACCCGCGCACCATCCGCATCCCACGCCTGCTCGCCGCCCGCACACACCTGGGTGAGGAGACCGTGCACCTGGTGGTCGACGCGGTCGAGAACTCGCCTCGGCAAGCGACGCTCACCGACCTGACAGCCAGCGCCGGGGTGCCCGCTCACGCCGTCGAGCGGGTGGTCAACGAGCTGGTGGAGCTGGGTTTCGTCGGCGTCAGGGGGTCGGGTCACCACCGCGTGGTGGAGTGCGAACAAGAACTCACACCACCGGCCGAGCTCGCCGACCAGCTCGTCGACCTCGACCGGCGCCGCCAGGCCGTGCTCACCAGCCGGATCGAGGCCGCGCGCGCATACGCGGAAAGCACGCGGTGCCGTCGTGCGGAACTTCTCGCATACTTCGGTGAGAACTACACACCGCCGTGTGAAAACTGCGACAACGACCGTGCGGCACACACCACCGAACGCCAGCGCGCCGAGGTCTCCGGTGGTGCCCCCGTGCACCACCGTCTGTGGGGAGACGGACAACTGTTGTCCCAGGACGAACACGAGTTGCTCGTTTACTTCCCCAGCGTGGGCTACAAGCACCTCACCGCGTCGACGATCTCGTCCGGCATCCTCCAGCCGCGCTGAACAAGCGCCCGCGGGCTCGCCTGGTAACTTCCCGACTCGGGCGCGAGACTGGGTGCGCCCGGAGAGAGGAGCCGTCCGTGGACGACGACATCGAGGACAACGCCGACACCGGCGTGCTCGACCCTGAAGACACCCTCGAGGACGGCGATCCGTACGACGAGGGCTACTCGCCGCCGGAGAAGCCGTACGAGGTCGACGAGTTCGGCACCACGCCCGAGGAAGAGCGCGAAGGCGAAAGCTGGGAGGGCCGCCTCGCCCGCGAGGTGCCCGACGTGCAGCCCGAGGAAGGCGACGACCTCGGCGACAGCGAGGACACCGACGGCGAACTCATCGACGGCGAACTCGGCGACTTCCGCGCGGGCCGCCTCGTCGCCGCCGACGAGGGCTCCGGCGAAGACTCCGACGACGAGCTGTACGCTTCCGACGTCGGCATCGACGGCGGCGCCGCCTCCGCGGAGGAAGCCGCCGTCCACGTGGTCGACGACCCCGAGGCGTACTGAGAACCGCTGGCGACCGCTGAGGTGGAGGTGGTGCGGGGTTTCCCGCACCACCCTCCCCGGCTGACGCGGTCAGCGCCGCGCGGCGAGCCAGGCCTCGGACTGGCATGTGGCGCGGGAGAGCCCGCGTAACCGCTTCTCGTCGCGGTCCCGGTGTTCCCGCCGCCGCTCGGTCGGGTTCCGCGGGCTCGGAGCGAACCTGCGTGGGGCGCCGCTGCAGAGGGCGCAACTGCCTCGCTGAAGTTCCGACGTTCACCGCTCCGTTTGATCGGATTCCGTGAACCGCGAGCGAACTGGCCCCAGGCGCAGGAAGCCGGCACAACTGCCTCGCTGAAGTTCCGACGTTCACCCCGCTGCTTGATGGGGTTCCATGAGTCGCGAGCGAACCTGTGCGGGGCACAGCGAAGAAAGCGCGACTGCCTGGCTGAGGGCCTGCCGTTCACGCCCCCGCCCGCCCCGACATGCACGAGCCGCATCCGGCCTATAGCGACAGCCGCCGCAACTCCCGAGTCACGCTTTGCGCGCGATCTCCTCCAGCCAGCCGGTCACCGTCGCGCAGATCGTGGCCTCGCCGCCGCGCGTGTGTTCCACCAGTTTGTCCTGCGACCACAGCATGGCCGCGACCACGCCTTGGCGCACGGGCGTCAGGCCGATCTGCCAGGAGCCGTGGCGCCACTCCGCGGTGCTCCACTGGCCGGTCGTGGGGCTGCGCTCGACGGTCCAGGCCGGGCCGGCTACCAGTTCTGCCACCGTTTTCGGCGCTCGCCACTGCCGCACGGTGTCGTTCTCGGTGCTCATCGGGGTCCCTCGGGGTGCGCAGGAACGGGGTCGTGTCGCGAGAGCGGCGGTCCGGCCGCGAGAGCGGGGAGTCAGCGCACGGTGGCAACCCTTTCGTTCAACTCCCGTTCACCTTAGCGGCCCGTGAGGTGTGTTTGCGCGTACTTCCGGAAAGCGGCGACGAGGCGGCTGCGGTCGTCGGCGCGGGTGGCGAGCACGACGTGCGCCGGTTCGACGTCCTCCAGCACCACCGACGTCAGGTCGGGACGCAGGAAGCGCACGTCGTGGCCTGCGGAGATGGCCACGGCCTGACCGGCCGCGACGAGCTCGAACTTGTCCTCCAGGGCTTCGATCACGGGCCCGTCGGGCGCCGGCCGGCCGTCGGGCCGCGGTTCGACGCGCCAGTACGCACTCCACGCCGGATCGGAGTCGCGCACGCGGGGCAGGGGTTCGTCGGCGATGTCGTTGATGCTCACCGATTCCTTGCCGGCCAGCCGGTGATCCAGTGGGAGAATAACCACACGCGGCTGGTCGTAAAGCACCGTGACGTGCAGTCCCTCGGTCGCGAACGGCAGCCGGCTCACGACGACGTCGACGCGGTGCTCCAGCAGCGCAGTCGGCACGTCGTCGAACGCGACGTGCAGCGTCTGCACGTCGGCGTCCGGATGCCGGTGGCGCATCTCCCGCACGGCGGGCGTGACGATGAGCCCGCCCGCGTACCCGACGGCCAGCCGGCTGGGCTGCGCGGCGGCCCGCGTGCGCGCGATGGTCTGGGCCGCGGTGCGCAGCAACGCCTTCGCCTGCGGCAGGAACACCGCACCCGCCTCCGTGAGCCGGCTGCCCTGCGGCGTGCGGTCCAGCAGCCGCGCGCCGAGCTGTTGCTCGAGACGGCGGATCTGACGGCTTAGCGAAGGCTGCGTCACGTGCAAGGCTTCGGCCGCGCGGCCGAAGTGCTTGTGCTCCGCGACGACCGTGAAGCAGTGCACCAGCCGGAGGTCGAGGTCGACCGGATGTTCGGGCATGTGGTTATTCTACCTGCGGTGATGCACGAAGCGTATTGCGCGATACGAAGGTTTCATTGGCCGATGTGCGGAATACGACGGCAGGGTGGAAGGACCAGAACATCCCTTGTTTGAGGAGCAACACCATGCGTGTGTTTGTTACCGGAGCGACCGGGTTCATCGGCTCCGCGGTCGTTCGCGAGCTGCTCGGCGCCGGCCACCAGGTGCTCGGCCTGGCCCGCTCCGACGCGTCGGCCGCCAAGCTGACCGCGGCCGGCGCCGAGGCCCACCGCGGCAGCCTCGAAGACCTCGACAGCCTGCGCACCGGCGCCGCCGCGGCGGACGGGGTGGTCCACACCGCGTTCGTCCATGACTTCAGCGACTTCGAGCGCTCCGTCGGCACCGACCGCCTCGCGATCGAGACGATCGGGGAAGCCCTGGCCGGCACCGGCCGCCCGTTCGTGATCAGCTCCGGCACCCCGGCCACCCCCGACGGCGTGGCGACCGAGGACACCATCCCCGAAGGCGGCAGCATCGCGGCTGGTCGTTTCGCGTCCGAAGAGATCGTGGTTTCGTTGGCAACGCAGGGAGTCCGCGGCTCCGTCGTGCGCCTGCCGCGGTCGGTCCACAGCGACGAGGACCGCCACGGCTTCGTCCCCCTGCTCATCGAAACCGCTCGAACGCAAGAGGTTTCGGCCTACCCCGGCGACGGCGCCAACCGCTGGCCTGCCGTCCACTGCCTGGATGCCGCGCGCCTCTACCGCCTGGCCCTCGAGCACGCCCCGGCGGGCACGCGCCTGCACGCCGTCGGCGACGAGGGCATCCCCGTGCGCGAGATCGCCGAGCGCATCGGCAAGCACCTGGGCCTGCCGGTCGAGTCCGTCCCGGTCGAGCAGGCGGCCGAGCACTTCGGCTGGCTGGGGCCGATCTTCGCCGCGGACATGCCGGCGTCGAGCGCCCGCGCCCAGGACTTGTTCGACTGGCACCCCGCTCATCCCGGATTGCTGTCCGATTTGGACGCCGGCCACTACTTCTCCCGCTGATGGCGACGTTCGGAGCCGGCCCAGTCGGCGTGTGCCTGCCGGTCACCTTCACCAGCACCCCTTCGGCCGACGACCAGCGCACCGCCGTGCGCCGCCTGGAACGCGCCGGCTACCACGCGGCGTGGACCAACGAGGTCATCGGCAAAGACGCCCTCGCCCAGCTGGCGGTGCTCCTCGGCGCCACCGAGACGCTGGCGTTCGGCACCTGCGTGGCCAACATCTGGGCCCGGGCGCCCCAGACCGCGCACGCAGCCGCTTCCTTCCTGGCGCAGGCTTTCCCCGGCCGGTTCACGCTCGGCCTCGGCGTCGGCTACCCGCAGCAGGCATCGAGTGTGGACCGTCCGTTCGGGACTCCGCTGGCCACCATGCGGTCCTATGTGGAGGGTATGGCGGCGGAAACCCGGCCACCCGCCGCGGATGCCCCGTACCCACTCATCCTGGGCGCCAACGGCCCCAAGATGCTCACCCTCGCCGCCGACCTCGCCGACGGCGCGCTCCCCGCCGGCCTGCCGCCGCAGCACACGGCTCTCGCCCGACGGGTCCTGGGCCCGGACAAACTCCTCGTCGTCGCGCAATCGATCGCGGACTCGTTCGAGACGGCCCGTCAAACCGTCTCGAACTGGCTCAGCCGCACCGCTTTCCGCACAACACTCGCGGACCTCGGCTACCCGGCCGAGCCCACCGACGACCTGGTCCGGACCCTCGTCGCGTTCGAGGGCCCGAACCACGTCGCCGCCGCCGTCCAAGCCCACCTCGACGCCGGCGCCGACCACGTCACCCTGCTTTCCCCAGTGGGCACGGAATTCGGCCCGGGCATCGACCACCTCGTGTCGCTGGCCCCGGCGCTCCGCTGATCACAACCTCCCGGCGACGGTCTTCGCCAGCGCGGCGTAGGCGTCGAGGAACGCGTCGCTGGGAGCGCGGCGGAATCCCAGCTGGGCGACCCGGATCCGGCCGTGACTCCGTTTGGCGATGGTGATGGTGGTACTGCCTTGGGAGGTGGTGCAGTAGACGGCGTCGTCGGTGAACGGCTTGGGCTCGTCGGCGCAGCCTCGGGCCGAACCCTGGAAAGCAGCCTTCGGCGAGTCGAAACCCGGCGCATCGCCGACGCCCAGCTCCACCAGGGTGGCATGCGAATCGAGGGCGCGGTGATACGAGCAGGCGTACAGGGTGACACCACTCTGCGTATCGGGTTCTTCCTCAGTGCTTTCGAAGCTGTTGCCGTCCGCGAGTGCGTGCTGGACTTCGCCCGAGTCCAGAAACGGACACGCCGCACTGAGCCGCTCCGGCGACGCCGCCGCCACGAACGACGTCGTCGAGGGTCCCTCCACTGTGGTCGCCGCACCGCCGGCGGCACACCCCGCGGCGGCCGCCACCACGAAGGCGACGGCGATGAGTCTTCTGGGTAAACGCATGTCCCGAATCCTGCCCGATCTTCGGGGAGATCCCGGTCTCGGAGATCCACTCGTGATCATCCCAATTATCCCTTTTGGGGCACTGTAGGGTGATCCGTGCTCCCGAGGAAGCGCCTCGGCCAGGCAGGCAGGCTTCGTTGATGAGGTTTGTTTCGCTGCGTTGGGACGAGAGTCACCGGCCTGTCGTTCTCCACCAGGTCCACCCGGGAGCTCCTCGGTGCGGTCCTCCTCGACGAGATCCTGCCGACCGACACCGGGTGTTCCCACGAAATCGCGTTGCGGCAGGGTTCCGTGACCGTCGAATGCGGGGATCTCACCGCAAAATGGGGGTGGCCCCGCGCCATGAAAGGCCCGGGGCCACCCCGGCAACTCATGCCTTCGGCTTCGTCAACCCACATCCCGCCAACGAAAGATCCACCGTCGACCCAGCCCCGAGGCAAGCCGGAATCCCGGCGGTCTGCTGCCCATAGGACCGGCCCATGTGGACGGTGATGACGCCGTTTTCGTCTACCTCACAGGGGTTGTCCACATCGCACACCTTGCCCAAGCTGTTGGACGTGTTGTGGATGCCCACGACCTTGCCGGTGTGCGGGTCGAGCACCGGCGAGCCGGAGTCGCCGCTGCCGGGGGTGCAGTCTTCGCTGTACTGGATCGCGTTGTGCTGCGTGTAGCCGCCCTCGCGGAGTTCCGGGACGATGTTCGCGACCGAACACGCCCAGGCCTTCAGGTGTGTGCCCGAAAGCACGTCGAGCTGGTCGGCTTGCTGGGGTTCGCGCGTGCCGAGCTCGAAGACCTTTGCGCCGGCGGCGGCGAGCTGCGCGTAGGTCTTGTCCACTTGGTACAGGGCGACGTCGGTGCCGGTCATGGTGGCGTACAACAGCTTCGTGGTGCGCAGGGTCGCCTTGATCCCGCCCGACGCGGACACCACCGCGGCATCGCGGGCCTCCGTGCGCTCCGTCACCGCCGAGCCCACGGCGGGGTGGTCGCCGGTAATGCAGTGGCCGTTGGTCAGCAGCAGGCCGGGGTCGTCCGGACTGGCGCCGGCCTTGCGGACCAGCGACCCCGCGCACGAGCCCAGGTTCACGGCGCCCTCAAGCGTCGGGTGGCGTTCCGCGATGGTCTCGCGCACCCAGTCGGCATACGCGGGCACGTTCGTGTAGATCCCCGGCCCGTTGTCGCCACCGCTGACGACACCGGCCAACGTCCAAGCGCCGCCTTCCTTAACGAGCGCCGGGCCACCGGAGTCCATGTTGGTGGGGCCCACCTTGCCGTCGAGTGCGCCGATGCACAGGTCGCTGAGCGAAACCAGACACGTCGATGTTGGTTGGACAACAGTGTCGGCCTCGAGCAGGTGGTCGGGGTAGCACTGCGGGGCGGACTGGTCGCAGGTCATGCCCCAGCCCATGATGCGCGCGCCCGTGCCCGGCGCCGGGGCCTTCGCGCTGATCTTGATCGGCGCAGCCTTCGCCGGGTGTGCCAGCTTCAGCAGCGCGATGTCCTTGCCGAAGATGTGCGGGAGGGTGCCGTTCGAACGTCGCACGAACTTCTCGACCGCGATCACCTCACCGCCGGACGTCGCGCTCACCGAGCCCAGCCGCACCGACCAGTCGTGCGGGTAACCGACCTGGGTCTCGAGATCGTTGCGCGCGCAGTGCGACGCCGTCACCACCCATTGCGGCGCGACCAGCGTCACCCCGCACACGTGCCCGTCGGGCCGCGGCGAGTCGGCCGGCCGGTTCAGCGACCCGGTGAACGGATACGCACGCGGCGATGGGACTCCGCCAACAATCGCTGATGCCGGAGCAACACCCAACGCGGTCACGGACAACGCTGCCGCCACGACGGCCAGCACACTTCGGAGTTTCACCGGGCTCCCTCTCACCTGTGGATCACAGAACCCGCTCAGACTCCTCACCCTGTGTGCGCGCACCTCGACCGGAACGTCACGATCCTGTGACAGCGCCCCAGCAGCGCACCCCCGTCGTGCCCGACGAGGTCGATCGGCTCGGCGCTCTTCGCCTGCTTATCGGCCAACCACGCGGCGCGCGCGCCCTTCGTCGGCGCGAATCCCGCTGTCGCTTTACGACCACGTTAGCCCGGCGCCCACGGCAACACGGCTCCGTAGCGGATCAACTGGCCGTAGTGATCGGGGTCCGTGGGCGAAAGGGCGAGGTCGAGGAGCGGCACCGCCGCCGCGGCCGGAGTGGGCGCCGTGCTGACGTCCCACCAGAGCGCCGACGTCGGCGTGTTCATCATCCCCGGGCACACCGCCGCGAGCAGGATCCCGCGCTCCGCGTCGCTCGCGCGGTGCACCGCGGCGAGCGCACGTACAGCCGCGACCTGCCCGATCTTCGACGGGATGTTCACGAACCCGGGCCACGCACCGGCGCGGGCGCTGCCGTCCGCGACCGCGTCGCGCCAGCTCGCGACGGCCTTGTCGACGTCGTCCAGCGAGGCCAGGCCGTCGAAGCGATCGTGCAGGACGGGCGCCAGGTAGTGCAGCGTGCCGAGCGAGCTGGCGACGACGAGCAGTTTGCCGCCGTCCCGCAGCAGTGGGGCGAACGCCCGCAACAGCCTCGTCGTACCGAAGTTGTTGACTTCTGTGTAGGGGCCCACGATCTCCCGCGGGTCGTCGTCGGGACCGATGCGCATCACGGCGTTGCCGAACACGACGTCGACCCCGCCGTAGCGATCGCTCAGCACCTTGGCGAGCCGGGTGACGGACGCGGGATCGGCCACGTCGAGCAGTTCGCCTCGGACCGTCGCCCCGCCCGCGGGCAGCGACTCCACGGCCTCACCGACCCGGCCGAGATCCCGTCCCGTGAGGTAGACGGTGTCCTGGGTGGACAGACGCTGCGCGAGACCCTCGGCGAGCGCCAGGCCCAGCCCTTGTGTGGCTCCGGTGACCAGTGCGACGGTCATGCTCGCACCAGACCTTCCGTGAGCTCCCACAGCCGCGCGGCGCCATCGGGGTCGAGGGCGTAGCGCGCGACACCGTGCAACTGCGGTGCTTCCCCGCGCCGGTCGATGGTCGGGGTCTCCGCGCAGTCCACAAAGTACCGACCGCCGATTCCCTCCAGTAGCGGTGACGCGGCGACCAGGACCGACGTCGCCGCACCCTGTTCGGGGGTCTTCATCAGTTCGGGCGGGACGGTCCCACTGCCGCGTCCGCTCGTGTGGCGCTGCAGGTTGGTGAAGATCCCGCCCGGCATGACGGCGTTCGCCGTGATGCCGTCCCGAGCCCAGCAATGCGTGGCCTCTACGGCGAAGAGCACGTTGGCCGTTTTGGACTGTCCATAAGCGAGCCATGGATCGTAGCGGCGGAAGGCGAAGTTCACGTCGTCGAACACCACCGGGGAGAGCTGGTGCCCGCTCGAGCTCACCACGACGACGCGCGCCGAGCCGTCTGCGGCCAGCGCGGGGTGCAGTCCGGTGGCGAGCAGGAAGTGTCCGATGTGGTTGGTGGCGAACTGCCACTCCCACCCGTGCTCGGTGTACTGCTCGGGGCTCGCCATCACGCCGGCGTTGGCGACGAGGATGTGCAGCGGACCGTCCCAAGTGGACGTGAAGGCGGCGATCGAGGCCGGGTCGGTGAGGTCCAGCTCCGCGACGCGCACCGCGGTGCTGCCGGTGCTCGCGGCGATGTCCTTCGCCGTGCGTTCGCCGGCGGCGACGTCGCGGACGGCAAGGGTCACCTCGGCGCCGGCCGAGGCCAGGGCGCGAGCGGTCTCCACGCCGATTCCGGACGACGCCCCGGTCACCACCGCGCGTCGCCCGCTGAGGTCGATGCCTTCGGCCACGTCCGCCGCTGTGCTGGCGAAGCCGAAGGGAGTCTGGATCAAGGTCATACTTTCACGCTAAGCAGTCACCGGGCATGCTGCCAGCGAAAGTTCGTCAAGTCTGCTATGCGTAATAGTCATGGCCTTCACCGACGCGTCGCTCACCGCGCTGCGGGTGTTCCGCGAGGTGGCCGAGCGGGGCTCGTTCACCGCCGCGGCCGCCGCCCTCGGCTACACGCAGTCCGCCGTCTCCCGCCAGATCGCGTCACTGGAGCGCGCCGCGGGCACCCCGCTCGTCGAACGCCGTCACGACGGTGTGCGCCTCACACCCGCCGGTCGGCTGGTCGTGCGCCGCGCGGCCACCGTCGTCGACGAGGTGGACGCCGCGGCGCGCGACCTCGTCGGCTTGCCCGACGGTCACGGCAGCGTCCGGCTCGGCTGGTTCGCCAGCGCCGGCGCCGCCTTGGTGCCCCGCGCGCTGGCGGAACTGCGTCGCACGCACCCGGGCATCACCGTGACCACGCGCGAAGGCAGCACCCCCGCGCTGGTCCGCGCACTGCGCGCGGGCACGCTGGACCTGGCGCTGATCGCGTCGACGCCGCCCTTCCGCCCGCCGGACAGCGAAACCCCGGCGCTGCAGGTGCAGACCCTCGCCGAGCGCAGCCTGTGCGTCGCCGTGCCCACCACCCACCCCCTCGCACGCGGCGAGTTCATCGACGTCGCCGACCTGTCCGGCCAGCGCTGGATCGCCGGCTCGCGCAACGAGCACGTCATGGGCGTCTGGCCCGGCCTCGACGAGCGCCCCGACATCGCCCACACCGCGCGCGACTGGCTCGCCAAGCTCCACCTCGTCGCCGCCGGTTGCGGCATCACGACCGTGCCTACCGTCCTCACTCCGGTCCTCCCGTCCGGCGTCCGCGTCCTTCCCGTCCGGGGAGGGCCTTCCGAACGGCGGCGCATCTTGCTTGCCCGCCTCCCGGGCCGCCCTTCGGACGCCGCGGTGCGTCTCGCGGAGGCCTTTCGCGCGGCGGCGTTGAAGGGGGAGGTTGAAGGGTTCTGATGGAGACGGCCGGTTGCCGCTACCTTGAGCAGGCGCGGTCGTCGTGGCGCGCGGAATGTTCGGGAAGGGACACGCCGAACAGTGGCGAACCTCAAGGTCACCTACGACGCTTCAGCGAATGCGGCGTACGTCTACTTCACCGACCCGGCTACGGAGCCGCGGTCGGTGCACATGTATCCGTGCGATCCCATCGGTGTGGGCGGCATGATCAATCTCGATTTCCTGGCGGACGGTCGTGTCCTGGGTGTCGAGGTGCTGGATGCTCGGGGCAAACTTCCCCAGTTTCTGCTCGAGGGAGCTGAACGGATCGACCGGCCGGCGCGGGGCGAAGACTTCCGAACGGTGACCGCGACGAAGGAAACGTTCAACGGCAGCGAAATCAAACTGTTCGATGTCGTCACCGCGGGGGAACGCCTGATCGAGTTCCGCGATGCCGCCTGGCGTGAGGACGCGGCCGTTCTCGTCGTTTCCGTGCCGCGCGGTAGCTCGTGGACCGACGCGTCCGTGACCATCAATCCCAGTCGAGGCGCTGTCCCGGTGGCGTTCCTGGCCTGGGCGACGGAGATCGCCAAGCAGCGAATCACGGCGTCGTAGGGCGTCGCCGCTGGTGGAGGGTGCGGCCGTCCGACGGGCGCACACACCGTCAGTACGATCATCACTTTATGTAATCAGGCGCGAAGACGCACACTCAGCTCTCGTCAGTGATCAAATTCTGTGACTACCATCTCACTGGATGTGCGAATCCGACCACGGCTCCGTCGCCAAAACACTAACCCTTGATCACTGGCGCACAGTCCTGCCTGGTCAAGGCGTTGCTGAAGTCACACGCCTTGCTCAGATGAGCACTTCAGTTCACTTGAACGTGTCCAGTCTCTAGTCTGGACTTGTTCCAGAAAACATGGTCTGATGCCCTCATGCCGGCCACTGATCCTGCGGACCGTCTGCGGGGTGTCTCACTAAGAGTCACCAAGCAGCGGACCGCTGTGCTGCACGCCGTGGCGCAGCGGCCGCACACGGACGTCGAGGCGGTGGTCCGAGCGGTGCGCTCCGAACTCGGCGCCGTGTCGACGCAGGCGGTGTACGACATCCTCGCCGCGCTGGGGGAGGTGGGGCTGGTGCGGCGCATCGAGCCGGCCGGGTCGCCGGCGCGATTCGAGGTGCGCACGGGCGACAACCACCACCACGTGGTCTGCCGCCGCTGCGGTGCGGTCGCCGACATCGACTGCGCGGTGGGGGAGCGGCCTTGCCTCGCACCCGCGAGCACCAACGGGTTCGTCATCGACGAAGCCGAAGTGACCTACTGGGGCCTTTGCCCTTCCTGCAACGAAAACTGACTGTCCACCACCTGAAGGAGATGAAGTGGCTTTCGAGGAAAACACCAAACCGCTGACGACGGCGGCGGGTGCGCCGGTCGTGGACAACCAGAACAGCGTCACCGCCGGCCCGCGCGGCCCGGTGCTGTTGCAGGACCTGTGGCTCATCGAGAAGCTGGCGCACTTCGACCGCGAGGTCATCCCGGAGCGCCGCATGCACGCCAAGGGCTCCGGCGCGTGGGGCACTTTCCGCGTCACGCACGACATTTCGCAGTACACGAAGGCCGCGATCTTCGCCAAGGTCGGCAACGAGTGCGAGATGTTCGCACGATTCTCGAGCGTCGCGGGTGAGCGCGGCGCGGCCGACGCCGAGCGCGACATCCGTGGTTTCGCGCTGCGTTTCTACACCGAAGAGGGCAACTGGGACGTCGTCGGCAACAACACGCCGGTGTTCTTCCACCGCGATCCGCTGAAGTTCCCTGATCTCAACCGCGCGGTGAAGCGTGACCCGCGCACCAACTTGCGTGACCCGGAGAACAACTGGGGTTACTGGACGAACCTGCCCGAGGCGCTGCACCAGGTCACGATCATCATGACCGACCGCGGCATCCCCAAGTCGTACCGGCACATGCACGGCTTCGGCTCGCACACCTACAGCTTGATCAACGCCGCGGGCGAGCGGAACTGGGTCAAGTTCCACTTCCGTACCCAGCAGGGCATCGAGAACCTGACCGACGAGGAAGCCGGCGCCGTCATCGCCGCCGACCGCGAGTCGAACCAGCGCGACCTCTTCGACGCCATCGAGCGTGGCGACTTCCCGAAGTGGAAGCTGTTCGTGCAGGTCATGCCCGATGCCGACGCGGCGAGCTACCGCTTCCACCCGTTCGACCTCACGAAGGTGTGGAGCAAGAAGGACTACCCGCTGATCGAGGTCGGCGAGTTCGAGCTCAACCGCAACCCGGACAACTACTTCCAGGACGTCGAGCAGGCCGCCTTCACCCCGGCCAACCTGATCCCCGGCATCTCGTTCAGCCCGGACAAGATGCTGCAGGGCCGCCTCTTCTCCTACGGTGACGCCGCCCGCTACCGCGTCGGCGTGAACCACCACCAGATCCCGGTCAACTACCCGCGCGGCGCCAAGGTGGTCAACACCTACCACCGCGACGGCGCCATGCGCGTCGACGGCAACCAGGGTGGCGTCCCGGGCGTCGAGCCGAACAACTTCGGCCGTTGGCAGGAGCAGCCCGCGTACGCCGACCCGGCGCAGGCCGTCGGCTCGACCGCGGACCACTTCAACTTCCGCGAAGACGACGACGACTACTTCACCCAGCCGGGCAACCTGTTCCGCCTGTTGTCCGCGGACGAACAACAGCGTCTGTTCGAGAACACGGCGCGCGCGATCAAGGGTGCGCGCAAGGAAACCGTCCAGCGGCACATCGACAACTGCGCCAAGGCCGACCCGGCCTACGGTGAGGGTGTGCAGAAGGCCTGCGAGGCCCTGGGCGCTCTTTAAGTCCTTTGTGGCCGTTGCTCCCGTCGCTCGTTGTCGCGACGGGGGCAACGGCTTTCTACAGGCTCTGCCCGAACATTTTCGCGGCTTCCCGCGCACTCGGCGTCCCGGCGTCCAGATCGGCCCCCGCCCTTTTCAGCGACGCGACGATTTCCGTCTCGCCCTTGAACAACGCGCCCGCGATCGGCGACTGGTTGCGGGCGTTGCAGATGTCGGGATCGGCGCCGTGCTGGAGCAAGTACTCCACGGTCTCGCCCCGCCCGTGGTACGCGGCGAGCATGAGGAGTGAATTGCCGGCCTCGTCGAGCGCGTTGACGTCCAGGCCGTGCTCGATGAACTCCGCGAGCTCTTTCGTGTTGCCTTCACGCGCGAGGTCCGCCATGACGGTGCGGGCTCGTTTCCGGAGGTCTTCGTTTTCGTCAGCGGGCATGGTGGAATTTTAGCATCGCGTGATGCGTGTTCCGGAGTCTGAAGTGCGGCGCTCATCCGTCCTGAATGGATCGAGCGAGTGAGTGCTTTCGGATGTGTTCGAAACGCTGCAGAAAGATCTTCTGTGGACAGTCAAGGATCGAGTGGTGAAGGCCCGGTATCCCGAAGCCTCGATCTCCCACTACGGGGCCGCGCACAAGTGAATGCGCGGCCCCGGTGAAAGATCAGCGCAGCGGTTCGAGCGCCTTCGCCAGCGGCTCCAGCACCGCGGGAGTGTGGGGCGGCGGCAGGTAGACGATGGCCAGGTCGAGGCCGGCCTCGCCGAGGCCCTCGGCCTGCTTGGCGACCGCGGCGTAGTCCAGGTCGGGCTCGAGGCGCACGTGCGAGGACAGCGTGATCTCGCTGGGGTCGCGGCCGATGTCGGCGCAGTGGCGGTGCAGGACGTCGCGCTTGTGGGCGAACTGCTCGGGCGTGCCGCCGGTGAAGTTCCAGTGGTCGGCGTACTTCGCGGCCGTGCGCAGGGTGCGCTTTTCGCCGCTGCCGCCGATGCAGATGGGCGGGTGGGGCTTCTGGACGCCCTTGGGTTCGTTCCGCGCGTCGGTGAGCTGGTAGTGCGTGCCCTTGAAGGTGGTGGTTTCCTGAGTCAGCAGGCTGATCAGGACCTCGCAGCCTTCCTCGAAACGGTCGCTGCGTTCCTTGATGGTGCCCAGCTCCATGCCGTACGCGCCGGACTCCTCCTCGTTCCACCCGGCGCCGATGCCGATCTCCAGGCGCCCGCCGGACACGATGTCGAGCGTCGCGGCCATGTTCGCGAGCAGCGCGGGGTGCCGGTAGTGCATGCCGCTGACGAGGGTGCCCAGGCGCAGCCGCTTGGTGGCCTGCGCGAGCGCGGTCAGCGTGACCCAGCCCTCCAAGCAGGGGCCGGTCGAATCGGAGAAAATGGGATAGAAGTGGTCGAACGTCCAGCCGGATTCGAACAGCTCGATCTCGTCGGCCGCCTGCCAGACCGCGAGCATGTCCTCCCAGACGGTGTTCTGGGGCGAAGTCTTGATGGCGAATCGCATGGTCGTGAGCGTAAACCTGGAGTAACCCCAGCTGCCAACACCGTCGCCATGGGCGGCGGCGGACGGGCGCTCGTCCGAATCGTGTCCCTTTGCGTGTAACAGGTGCCTGTCGCGGCGCGACCCGCAGCGCGCCTGCCACTCCCGGGGCTGTGCGGAGCACCGGCTCGCCGACACGGTCACGCGATCATCGCCGACGACAACATCGCCGGACCTACGCGAATCACCTTGAAGAAGGGCGAGTTCTTCAAATCCTCCGGTGGGTGCGCCTGGAAGAAGAGCTGACCGTCAGTGTCTTGTGGACAGTGGGCGCCACGCCGGAGGAATACCGGCGCGGCGCCACCTGAAAAAGACCTCAGTCCCGGATCGCCTTGAGGGCGCCCGACCAGATCTCCAGCTGGGTGAACAGCGTGGTGGCCGCGTCGTCGTGGAGGGCGGCCGGGGTGAAGGACGCGAAGTTCTCGAAGTCCGTGAACAGCGAGAACGACAGCTGCTGGCGCACGTGGGCGATCTGGAGCTCGCTGCAGATGGCGCGCAGGTGTTCGATCGCGCGGGCGCCGCCCAGTGAGCCGTAGGACACGAAGGCCGCTGCCTTGTTGTTCCACTCCGCGTAGAGGTAGTCGATGGCGTTCTTCAGGACGGCGGACGTCGAGTGGTTGTACTCGGGCGTCACGAAGATGAAGCCGTCGTAGGAGTCGATCTTCGCGGCCCACGCCTTGGTGTGCTCGCCGGCGTACTGGCCGAGGGTGGGCGGCAGGGCCTCGTCGAGGTGGGGCAGCGGGAACTCGGCCAGGTCGACGAGCTCGTAGTCCGCGCCGGTGCGGGCCTTGGCCTTGGCGAAGACCCAGTCGGCGACCTGCTTGCCGTTGCGTCCCGGGCGGGTGCTGCCGATGATGACGGCGATCTTGAGGTCACTCACTTGCCGGTTTCCTTCCGAGGACGACTTGAATCTTCATGTCAAATAATGAACACCCGTACTTGAACATTCAAGTCACGCGCTAGACTGGGACGCATGACACACCGGCAGGCCGCCCCGCGGTGGCTCGACTCCGAAGAGCTGCAGACGTGGCGCTCGTTCACGTACCTGCTGCACCGGCTGCCGACCGAGCTGGAGAAGCAGCTGCGGGAAGACTCACAGCTCAGCTACGTCGAGTACTACGCGCTGGCCGGGCTGTCGGAGGAACCCGGCCGGCGCATGCGGCTGAGCGAGCTGGCGATCCTGACCAACGCCGAGCTCTCCCGCCTGTCGCACCTCATCAGCCGGCTGGAGAAACGCGGGTTCCTCTACCGCGAGCCCGACCCGGAGGACGGCCGCTATACCCACGCCGTGCTCACCGAAGCCGGCTACGCGCACGTGCTCGAGTCCGCGCCCGGCCACGTCGAGCGCGTGCGCGAGCTCGTGTACGACGTGCTGTCCGAAACGGAGCTGCGCACCCTGCGCACGGCGGCCGACAAGATCACCCGGCGCATCGAAGCCGATGGCTGAAGGTCTCCATGAGAGGGAGCGGCAGGCGGCCCCCGCGCCGACGCATGCTGGTGGCATGACGAAGAACCCCGGCTTCGAGTTCGGGCTGAACTCCTTCGGCGAAGTCGCCACCGACGGAGCGCGGACACTGAGCGACGCGGAGACCGTCCGCCTGCTCGTCGACGAGGCACGCCTCGCCGAAGAAGCCGGCCTCGATGTCTTCAGCGTCGGCGAGCACTACCGCGAAGGCCACAACGACAGCGCGACGCCGGTGCTCCTGGCGGCCGTCGCGACGGCGACCGAGCGCATCAAGCTCGGCACGTCCGTGACGGTGCTGAGCACCAACGACCCCGTCCGCCTCTACCACGACTTCTCCACCGTCGACGCCGTCTCCAACGGCCGCGCGCAGCTGGTGCTGGGCCGGGCGTCGGCGACGGAGTCGTTTCCGTTGTTCGGATACGACCTCGCCGACTACGAGCACCTGTTCGAAGAGAAACTCGAACTGTTCATGCGCTTACAACGCGAGGAGTCCGTGACGTGGTCGGGCACCGTGCGCGCGCCGCTGGTGGACCAGACGCTGCACCCGCGGATGCGCCCAGGCGGGATCCCGACGTGGATCGGCGTGGGTGGCAGTCCGGATTCCGTCGTGCGCGCCGCGAAGTACGGACTGCCGCTGATGCTGGCGATCATCGGTGGCCGACCGCAGCGGTTCGCCGGGCACGTGGAGCTTTATCACCGCGCGCTGGCGCAATTCGAACAGCCGGTGTTGCCCGTCGGACAGCACTCGCTCGGCCTGATCGCGGACACCGACTCCGAAGCCGTCGAGACGTGGTGGGAGTACTGGCAGCCCGTGGTCGCGAACCTCGCGGCCGAGCGCGGTTTCTACAAGCCGGACCGCCGCCGCTACCTGGCGGAGATCGACGGCGGCGCGCTGTTCGTCGGCTCGCCGAACACCGTCGCGCGCAAGATCGCGACCGTGGCGCGTGACCTGCGCCTCAGCCGTTTCGACCTGAAGTACGACATCATGAACCTGCCCCGAGAAGCTCGCGCCCGGTCGATCGAGCTGTTCGGCCGCGAGGTCGCGCCGCGGGTTCGCGAGCTGCTCACGAAGGCGCCTTCCCATGTCTGACTTGGTTTTCGGCCTCGACACCTTCGGCGACGTCCCGGAGGACGACTCCGGCACGCCGATGTCCTACGCCGCGGCGATCCGGCACGTGCTCGACGAGGCCGTGCTCGCCGACGAGATCGGCGTGGACGTGATCGCGCTCGGCGAGCACCACCGGCCGGAGTACTCGATCACTACCCCGGAGACGGTGCTGGCTGGCATCGCCACGCGCACGTCGCGGATCCACCTGTCGTCGGGGGTGACCGTGTTGAGTTCCGACGATCCCGTGCGCGTTTTCCAACGTTTCGCGACCGTCGACGCACTCTCCAACGGTCGCGCGGAGATCATTCTCGGACGTGGTTCGTTCACGGAGTCGTTCCCGCTGTTCGGATATGACCTCTCCGACTACGACAAGTTGTTCGAAGAGAAAATCGACCTGTTCGTTCAGTTGCTCGACGAGAAGCCCGTGACGTGGAGTGGTTCACTGCGTCCGGCGCTGGACGCGGCTGACGTCTTCCCCAAGACGGAGTCGGGTCGCCTGACGACCTGGGTCGGCGTCGGAGGCTCGCCGCAGTCGGTGATCCGCACCGCCCACTACGGGCTGCCGCTGATGCTCGCGATCATCGGCGGGCCGGCGAAGCGGTTCGCACCGTACGTGGACCTCTACCGCCGCGCCGCCGCCGAATTCGGCACGACCGCGCACCCCGTCGGCATGCACTCGCCCGGCTTCATCGCCGACACCGACGAGGAAGCGCGTGAACTGTTCTGGCCGCGCTACCGCGTGATCCGCGACCGCATCGGCCGGCTGCGCGGCTGGCCGCCGATCCAGCGCGCCGAGTACGACAGCGAAATCGAGCACGGCTCGATGTACATCGGCTCGCCGGAAACAGTCGCGCGCAAGATCGCCGGCGCGGTGAAAGACCTCGACGTCGGCCGGTTCGACCTCATCTACTCCAGCGGTTCGCAGCCGGCGAGCGCGCGCATGCACGCGGTGGAGCTGTACGGCACGAAGGTGATCCCGATGGTGCGGGACCTGCTGGCGGAGGGGAAATGACGGAGACGCTGGGCATCCTCGGCGCGGGCAAAGTCGGCACCGTCCTCGCGCGGCTTGCAGTGGCGGCCGGCTACCGCGTGCTCATCGCCGGCTCGGGCGCGCCGGAGAAGATCGCGCTCACCGTGGAAGTCCTCGCGCCGGGCGCCGTCGCCACGACGCCGGCCGACGCCGCTTCGGCCGACGTCGTGATCCTGGCGTTGCCGTTGGGCAAGTACCGCAGCATCCCGGCGGCGGAGCTGGACGGCAAGCTCGTGATCGACGCCATGAACTACTGGTGGGAAGTGGACGGTCACCGCGCCGACCTGGAGGTCTCCACGAGCGAGACGGTGCAGAAGTTCCTGCCCGGCGCGCGCGTCGTGAAGGCGTTCAATCACATGGGTTACCACGACCTGGAAGACGAGGCCCGCCCCGCCGGGACGCCCGGCCGCAAGGCCATCGCCCTCGTCGGCGACGACCCCGCGGCCGTGGCGGAAGTGTCCACTGTGGTCGATGCGCTCGGCTTCGATCCCGTGCCGGCCGGCGGTCTGGCCGAAGGTGTGCGGCTGGAGCCGGGCGCGGAGACCTTCGGGGCGAACGTCGAGGCCGTCGAGCTGCGGGCGATGCTGGAGCGGTTCCCGGAGTCGGAACGCGGTCGTGCTCTCAGCGAGCGGCCGGTGGCAGACTCACGTTAGACGCCGCCTCCGCGAGCCGACGCGGCCGGTGCTTGCCGCGTCGCGTTGGCCGGTTTGTCTTCGGTCAAATTGTCCGGAAACGCCGGGTGCTGCTGATACCGAGACCACGCGGACGGTGTTGGCGCCGGTTCCGCCGGCGGCTCGGCTGCGGCTTTGGTGTGCCGCGGCGGTAAAGCCGGCGGAACCGTTGCCGCTCACTCGGCGCCCGTGAACATGGCCACGAGATCGCGGGCCGAGTTGCTGCCCGCGAAGAGCTCCTGCATCTCGACGCCCTCGACTGCGACCGCCTGACTGCGGGGGAACATTTCCTGTTCGTATTCGGACAGGGCTTTCTCGACGTTGCCCGGGTGGGCGGCGAGCGCTTGGCCGAGCCGGGCTGCGTCGAGCATGGCGAGGTTGGCGCCTTCGCCGTTGGGCGGCATGAGGTGGGCGGCGTCGCCGACGAGGGTGACGCCCGGCGCGCGGTCCCAGCGGTGGTCGAGGGGCAGTGTGAAGTGAGGGCGTAGCAAGGGTGCGGTGTCGCCGTCGGTGATGAGGGCGGTGAGTTCCGGGGCCCAGCCGTCGAATTCCCGGGCGATGCGCGCGGCCGTCGCGTCGGCGTCGGTGAAGTCGATGGCGGCGAACCATTCCTGTGACCGGGTGAGGACGACGTAGGTGTGCAGCGTGTCGCCGCTTTCCCGGTGCGCCTGGATTTCGCGGCCGGGTGCCGGTGCGATGAGCGATCCGCCGCCGACAGCTTTCGCGGCCGCCGGGTGGCGGGTGTCTGCGTCGTAGAGGTAGACCTCGACGAACGAGGTGCCGGCGTACTCGGGGACCGCACCCGACAGCAACGGTCGCACGCGGGACCACGCGCCGTCCGCGCCGACCAGCAGGTCAGTCGCGAGAACGCTGCCGTCGGTGAAGGTCACCTCGTGGCGGGCCTCACCCACAGGGCGGGCGTCGGCGACCTTGGCGCCCCAGCGGACGGTGCCGGCGGGGAGCGAGTCGAGCAGCAGCTGCCGCAGCTCCCCGCGTTGGACTTCGGGTCGGCCTCCGGTGCCGTCGTCGGCTTGGTCGAGCAGGACGGTCCCGTCGGGATCGAGGACCCGCATTTGCTGGCGACCCTCGAGGATCAGGCCGCGGAACTCGTCGGAGAGTTCGGCGGCTTCGATGGCGATCTGGCCGTTGTAGTCGTGGATGTCGAGCATGCCGCCCTGTGCGCGGGACGACGGGGAGTCCTCGGCTTCATAGACCGTGGCCGGGATGCCGTGGACGTGCAGCACGCGGGCGAGGGTGAGGCCGCCGAGGCCGGCGCCGATGATCGTGACGGTGTTCAAGGTGACTCCTCCGAAGCGCTATGGAATATCGTTCCAATGTTGGAACGAGATTCCAGATGTGTCAAGATGGACGCATGGTTGCGCGGACCCGCCGAGCTCAGCGGCGTACAGAGGCGCTCTCCCGCGAGCGCATCACCGAGGCCGCCGTCGAGCTGCTCGACGCGTCCGGCGAGGGCGGGCTGACGTTCCGGGCGCTGAGCGAGCACCTCGTCACCGGGCCCGGGGCGATCTACTGGCACGTGGCGAACAAGGGCGAGCTGCTCGAGGCCGCGACCGATGCCGTGGTCGCCGCCGCGTTGGCCGAGCCCGCCGAGCCCGCGGGGTCACCGCGGGACGAGATCCGCGCCGTCGCGCTGGGCCTGTTCAACGCGATCGCCGAGCACCCGTGGCTCGCCACGCAGGTGTCGCTGCAGCTGTCGCACGGTCCGACGAAATCGGTGCCGCTGCGGATCTTCGAAGGCATCGGCCGGCACGTCGGCGCGCTGGGCGTGCCTGAGGACAGCTGGTTCACCGTGGCGTCGGCGCTGATGCACTACATCCTCGGCTCCGCCGCGCAGAACGCTTCGAACGCCCGCGTCGCCGGGTCAGTGGCGGACCGGGAGGAGTTCCTCGACGCGGTGTCGGCGGCGTGGGAAGAGCTCGACCCGGACGACTACCCGTTCACCCGGGCCGTCGCCCGTCAGGCGCGTGAGCACGACGACCGCGAGCAGTTCCTGACCGGAATCGACCTCATCCTCGCCGGGATTCGCGCCCGGTGACGGCGTTGCCGGCGTGGTGGGGCAACCGGATCGCGGCGACGAGCGGGATCGCCAGCAGGACGGCCAGCAGCGCCATTGCCACGCGGAACGGGCCGGGCGCGTCGGTGGCGACCAGGCCGCCGGCGCGGATGAGGAGGGCGCCGATGGCCACGCCCAGGCCCGCGCCGAGTTCCTGCAGGGTCGAGAGCAGGGTGTTGGCGTGGTTCATCAGGGGCTCGTCGACGTCGGCGAAGGCGACGCTGTTGTAGGCCGTGAAGCCGGTGGAGCGGGAGATTCCGCTGACGAGGAGCAGGGCGAGCAGCACGGGTAACGGGGTGTCGGCCCGCACGAAGGCCAGGCCGACGAGGCAGGCGGCGCCGACGAGGATCGACGCGAGCAGCACCGTGCGGATGCCGAAGCGGCGCATGAGCGGGGTGGTGGCGGGTTTGATGCCGACGTTGCCGACGAACAGCGCGATGACCACCAGGCCGGCGCGGGCGGGGCTCCAGCCGAAGCCGAGCTGGAAGAGCAGCGGGAGGACGAAGGGGATGGCAGTGATCACGCCGCGGTAGACGGAGCCCGTGGCGGCGGTGATGCGGTAGGTCGCGATGCGGAGGATCCGCAGGTCGAGCAGGGGATTCGGTGTGCGCAGCAGGTGCCGGATCGCCCAGCCGAGGCCGACGACGGCCACGATCAGCGCCACGGCCGTTGCCGGGCCGAAGCCCGAGCCGAGACCTTCGAGCGCGACGACCAGCGCGGCGGTGCCGACGGCCACCCACCCGAACCCGACCCGGTCGAACGGCGCGGGCCGCTCCGCGCGCAGGTCCGGCACGATCGCCCACGCCACGGCCAGCGCGGCGATGCCCAGGGGCAGGTTGATCACGAAGATCCACCGCCACGACGCGTACTGCGCCAGCAACCCGCCGACGACCGGCGCCACCACAGGCGCGAGCAACGCGGGCCACGTCAGGTAGGCGACCGCTTTGACCAGGTCTTTCTTAGGTGTGGCGCGCAGGACCACCAGCCGGCCGACGGGCACCATCATCGCGCCGCCGACGCCCTGCACCACTCGCGCTGTTGTCAGCAGCACAAGGTTTGGTGCGAGTGCGCACGCCAATGATGAAAGTGTGAACAGGATCAGTGCGGTTGCGAACACGCGGCGCGCGCCGAAGCGGTCGGTGAGCCAGCCGCTGATCGGAATGAGGACGCCGAGGGTGAGGACGTAGGCCGTGATGGTCACGTTGACGTCCACCGAGCTCACCCCGAGGTCGGCCGCCATGAGCGGCGCCGCGGGCGCGATGATCGTGGCGTCGACGATCTCCATGAAGAACGTGGCGGCCACCAGCAGCGCCAACCCCCGCCGAAACCCCATGGCGGTCGACCCTACTGTCCTGGCGCCGCTGGTCGGCTGGTCGCGATGGGGATCACACCGGGGCGAGGGCTGTCGTCGCGGCGGGCAGCGGCGTGGCGGCATTCGTTGAGGCGATGAGGGCTTCGGCTGAGAGTGCGGCGAGCGGTACGACGTCCAGGGCCTCGCGTCAGCCGGCTCGGTGATGTCGCTGAACACCGCCGGCGGCCCGGTGAAGATCGAGGGCATTGGTGACAACATGACCGTGAACGGCGCCAAGATCTTCTGCGGCAACATTCCCACGAAGAACGCCACGCCGGGGACCAGCAAGAGCTGATGATCCACAGTGGATCCACCGGGCTCGCCGAGGGAGTCTGGTGGCTTTGCTCTGCGCGGAGAACGAGTGGGCGGCCTAGGCGTGGTGGGAGCCCATCCTCTTGCGTTCGTTTTCGACCATTCGGCGTCACCGGGCGGACACCGCCATCGCCAACGACCGGTGACGGGCGCCGAAGGGCGCTCCAGCCTGGCGATGCTTCAACTCCTGCGGATCGGGGTATGAGGACGTTGGATCATGCCGAAGTTCGGAGAAGGAGCGCTGACCGCTGGTGGACTGTCCCGTGCGCTCGAGCCGGACGCGGCGATGACGGCGCTGCCGCTGACCGGCGCCGGCGGTGAGCTGCACCAGGTGCGGTGCTGGACGCGCGAGCACCTGCTCGACGTCGATGCCGACGTGCTGATCGACGTCGTGCAGGTGGTCGACGAGCTGGCCACCAACGCGCTCTCCCACGGCGGGCCGCCGCAGTGCGTGCGCCTGCTGCGGTTGCCCGGCCTGGTCCGCGTCGAGGTCGACGACAGCACCCCGGTCCGCGCGGCGCCGCGGCCGCCGGACAACGAGGGTGGCCGCGGACTGCACCTCATCGCCGCGCTGTGTGTGGCGTGGGGTCAGCACGTCACGGCGACCGGCAAGACCGTGTGGGCCGAGCTCGGGCTGGGGTCGGGCACCGGCACCGGTTCGTGAGGGTGACCGGCGGCGGCCGGAAGTGGTGTGGTCCCACCATCTTGTGGTGGAATTTTGCCGTGAGTTCTGATCGGGAGCCGGTGGGGCAGGCTGCCAAGGTTGAGCAGCTGGAGGCGGCGCTCGCGACGCGCCCGGTGATCGAGCAGGCCAAGGGCATGCTCATGCTGGTGCGGAGCTGGACCGAGGACGAGGCTTTCGAGGCCCTGCGCGAACTCTCGCAGCACACGAACGTGAAACTGCACGACGTCGCCACAGTCGTAGTCGCGAGCGGCACGGGCGCGAAGCCCGAGTTGCCGGCTGAGACCGCCGATGTCGTACTCGCCGAACTGCGGTCAGGCGTCCTGGGCAGCGCCTTCGGCACCGAGAGCTGATTCGTCGTGCGGAACGACCCCGGTGAACTGTGCCGGCAATGACTTGAATGTTCAAGTCACGCTCGCTACCGTGAACTCGTGCACCCCGCCAAGACGCCCGTCACCTCGCGTGGCCGCGCCAAGCACGTGATCGCGGTGCTGGTGGTGCCCGATTCGGTGGCGCTCGAGGTCGCGGTGGTGCACCAGGTCTTCGGGCCGCGGATGTCCGCGATCGTCGAGCTGACGGACGACGCCGAGAGCGCCTACGAGGTGGTGCTGTGCGGCGAGCAGCCCCGGCAAGTGCTGCCCTCCGGCGTGGACTTCGGCGAGCTCGCGCCGCTGGAGACGCTGCTGACCGCCGACACCGTGATGGTCCCCGGCGTCGACGATCCGCTGGCCGAGCGCCCGCTGCCGGTGCTGGCGGCCCTGCGTGGCGCGGCCGGGAACGGCGCGCGGCTGGTGTCGTTCTGCGGCGGCGCGTTCCTGCTGGCTCGCGCCGGGCTGCTGGACGGACGCCGCGCGACCACGCACTGGCTGTTCACCGAGGAGTTCCGCCGCGAGTTCCCCGACGTCCGCCTCGAACCCGGCTGCCTCTACCTCGACGACGGTCCCGTGCACACCTCGGGCGGGGTCTTCTCGGCCACCGACCTGGCGCTGCACCTGCTGGCCGAAGACCTGGGCCAGGCCTACGCCGGCGACGTCGGCCGGCTGCTGGTGATGGCGCCGCGGCGGCCGGGCGCGCAGGCTCAGTTCGTGAAGGACTCCATCCGGATCGCGGGCGAGCCGGCGCTCGGGTCGTTCCTGGCGTGGCTGCGGGAGCACCTCCACGAGCCGCTCACCCTCAGCTCGCTCGCCGGCCACCTGCACCTGAGTGAGCGCAGCCTCGTGCGGAAATTCCGCCACGCCACCGGGATGACCGTGTTCGACTGGATCAACCGCGAACGCGTCGCGAGCGCGCAGGTGCTGCTCGAAACCACCGAGCACCGCATCTCCGAAATCGCCGCGATGGTGGGGTTCGGCTCCGCGGAAACCCTGCGTCGTCACTTCGAACGCCAGGTCGGCACCACTGCGGGCAGCTACCGGACCACCTTCCGTGCTGCGCTCGTCCCGGGCTGACCGGCCGCTAAGATACGACTGGAATTTCTTCCGACCTCACGGGGGATCGATGGCGAGCGAGCGCGTCGGCGCGAAGGATCGTGCGCTCGCCTACGTCAAGGAGCAGGTGCTCTCCGGCGGGTTCCCGGGCGGCGAGCTGATCAGTGAGGGCGAGGTCGCCGAGGCGCTGGGCATGTCCCGGACGCCGGTGCGCGAGGCGTTCCTGCGGCTGGAAGGCGAGGGGCTGCTGCGGCTGTACCCGCAGCGTGGCGCGCTGGTCGTGCCGGTCTCGCCCGACGAGGTCCGCGCGGTGCTGGAGGCGCGGCTCGTGCTGGAGCAGTTCGCGGCCGGCAAGGTCGCGGCCGCGGGGCCGCAGGTGCGCGAAGCCGTCTTCGCGGGCATGGAAGAGCAGCGGGCCAAGCAGCAGGCGGCGGCCGGCCTCGGCGAGTTCCTCGAGGCCGATCGCGCGTTTCACACCGTGCTGGTCGACGCGGCCGCGAACCCGATCCTCGGCTCGGTGTACGGCTCGCTGCGCGATCGGCAGATGCGGATGGTCGGCGAGTCCACCGTGAACGGCCGCGACGGCGCGCGCGACCGCCTCGACGTGATCCTCGAGGAGCACCGGGAAATCGCGGAAGCCGTTCACGCGGGGGACGGCGAACGGGCGTGCGAGACGGTCCGGGTGCATTTGTCCAGCACCCGCCGGGCCCTGGGCGTCACCGAGGACCCGGGGCTGTAGAAAGCCCGGCCATTGTTCAACCGGGGCTCAACTGTTCCGGAGTTATCGTGGCCGCATGGCAGGTGACGTGGATCTCGCCCGGATCGGATTCCTTCTCTCCGACCGAAACCGTGCCGCGATGCTGTTGCTGCTCCTCGACGGACGGCCGCAGCCGGTTTCGGCGTTGATGGCGGAGGTCGGCATCTCGGCGTCGCTGGCGAGCACCCACCTGCGCAAGCTGAAGGACGGCGGCCTGGTCGTCGTCGAGGTGTCCGGCCGTCAACGGCTGTACCGGCTCGCGAGCCCTGTCGCCGACGCGATCGAGGGCCTGCTGCTGCTCGCGCCGCCCGGGCCGGCGAATTCGTTGCGGCAGGCGACGCGCGGGCGCAAGCTGCGCGAGGCCAGGGTTTGTTACGACCACCTCGCGGGCAGCGTCGGCGTGGCCATCAACGACGCCTTCCTGGCGAAGGGGTTTCTGATCGAGGACCACGATTCCTACGGCGTCTCGGCCAAAGGCCACGCCGAACTGGCGGTGCACGGGATCGACGTCGACGGGTTGCGCGGTCGCGCCCGGCCGTTGGCGCGGCCGTGCATGGACTGGAGCGAACGCCGGCACCACCTCGCGGGCAGCCTCGGCGCCGCGGTGAAGAGCCGGCTGCTCGAACTGGGCTGGATCGACCTGCTCGAGGCGAGCCGCGCCGTCGACCTCACCGAGGCCGGGCGGCGTGAGCTGCGCGAGTGGCTGGGTGTCGACCCGGCGTAAGTGTTGCTGTTCAACGCCAGATCGGAGCGAGATGTTCGATGTCAGCGAGGTGGCGGTGGTCGCCGTCGACGTCTTCGGGACCACTGTGGACTGGCGCACCGGCGTGATCGACGGCGTGGCCGCGATCGCCGAACACCACGAGACCGAGTTCGACTGCCCCGCCCTCGTGGACGCGTGGCGCGAGCGCTACCTGCCCGCGGTCGGGCAGATCAACCGCGGCGAGCGTGAATGGGCGAACCTCGACGCCGTGCACCGCGAGGCGCTCGACGAGTGTCTGGAGCTGTTCGGCGTCGCCGGGAAGTTCGGCGCCGAGGCGCGCGAGCGCATGGTCCGGGCCTGGGACGCGCTGCCGCCGTGGCCGGACGCCGTCGAAGGGTTGGCCGAGCTGCGCCGCGACTTCGTGGTGGTCGCGCTGTCCAACGGCGGGTTCGCCCAGCTCATCCACGTGGTGAAGGGCGCCGGCCTCGGGTTCGACGCGATCCTGTCGGCCGAGAACGTGGGTGCGTACAAGCCGGACCGCCGCGCGTACACCAACGCCGCGAAGCTCCTGGACGTCGAGCCCCGCACCATCCTCATGGTCGCCGCCCACACCTGGGACATCCACGGCGCGCGCGACGCCGGGTTCCGCACGGCCTTCGTCGAGCGACCGGGGGAAAAGGGCCCTGACCGGCCCGTCGACACCGCCGAGACCACGGACTGCGACCTCAGCGCGGTGAGCTTCGCCGACCTCGCGGGCCGGCTGCGCGCTGCGGCGAAGGGCGGCGCGGCCGTTCGATAACTTCCACTATACGGAAGATCAATTACACTTGGTGGAAATTTCTGGCCTTCGGGGCTTGTGGCCCGGTAGGCTGAGAGTTAGCGTTGGTCGGGCTACGACTTGTATCTCAGTCATGTTCCAGACCTCCTCCGAGCACAGGAGGAGGTCTGGATGACCTGGTGGAGGTGGCACGGTGCCGCAGGGCTTGCACGCCGAGTTCGTCGAAGCCGTGGGCGCCGACGCGGTGGTGTCCGACCCGGTCGCCTTGCGGTCCTACGAATGCGACGGGCTGACCGGCTTCCGCGTCGTCCCGTCGCTGGTGCTGGTGCCGCGCACGGTGGAGGCGGTCGCCGCGGCCGTGCGGGTCTGCGCGAAGCACGACGTGCCGTTCGTCGCCCGCGGCGCCGGCAGCGGGTTGTCCGGCGGTGCGCTGCCGGTGGCCGACGGGGTCGTGATCTCGTTGCAGCGCCTGCGGTCCGTCGTCGAGATCGACGTGGTGAACCGGCGCGCGATCGTCGAGCCCGGAGTGACCAATGTGGACATCAGCCGGGCGGCGGCGCCGTACGGGCTGTACTTCGCGCCGGACCCGTCGTCGCAGCAGGTGTGCACGATCGGCGGCAACGTCGCGGAGAACTCCGGGGGCGCCCACTGTCTCAAGTACGGCTTCACCGTCCACCACATGCACTCGGCCGAAGTCGTGCTGCCCGACGGCACGACCACGGTTCTCGGCGGCGACAGCCCGCAGCTGGGCGGGTACGACCTGCTGGGCGCGTTCATCGGGTCCGAGGGCACGCTCGGCATCGCCACGCGCATCACCGTGAAACTGCTGGCCAAGCCGGCCGCGGTGAAGACGCTCGTGGCCGACTTCCCGTCCGTCGAGCAGGCGGGTGACACGGTGAGCGCCGTGATCGAGGCCGGGATCGTGCCCGCGGCGGTGGAGATGATGGACGCGCTGGCCATCGAGGCTGTCGAAGCCGCGGTCGACGCCGGTTACTCGCGCGACGCGGCCGCCGCGCTCGTGGTGGAGCTCGACGGGCCGCAGGCGGAGGTCGACGCGCAGTTCGCACAGGCGAAGCAGCTGTGCGAAGAGTTCGGGGCGACGAAGCTGCGGATTCCGGCGAGTGCCGAGGAGCGGGCGCTGGTGTGGAAGGGCCGCAAGGCCGCGTTCGCCGCGGTGGGGCGGATCAGCCCGAACTACTTCGTGCAGGACGGGGTTGTCCCGCGCACCCAGCTGGCGACGGCGTTGACCCGGATCTCCGAGCTGGCCGCCGGGGCCGGGCTGCGCGTGGCGAACGTGTTCCACGCCGGCGACGGGAATCTGCATCCGCTGGTGCTCTACAGCGAGGCCGCCGGTGAGCACGAGCGGGCGGAGGCGCTCTCGCGGGCCATCGCCGAACTGTGCGTGGACCTGGGCGGGTCATTGTCCGGGGAGCACGGGATCGGGACGGACAAGGCGTGTTCGATGCCGCGGCAGTTCAGTGAGGACGACCTGGCGACGATGGCGCGGCTGCGGCACGCGTACGACCCCTCGGGGATCTGCAACCCGGGCAAGTTGCTGCCGACGCCGCGGCTGTGCGGGGAACGACCGGGCGTCTACAAGCCGCATCCCCTCGAATCCGCCGGCTTGATCGAGCGGATGTGACGGCGTGACTCAGGAGACCACGTTCGCTCCGTCCACTGTGGAGGAAGTGCGCGCCGCGGTGGCGGACACCCGCGCGAGCCACCCTCGGCTGCTCGTGACCGGCGCGGAGACCGCCTCGGGCTGGGGCGCGCCTGCCGCGCCGGCCGACGCGGTCATCGACACGACGTCGTTGACCGGGGTGCTGAAGTACGCGCCTTCGGACTTGACGATCGCGGTTCGGGCGGGCACCCCGTTCACGACCGTTCAGGAGACGCTCGCGGAGGGGGGCCAGCGCGTGGCGCTCGACCCGGCCCGGGCCTGGCGGGGTGCCACGATCGGCGGGCTGCTGGCCACGGCGGATGCCGGGCCGCTGCGCACGGCGTTCGGCAGCCTGCGTGACCTGGTCATCGGGACGACCGTCGTGCTGGGTGACGGCACGGTCGCGCGGTCCGGCGGGCACGTGATCAAGAACGTCGCCGGCTACGACCTCGCGAAGCTGTTCCACGGTTCCCTCGGGACGCTCGGGGTCGTGGCCGAAGTCGTGCTGCGGTTGCACCCGCTTCCCCTGGCGGTGCGCACGGTGGCGGTCGAGGCCGACGCGGGCGAGGCGTTCGACCTGGCCGGCAAGGTCGTCATGACCGGGTTGGAAGCGTCCGCCCTCGAATGGTCCGGTGGGCGGCTGCTGGTGAAGCTCGAAGGGACGCCGGAGGGCGTCGAGCAGCGTGAACGTGAGCTGTGCCGGCTCGGGGGAACCACGGCCCGGGTGCTCGCGGTCGAGGAGGCGGCCGCGGCCTGGGCAGGTGTTGCCGCGAGCGCGGATGGTGTTCGAGGGACAACAGTTGTGCGAATCGGGACAATGCCGGTCGCCGGGCCGGCTCTGGTGACGAGGATGGTGGCCGCGGGAGCCTCGGTGGCCAGTTCGATGGCGATCGGCGTCCACACCGTGCAGTTCAACGGCGGTGACCACGACGAGCTCCTCGCCCAGTTGCACCAGGAGTTCGGCGCGGCCGTGACCGTGCTGCGCCGCGACGGCCTCTCGGCCGGCCGCGGATGGGGTCCGCCACCGGCGCCGGTGCGCGTGATGCGGGCGATCAAACGGCAGTTCGACCCGGCCGGTCGGTTCGGTGCCGGCCGGTTCTCACCCTGGCTCGAAGACGAGGAGCGTGCGTCATGACGTCGACACTCGGCAGCTCCTTCGACGAGCACCACCCGCCGAAACGGGAGCTCCTCGACGACTGCGTCCACTGTGGATTCTGCCTCCCGACGTGCCCGACCTACGTGGTCACCGGCCAGGAGATGGAATCGCCGCGCGGGCGCATCTACCTGATGGACCTGGCCGCCAAGGGCGAGATCGGCCTGGACGAGACGTTCGGCCACCACATGGACACCTGCCTCGGCTGCCTGGCCTGCACCACCGCGTGTCCCTCGGGAGTGCAGTACGACAAGCTCATCGAGTCGGTCCGCCCGCAGGTCGAGCGCCACGTGCCGCGCGGCTTCTTCGACAAGGTGTTCCGCGCGTTCGTCTTCTCGCTGTTCCCGTATCCGCGCCGGTTGCGGCTCGCGGCGTTCGGCGGTCTGCTCTACACCCGGCTCGGCCTTCGGGCGCTCGTCCACCGGCTGGGCATCCTGAAGCGGCTGCCGCCCCGCCTCAGTGCGTTGGAAGCCTTGCTGCCGCCGGTGACGCTGCGGGCGTTGCTGACGAAGACGCCGGAACGCACCCTCAAGCCGGCCGGCGAGGCGAGGCTGCGGGTGGGGGTGCTCGCAGGCTGCGCGAACCGCGTCTTCTTCGGTGACGTCAACGCCGCCACCATCCGTGTGCTCGCCGCCGAAGGCTGCGACGTCTACGTTCCGCAGGACAACCAGTGCTGCGGTGCGCTGTCGGTCCACGCGGGACGAGAGGAAGACGGCCTCACCCGGGCCAAAGGGACCATCGAGATGTTCGAGCGCTACGACCTCGACGTCGTCGTCGCCAATGTGGCCGGCTGCGGGTCCACGCTCAAGGAGTACGGCGACCTCCTCGCGGACGTTCCCGAGTACGCCGAGCGAGCGCGGACCTTCGCCTCGCGGGTGCGGGACATCAACGAACTGATCGCGGACCTCCCCGCGCGCGCCACCCGGCACCCGATGAAGACCAAAGTCGCCTACCACGACGCCTGTCACCTCGCCAACGCCCAAGGAATCCGCCGGCAACCGCGCGAACTTCTGCGCAGCATCCCGGAGCTGTCCGTGCACGACATCGCCGAGGCGGAGCTGTGCTGCGGATCGGCCGGGATCTACAACCTGGTGGAGCCCGAAACGGCCGAAGAACTCGGCCGCCGCAAGGCGAAGCACCTCGCGGACGTCGAACCCGACGTGGTGGCCACCGCGAACGCCGGGTGCCTGCTGCAGATCCGTCGGTTCCTCGACCAGGGGATCCCGGTGGTGCACCCGATCCAGCTGCTCGACGCGTCCATTCGTGACGTAGATCCACTCGATCCACCCCAGACGCGTTCCTGAGCGTCGTTTTTCGCAGTTCTTCATAGCTTCGTTTCGCAGCGCCGATTGTCCCGGCGTTGATTCACCGCGTCGTTTTCACAGGAGATTTCACATGAGCACGGTGGGTTTCATCGGCCTGGGCATCATGGGCCTGCCGATGGCCGAGAACCTGGTCAAGGCCGGGTACGACGTCGTCGGCTACAACCGCAGCGCGAGGCGGGTCGACGCGCTGGTCGCCGCGGGTGGCCGTGGCGCGTCGAGCATCGCCGAGGCGGTCAAGGGCTCGGACGTCGTGATCACGATGGTGCCGGACTCGCCGGACGTGGCGGCTGTCGCGATGGGCGAAGACGGCATCTTCGAGAACTCGCACTCCGGTCAGCTGGTGATCGACATGAGCACCATCGAGCCGGCCACGGCCCGCGCGGTCGCCGAAGCCGGCGCGAAAGTGGAGGTGCGCGTTCTCGACGCGCCGGTGTCCGGCGGGGAAGCCGGTGCTGTCGAGGGTGTGCTGTCCATCATGGTCGGTGGCGCCGCCGAGGACTTCGCCGCTGCCACGCCGGTACTGGAAGCCGTCGGGCGCACCATCGTGCACGTCGGTCCGCACGGTGCCGGCCAGACCGTCAAAGCCGCCAACCAGCTCATGGTCGCCGGCCACCTCCAGCTCCTCGCCGAAGCGCTCGTGCTCGCCGAGGCGTCCGATGTGGACCCGGTGATCGCCGTGGAGGTGCTCGGCGGCGGGCTGGCCGGCAGCACCGTCCTCGACCGCAAGTCGGAGAACATGCTCAAGCGCGATTTCACACCCGGTTTCCGCCTCTCCTTGCACCACAAGGACATGGGCATCGTCACCGCGGCCGCACGGGAAGCCGGGGTGGCGATCCCTCTCGGCAGTGCGGTCGCCCAGTTGATCGCCTCCCTCGTCGCTCGCGGCGACGGCGGGCTCGACCATTCCGGTCTGTTCAAGCTCACCGAAGAGCTCGCGGGCCGGACCCAGTAGGACAGTCACTTGTCAGGAGTGGACTCATGCCCAGAATGACCGCAGCCGACGCCGCCGTCGCAGTGCTGCGCCGCGAAGGCATCACAACTGCTTTCGGGTTGCCCGGCGCCGCCATCAACCCGTTCTACGCCGCGTTGCGCCGGGACGGAAACGTCGCGCACACTCTGGCCCGCCACGTCGAAGGCGCCTCGCACATGGCCGAGGGCTACACCCGGACCCAGCCGGGGAACATCGGTGTGTGCATCGGCACCTCGGGCCCGGCGGGCACCGACATGATCACCGGCTTGTACTCGGCCAGCGCGGACTCGATCCCGATCCTGTGCATCACCGGCCAGGCGCCGGTGGCCAAGCTGCACAAGGAAGACTTCCAGGCCGTCGACATCTCGGCCATCGCGGCTCCGGTCACCAAGTGGGCCGTGACGGTGATGGAGCCGGCGCAGGTGCCGGGCACGTTCCAGAAGGCGTTCTGGCTCATGCGCACCGGCCGGCCCGGCCCGGTGCTGATCGACCTGCCGATCGACGTGCAGCTGGCCGAGATCGACTTCGACATCGACTCCTACGAACCCCTGCCCGTCGCGAAACCGGCGGCGACGCGGGCCCAGGTCGACCGCGCGCTGGACCTCGTGGGCGCGGCGGAGCGGCCGGTGATCGTGGCCGGCGGCGGAATCATCAACGCCGACGCGGCCGAGTTGCTGGTCGAGTTCGCCGAGCTGACCGGCATTCCCGTGATCCCCACTCTCATGGGCTGGGGCACCATCCCCGACGACCATCCGCTGATGGCCGGGATGGCGGGGATCCAGACGAGCCACCGCGGCGCCAACGCGACCATGCTCGAAGCCGACTGCGTGCTGGGCATCGGCAACCGCTGGGCCAACCGGCACACGGGTGACCTCGACGTCTACCGCGGTGAGCGCAAGTTTGTCCACGTCGACATCGAGCCGACGCAGATCGGCCGCGTGTTCGCGCCGCACTACGGGATTGTGTCCGACGCGAAGGCCGCGCTGGAGCAGTTCGTCGCGGTGGCCCGTGAGCGACGCGAGGCCGGGGCCCTGCCGGATCGTTCGGCGTGGGCCGGGGACTGCGCGCGCCGCAAGTCCACGATGGAACGCAAGACACACTTCGACGAGGTGCCGATCAAACCGCAGCGTGTCTACGAAGAGATGAACCAGGTGTTCGGGAAGGAGACCCGCTACGTCTCGGCCATCGGGCTTTCGCAGATCGCCGCGGCGCAGTTCCTGCACGTGTACCGGCCGCGGCACTGGATCAACTGTGGTCAGGCCGGGCCGCTCGGGTGGACGGTCCCGGCGGCGCTGGGCGTGGCCACCGCCGACCCCGACGCCGAGGTCGTGGCGATCAGCGGGGACTACGACTTCCAGTTCATGCTCGAGGAGCTGGCCGTCGGTGCGCAGTTCAACCGCCCGTACGTCCACGTCCTGGTCAACAACTCCTACCTCGGCCTGATCCGGCAGGCGCAGCGGGCGTTCGACATGGACTACTGCGTGCAGCTGGGGTTCGAGAACGTCAACTCGCCCGAGACGGCCGGGTACGGCGTGGACCACGTCAAGGTGGCCGAAGGCTTGGGCTGCAAGGCCATTCGCGTGCGCCGGCCCGAGGATCTGAGGGCGGGCTTCGAGAAGGCGCGGCAGCTGGCGGCCGAGTACCGCGTGCCGGTGATCGTCGAGGTGATCCTGGAGCGGGTCACGAACATCTCGATGGGCGCGGATCTCGCGGGCGTGAATGAGTTCGAGCCGCTGGCCGAACGCCCGGAAGACGCGCCGACCGCGCTCACGCACTGACGCGTCCGAAGTGGAGGTTTCCGATGCCGTAAGGAATCGGAAACTACTACCACGCCTTCGTCGGCGATTAGCCTGGTTTCGATCAGCCCGGCCAAGACGAAGGAAACATTCATGGTGAAACGCGTGGTGGCCGGCGGTCTCGCGGCCGTGGTCGCGGTCGGGCTCGCAGCTTGTTCGTCGGACGAGCCCGCCGCGCCCACGGACCCGGGGTCCCGCGCGGTGTACGTCACCAACTGGGCTTCCGACACCATCGCCGAATTCGGGCTCAACGAAGACGGTTCGCTGAAGGCACCGGCGATTTCGCTGCCGGTGGGGAAGGGTGACACCCGCCCGCAGGCGTCGATCCGTTCGCCCGACGGAAAATGGCTCTACGTCGGCAACTGGGGCACGCGTGACGTCACTCCTTTCCGGATCGAAGCCGGCGGGCGCCTGACCGTGTTTCCCGCCGCGCACGGTCCGGCGCCGGAGCCCGTGACCCCGTCCGGCATCGCGCTGAGCCCGGACGGCAAGAACCTCTATACGGCCAACTTCAGCAACGGCGGTGGCGGAACCGTTTCGCACTACCGCGTTTCGGCCGACGGACTGCCGCACGGCGTCGAGACGATCCCCGCTCACGGACGGGGTACGACGGCGCTGGCGGTCTCACCCGACGGCCGCACACTCGTCACGGCCAACAGCGCTTCGGGTGACATCTCGACGTTCACCGTCGCCGGCGACGGCCGCCTCACGTGGGTGGCGACCGTCGCCACGGGCAAGGGCGCGTTCTTCGCCGCCATCACGCCGGACAGCTCGCACGTCCTGGTCACAAACTCGCTGGCCGACAGCATCAGCTTCCTCAACCTGGGCGCGGATTCCCGGCCCACGCCGGTCAGCACCGTGCCCAATCCGGCCGACGAGCCCCGCGGCATCGTCCTCACCGCCCGAGGCGACCGCGCCTACGTCGCCAATTTCGCGAACGGTACCGGCCCCGGCCACATCACCACGTTCAGGGTGACCGCCACCGGCATCAGCCTGGCGGGCCCGGCACTGGCGACCGGCGGCAACGGCGCCGAGGGCATTGCCTTGTCCCACGACGGGCGCAGCCTCTACAACGCCAACTTCAACACCGACGGCGACGGCAGCGTCACGAGCTACCCGCTGGCCGCCGACGGTTCGGTGGGCAGCCCGCGGCCGCCGGTGCTCACGGGTGGCCGTCAGCCCGACCTGACGAGCATCACCCTGCCGACGAGCTGACCGGGCCGGCCCCGGATGCCGCTTCCGGGGCCGGCACCGGTCACGTGCGAGCGAACGACGCGAGGTACGCGGCGGTCGGGGTGCCGACGCCGGTGGTGGTGTCGTAGCCCGGAGTCGTGGTCAGTGAAGTGTCCAGGTTGGCCGTGCGCAGCGTCGTCACGAGACCTTGGCTCGCGTCGAAGGAATTCGAGAAGTCGACGCGCACCACGGCCGGGTTCCGGTTGATGCCCAACGGGTTGCCGTTCGGGTCGCGGAACAGCAGGCTGCGGTACTTCTGGTAGATCAGCGGGTTGGCGAAGCCGAGCGGTTTGCCGGTGAGCTGTTGCGCCAGCGCCTGGATGCCCGCGATCACCGGTGCGGCCAGCGAGGTCCCGCCGATGCGGTGTTCGTTGTACTGCGCGGTGCCGTCGGGGAAAAGTTGGGTGTCACCCGTGATGAAGCCGGTCGTGGGGTCACCGACGGCGGCGATGTCCGGCGAGACCCGGACCGGGGTGGCCGAACCGTCCGGATGGGACAGTGCGTCGGGGACAATGCCGCGCTGGTAAGCGGGTTGCGGAGTGCCGGGGACGGCGCCACCGCCGGTGCCGTTGATGAAGTCACCGGGCGGGGAGGCCCACGTCAAGCCGTCGGCACTCAGCGCCGTGCTGTGCGAACCCCAGCCCGTTTCCCACAGGTAGTGGTCGCCGGCGCCGATGGCGAGCGTGGTGCCGCCGACCGCGGTGACCCACGGGTCGCGCGCGGGGAAGTCGACCTCGCCGGTGTGGGTGCCGTCGAGCCGGAAGTCGCCGAGGTCGCCGTTGTCACCGGACGCCGAGTAGAAGCCGATGCCCTGCACGGCGCCGAGCTGCAGCAGGTTGTCCACAGTGGTCGGCTGGGCCGGGGTGACGGGATCGACCGCGTACCAGGAGTTCGACACGATGTCCGCGAGGTGGTGGTCGACCACCGTCGCGATCGAGTCGTAGAAGTCCTCGCTGTGGCAGGACGCGGAGCTGACGACGGTGAGGTCGGCGGCCGGGGCGATGGCGTGCACGGCCTCGGTGTCCAGCGTCTGCTCGCCGAACTGGCCGCCGGGGTCGCAGATGTCGAGGTTGGTGTAGGCCGCCGGAGTCACCTGCCGGACCTGGTCGGGACGGTAGGCGGCGTCGCCGTTGCGGGCGGTGTACTGGGAGAGGTCCGGGAGCAGCGTGGGTGAGGCGTAGGCGGTGATGACGGCGATTTTCACGCCGGCGCCGGTCATTCCCGGAGTCGCGCCGTAGGCGCTGCGCAGCTGCCGGCCGTTGTAACCGCGCACGGCGTACGGCACCTTGGCGCCGTCGACCGCGGGGAGGGTCGTCGCGACGTTCTCGCCGTAGTAGTCCGACAACGGGCCGGAGTTGCGGAAGACCGGTTCGGGTTTGGCGTCGGTGGGCAGCACGGTGTCGGTGATGACCGGGGCCGGCGCACTGTCGACGGCGGACGGGTTCGCCGGCAGGGTGCTGCCGGGTGTCGACGGGGCGGCCCGCCGCGGGGTGTTGTCGAGTCCGGTGACAGCCAGGATGTCGTAGGCCATCGGGGCGGGGACCGAAGGCGTCTCTCCGGCGGAGCGATAGGTGTTGCCCTGCCTGGTGTAGCTCTTCAGCTTGACCGCGAACGCGGTGTCCACAGCCGACGCCGGGCCTTCGAACGTGACGTAGTTCTGCGTCCGGGCGGTGACGTGCAGGTCGTTCGAGGTCAGCCAGCCGGTGACCCGGTCGGCTTGTTGTGTCGTGGGGCCGAAGCGCTGCAGGGCTTGCGTGGCCGAGAGGTAGTGGCCGTAGTTGTTCGAGTCCGGATCGGACACGCCCGCGGCATAGGCCGCCAGGCCTTCGGGATCGCGGCCGGCGAGGTAGACGCGGCCGGACACGGCGGTGGCCGGGCCGACGTTCTTGCCTGCGGACACGGGGGTCACGACGTCCGAGGCAACCGGATCACGGGTGGTGGTGGCGGACGCGCTCGGCGCCGAACCCAGCAGCAGGGTCAGGGTGAGCGCCGCACTCAGCGGACTGATCATGAGGCGAGCCTAAGCCGCACCACACTGTCCTCGTGGCCACTCGATCGTGGCCACGACGGCACTTTCACCGCAGCGGTAAGGAATTCGAAAGATCTCAGGTGAGCATGTGCATCCCGCCGAAGAACGCGACGGCGAGGACACCCACGGCGAACCCGACGAACAGCGCGGCCCCGAGCCCGGGCCGCAGCCGCGTGCCCGCGTAGGCCAGGCCCAGCGTGAGGATCAGCCACGAGCCGATGAGGGCCACGCCGCTCATCATGGACTCGGCGAAGATGGCGGCAACCCGGGCGCCGGCCGCGACGAACAGGGCGAACCCCGCCGCCGCGGCCGGGATGATCCAGGACTTGCGGCTCAGGTGCGGCGTGTGGGCGGTTTCCGGTGACCTTTGCATGACAACGCTCCTTGGCTGGATGACCACTGTTCGTAGTGTGCCCCGCGTCACCGCGAAGATCCCTTACCGTCGCCTAACGCCGCGTCTGCCTAGTGCTCGCGCAGGTAGCGCATCATGCCGATCACGTCCTCGGGCACGAGCCGCCCGATCGCGCCGCTGGAGTAGACGCTCACCAGCACCTTGCCCGCCGGGTCGAGCAGGAAGCCCGTGGACTGGACGTAGCGCGGGTCCTCGTTCACGAACGCCCCGGTTGCGTCGTGGAGCGCGCGGGCGTCGGCACTGTGGCCGACCGGGAAGGTGAGCTTGTGCTTGGCCACCAGGTCCTTTGTGGTCGCTTCGTCGTCGACGGACAGCGCGACGACCTTGACATCGAGCTCCGCCAACGTGTCGGCGGCGCGCTGGAACGCCCGCAGCTGGGCGTTGCAGTACGGGCACCAGCTGCCGCGGTAGAACAGCACCACGGCGAAGTGCCCGGCCACCTCGGCGGGCAGCGGGTGGACGGTGCCGTCCACAGTGGTCAGTGACAGGTCGGGGAAGGTGTCTCCGGGGTGGAGCAGGGGCATGACGAGACCCTTTCTGGTGGGGTTTCTGGCGTCGAGAACAGCCGCGGCGCGGCTTTCGTCTCCCGCCGACGTTGCCGATAGACGCCGCACACTGGTTTGCGTCGCGCGGCGCCGGTTCTTACCCGGTTCGCCCGAGATTTTCCGCGGGGCCGGTTCACCACGTGGGCGTACAAGTTCGAGGTGTCCGCGACGCTGGTGCTCAACGCGGTGCCGCTCGACGCGCTCGTGGCCGAGCTCGGCACCAATCGCAACGCGATCTACAAAACCCTGTTCGACGCCCGGCGCAAGCTGCGCGCGCGGCTCGTCGCCGAGGGCTACCTGGACGAGCTGGGAGGGCGAGCGTGAGCGACCTGAGCGCGTTGGAGCGTTTCCTCGACACCGATCCGCGTGACGGCGGGTGCGCGGAGGCGATGGAGCTGCTGCACGTATACGCCGAGCTGCTCCAGCGGGGCGAGGACGCGGGCCGGTTCCACCCGCGCATCGCCGTGCACTTGCGTTCGTGCGGGCCGTGCGAGGAAGACCTCGAGGGCTTGCTCCTGGCCATTGAGGCCGGTGCCGGTTAGGGGTTCGTAATGACCGAGGTGGCCCTGGAGTGGGTAGCTTCGGGACGTGATGTTCCGACGTTGTGCCCTTGCTGCCGGTGCGTTGCTCCTCGCCGCCTGCGGCGCTGCTCCGGCCGCTCCGGTCGCGCCGCCGTTCGTATTTCCGCAGGACTCGGCCGGCGTCGCGACGTGGACGCCGTGGCCCTCGGCGTTGCACGATGCCCGGCATTCGGGCGCCTCGACGGAGTCGGGACCGACGCACGGCACCATCCGCTGGCAACGCCGTCTCGAGGGCGCCACGACCCCGGGCCCGGTGGTCGGCGCGGACGGCACGGTCTACCTCGCCTCGAACGGTGGCGTTCTCCACGCCCTCGACCCGGTCGACGGGCACGACAAGTGGACCTACGACACGAAGAACCCCGTGGGCGGCGATCTGTCGATCTCACCCCTCGTCCTCCGCGACGGCACGATCCTCTTGCCCAGCGGTGAGGACCTGATCGCGTTGTCCCCAATCGGGCGTCTACTGTGGACGAGGGAGTTTTCGTCCCGGGTGACGTCCCCGGTTTCCTTCGACGGGAGCCGGGTCTACGTCGGGACCGGCGCCGGCACGGTGTCCGCAGTGGACACCTCGGCCGGCCACATCGTCTGGACCGTCGACACCGGAACGACTTCCTACGGATCGGTGGTCACCGACGGCCACGGCCGCGTCTACACCACCGCCGACTCGTCGTTGATCGCCCTCGACGACCTGGGCGCCTCCGCCCGCGTCGCGTGGCGCGTGGACCCCCACGACGACATCACCGAGGTCTCCGCGGGCCTCGCCCCGGACGGCACCGTGCTGCTGGGCACCAACGGCCGCGCCGAATGGGCCTACCACCCGGACGGGAAACTCGCCTGGCAGGCGTCGCGGGTGATCACGTACTCCTCACCCGTGGTCACGGCCACGGGCCTGGCCTACGTCGCCGACCACAGTGGACAGGTCCACGTCTTCGACGTCCACACCGGACGCGAGACCACCCACTACGGCCCCATCGGCGCCCAAATCTGGAGCTCGACCATCGTCGACCGCACCTACCACCTCTACTTCGGCGGCGAGAACGGCCACGCCTACGGGTACAACCCCGACGGCACCCGCCTGTTCGACATCGACCTCGGTGGCAAAGTGGACAGCTACCCGGCCCTCACGGGAGACGGCGCGCTGGTGATCGGCAGCCGCAACGGCCTGGTCACCGCCATCGACTGACCAGGCTCAGGCCGGATACCGGAGTTCGATCTCGGCCAGCTTGCGGTCCACGACCTGTTGCGCGGCCGTCCTGGGGGAGACTGCCTGGGTCTCGGACCGGGCGAGCAGGTCGGTGACGATCCGGTCCATCGCCTCGCGGACCTTGGCGTCGGCCTGCTGCGCGTCCGCGTCGAGGTCGCCGAACAGGGTCCACCACCACCAGGCGTTGGTGGCCGAGTTGGCCGCGAAATCGGGAATCACGGTGACGCCGCGGGAGGCGAGTGCGGCCTCGGCCGCGGCCGTGGTCGGCATGTTGGCCCCTCGACGACGACGCGCGCGGTGACGCGGTGCCGGTTCGTCTCGTCGAGGCAGTAGGAAACCGCTGCCGGGACAAGGACGTCGCACTCGACGTCGAGCCAGGAGCCCGGCGGGAGCTCGCGGTCGGCCGGGCGCAGCTGCGTGCGGTCCAGGCCGCCCAGTGGGTCGCGGCTGAGCAGGAGACGTTCGACGTCGAGACCCTCGGGATTCGCCACGACGCCGTCGGCGTCCGCGATGCCCACGACGAGGACGCCGGCCCGGGCCAGGTAGCGCGCGGTCGCGCCGCCCATCGAACCGAAGCCCTGTACGACGGCCCGACGCGGCGCGGCCTGCAGACCGAGCCGGTCCATCGCCGTGAGCGCGGCCTGCGCGACGCCCAGCCCGCCGACGAGCTCAGGCAACGCGACTCCGTCGACGGCGATCGAAAACGCCTTCGCCAGCCGGGCGCGCGCCTCGTCGGCGTTGTCCAGCAAGGGATAGACGGCCTGCACGGAACTGTCCATGCCGAGCTCCGCCACGACCTCGTCGATCGTCTCCTGCCGCACGCCCAGGTCCTCCCCGGTGGTCCAGTGGCGTTCGACGATCGCGCGCACCGCCGCCAGGAACCGCGTGAGCACGCCGCGGGCTTCGGGATCGTGCGGGCTGCAGTCGAGGCCGCCCTTGGCGCCGCCGAGCGGGATGTAGCGGGCGCCGGGTTCGTAGTGCAGGGCTTCTTTGCGGGTCATGCCCGCCGCGAGGCCACGTACCTCGTCGAGCGTGCAACCTTCGCGCATGCGCAACCCGCCGCTCGCGACACCGCGGACCAGGCGGTCGACGACCACGAACCCGCGCCGGCCTGTCTCGGCGTCGATCCAGGTGATCGAGAGGTGTGGCTCCCGCGCTGTCATGCGTGCCCCGTTCGTCTTCGCCCGCTACTGAATCACCATGCAGTAGCGGGCGAACGATTGTCAACGGGGGTCGTCGGCGAGACCCAGCTCGTGCGCGACGTGCCGGCGGGCCCACTCCTGCATCCGTTCCCGGTTCTGCACCCCGCCGTGCACCAAGGCTTGCACGGCGAGGCCGTCGAGGAACGCGGTGATCCGCCACGCCGCGCCACGCGGGTCGGGCGCGGTGAACTCGCCGGCGTGCGCGCCGTCCTGGATGATCGTGACCAGCGCTTCCTTCCAGCGCAGGTCCAGCTCGCGGCCGACCTGCCGGAGCTCGGGTTCTCGCAGTGCCGCCGACCAGCCCTCGATCCACAGGCGCCAGCCCTTCGCCTGCCCGGTCGGCGCGTACCACTCCAGAGCGGTGCGCAGGCGTTCAGACGCGGTGGCCACGTCTTCGGTCAGTTGCGCCAGCTTTTCGAGATCGCGTTGCGCAGCCCAGGTGAAGGCCTCCGCGATCAGCGCTTCCTTGTTCTTGAAGTGGTAGAGCACGAGCGATGTGCTCACCGACAGGTCGGCCGCGACGTCGGCCATTCGCACGGCGTGGATCCCGGCCTGCTCGATGTGGCGGACGGTGGCGCGCAGGATCTCGTCCCGGCGCACAGTGGTGTCTTTCCGGCTGCGGCTCACGGGGGCGAGTTTATCCTGAGTTGCGAGTCAGTAGTGACTTACAGGACACCCGCGCGCAGCGCGAAGGCCACCGCCTGGGTGCGGTTGCGGAGGTTGAACCGGCCGATGATCGAGGCCAGGTCCTTCTTCACTGTGCTCTCCGAGTAGACGAGAGTTTTGGCGATCTCGCGCGTCTCGACGCCTTCGGCGAGCATGCGGAGGATCTCGACTTCGCGGGTGGACAGTCCGGGGCCGGTGTAGCCCAGGGGTTCCAGGACGTTGCGTTGCAGGCCGCGGATTTGGGCGACGAGGTTGCCGAGCAGGTGGGGCGACAGGACGGCGGAGCCGTTGGCGCTCGAGAGGACCGCGTCGGCGAGGTCGACGCTGGTGGTCGTGGTGCGGTCGAGGACGGCGACGACGCCGTGGCTGACGAGGGAGAGCAGGGAGTGCTCGCGCACGTCGGCGGTGAGCAGGACGATGGGAGCGGCGAGGACGGCCGCGGCATGGACGCGGCGCATCGTGGCCGTGGAGAAGCGGTCGTCGGCGACGACGGTGACGTCGGGGGGCAGCTCGTCGCCCGACGTGCGCGGAGCTTCGACGCCCAGGAGCTTGCGGATCGCTTCGGTCGTCAGTGGGTCGGGGCCGAAGACCGTGACCGTGACTTCGGTGAGCGACCGGCGCGGCCTGGCCGCGACGGGTGAACAGGACGTCACGACGAATCCCTCCTCCGGTGCCGTTCTCCCACCGAAGATACTGAGCGATTTCGCCGGAAACCGGTTTCGCAAGAGTTCGGTCACATGAGAAATCCGGTGGTCGAACCAAGATGAGGCGAATGGGTTCCTCAGCGCTGGAGGGCGTGCGCCGCGAGCACGTGGGCGACGGCTTCGGTGACCTGGCGCGCGAAGGGGATGTTGAGCCACTCGTCAGGCACGTGCATGTTCGACTCGGCGCCGACCGCGCCCGTGACGAGGAAAGCCGCGTCCGGGTAGGCCTGTCCGAGCATCTGCATGAACGGGATCCCACCGCCCAGGCCCATGAACTGGTGCGGGGCTTCGAAAACACCGGATTCGAGCGCGGCGGACAACCACGCCGGCGGCTCGGGGGCGCACCAGCCGTCCTGGGCCATCACGTCGGTGAGGGTCGCGGAAGCGCCGAACGGCACGTCGGTGGTGGCCACCCGTTCGAGCGCGGCCGCCGCGTCGGCCGCGTTGACGGTGGGCGGCAGGCGGAAGCTGAGCCGCAGCGACGTCGAGGCCCGCAGGACCGCACCGGCTTCCGCCACGTCCGGCAGGCCGGCCGCGCCGGTGACCGACAACGTCGGGCGCCAGGTGTTGTTGAGGATGCGCTCGGCCTCGTCCCCGGCGGCCGGCCGGCCGCCGGGGACCAGGGAAAGCGGGTGCAGCGTCGACAGTGGACGCAGCTCGGCCAGCCGCTGCGCGTCCGCCACGCGTTCGGGCGGGATCGGCGCGTTCAGTTCCGGCAGCAGGATCCGGCCGGTGGCGGGATCTTCGAGCCGGTCGAGCAACAGCCGCAGGATGCGGAACGAGCTCGGGACGACACCGCTGGCGATCCCCGAGTGCACGGCTTCTTGAAGCACAGCGACGGTGAGCGTGGCCTGGAGGATCCCGCGCAGGCTCCGCGTGACCCACAGCCGTTCGAAGTCACCGCCGCCGGAGTCCAAACAGGTCACGAGGCTGACGCGGCCGAGCCGGTCCGCCAGGTGGTCGAGGTAGTCCGGCAGGCCGGGGCTGCCCGACTCCTCGCCCGCCTCCAGCGCGAGAACCACGCGGCAGTGCTCGCCGCCGCCGGCCCGGACCGCGGTGACGGCGGTGAGGGCCGCGTAGGCCGCGTAACCGTCGTCCACCGCGCCGCGCCCGTAGAGCCGGTCTCCGCGCAGCACCGGTTGCCACGGGCCGAGTCCTTCGGACCAGCCGTCGAACGGTGGCTGCTTGTCGAGGTGCCCGTAGAGCAGGGCCGTGCCCTCGCCCGACGCTCCCGGCGTGGCGGGGATTTCCGCGAACAACAGTGGTGGCACGCCGTCGAGCTCCACGACGTCGACGGTGCTGCCCGCCGGCGCGTTCGCCTCGAGCCAGCCGCGGACGTGCTCGACCGCGCGGCGCAGGTGCCCGCGTTCGCGCCACTGCGCGTCGTACGCGGGGGAGACCGCGGGGATCGCCACGAACTCCGCGAGGCTCGGCAGCACCCGGTCCTCCCAAGCAACCTCGACGTGGTGTCGCACCTGTTCGATTTCCACCAGTCCGCCTCACTCCTCGGTGACTACCCGATCATCGAATCACAAGACGCCGGCGCGCAGGGCGAACGCGACGGCATGGACGCGGTTGCGGAGCTTGTAGCGGGTGGTGAGACTGTGCAGGACGTGCTTGATCGTGCTCTCCGAATACGTCAGCTTCCGGGCGATCTCGGCGGTTTCCGCTCCGTCGGCCAGGAGCCGCAGCACCTCGACCTCACGCTCGGTGAGGCCGGCGCTGTTCACGCCCAGGGGCCCGAGCGTTTCGCGCTGCATCCGCCGCACCAGGCCGATGAGCGTCCCCAGCAGGTCCTGCGGCATCACGCTGTGCTGGTGCGCGGCGGCCGACACCGCGGCCGCGAGCTCGGCGCCGTCGGCGGATTTGCTGTCCACGATGGCCACGACCCCGTGCTCGATCAACGTGAGCAGCGCGGCTTCCTCGACGCCGGCGGTGAGCAGTACGACCGCGACACCCGAGGGCTGCAGGGCCCGCAGCTGCGCCACGGCCGCGGCGTTCACGTGCGGTGTCGAGAAGACGAGGACGTCGGGACGCGCCCCCGGGCGTGTCCGCACGAGGCCGGCGTGGCTTTCGAGGACCAGCCGCAGGCCCGTGGCACTGAGGGTGTCCGTGGCTTCCACCCGGACCGAAACCTGCTGGGCGACCCGCGGCCGGAGCGCGACGGGGTGGGATCCCGGGACGGGGGGCCGGGGCCGGACCGCAACGTGTTCCATGGTGCTCTTTCCTTGCCTGTCTCGTCAGCCGGAGCCGGTGCGGGGACGCGGGCGTGCTCCTGGTGCTCCTCCAGCATGCCTCGGGCGCGTGGGCGCGGCATTGACGAAAGCTTTATCGCGCACGGCGATCACCCGCGCACGGTCGGTGTCATTCGTTCTTCGGTGGCCGAGCCTGGAAAAGACTCATGAGACGACACCGTCGCGGCGGCCGGGGACGATCTACGCTCGTCCGGCGGACAGCAGTGAACCGCAACTCGTCCGCCGGCGAAAGGTGTGGCACCGAAATGGCCGAAGTGGACCCCGAGGTCGAGTACACCGTCACCCACCAGTGGGTGCGGCGGCTGCCGGACGAATCCGCGCGCATCGGCGTCAGCGACTTCGCGCAGGAGGAGCTGGGCGACATCATCTCCGTGTCCCTGCCGTCGGTCGGCGCCGAGGTCGTGGCGGGCGAGCCGTTCGGCGAGGTCGAGTCGACGAAGAGCGTGGCCGAGGTCTACGCGCCGGTGTCCGGTGTGGTCACCGCGGTCAACGGCCTGCTCGCCGACAGCCCGGAAGTCGTCAACGACGACCCGTACGGTGACGGCTGGCTCGTCACCGTCGATGTGCGGGCCGGGGAGTCGAAGCTGCTGGGCGCGCAGGACTACCGGACCTTCACCGAGGGCTGAGCCGGCCGGGCGAGGCAGGCGTAGGTCGCTTCGACCAGCGCCATCTTGCGAGGGTCATCGCGCGGGTGGGGGCCCATCCGGTTCATCACGTACCCGAAGCCGACGCCGCTCTCCGGGTCGGCGAACCCCGTCGAGCCGCCGAACCCGTCGTGGCCGAAGGCGCGGGGGTTGGGGCCGAAGCTGCGCTGGTCGCTGCCGAGCGTGAAGCCGAGGCCGAACTCGTTGTCCAGCCCCATGACCAGGTCGCGGCAGCGGCCCTGGCCGGTGCGGCCGAGCTCGATGGTCTCGTACCGCAGGAGCCGTTCCGAACCGTCGGCGAGGGCGCCGTAGATCGTGGCGAGGCCGTGGGCCGTGCCATGCCCGTTCGCCGCCGGCACCTCGGCGACGCGCCAGCGGGTGAGGTTCGCCGTGCGGCCAAGGGGAAGCGGGTTGGCGAGCGCCGCCAGCGCCGCGCGGTCCGGTGCGACCGTCCTTTCCGGACCGGCGCCCGGTTCGACCATCGTGGAGCAGCGGGCGAGGTCGTCGCGGATCACTCCGATGTGGACGTCCACATTGAGTGGTAACGCCACGTTGGCGCGGAAGAACTCGCCGACGGTCTGCCCGGTGATCCGGCGGATCAGCTCGCCGACGAGGAAACCGTAGGACAGCGCGTGATATCCGCTGGCCGAACCGGGCTCGAACAACGGTTCCTGAGCGGACAGGAGCAGGGTCATCTTCGTCCAGTCGAGCAGGTCGTCGATCTGCAGCGGGTGCTCGGGCGCGACCCCGGTGACCCCGGAGCGGTGCGAAAGCAGCCACCGGACGGGGATGCCGGCCTTGCCCGCGGCGGCGAACTCGGGCCAGTAGCGGGCGACCGGCGCGTCGAGGTCGAGGTCGCCGCTTTCCACGAGCTGCAAGGCACACAGTGCGACCAGGCCCTTGGTGCTCGACCACAGGTTGGTCAGCGTCGGGCGCCGCCACGGAGCCCGGCGCTCCTCGTCCGCCCAGCCACCCCACAGGTCGACCACGGTCCGGCCGCGCACCACGACGGTGACGGCCGCGCCCAGCTCGCCCCGCTCGGCGAAGTTCTGCTGGAAAACCTGGGCCACCGGCTCGAAACCTTCGGCGGTCTCACCGTGGACGGGTGCGGGGGATGAGAGCGGCATCGGGCTTTCCTTAGGTCGAGGCGAGATCGCCGGACGCATTGGTGGCGGCCCGGCGAAGCCGATTCTCTCCGGCCGTGCGGCGGGAAACCGCGAAGTTGGCCGGAAAGGCGGGAAACATCGCCCGCGCGATCACGGGATCTTCCGCAGGAGTTCGTCGAGTGCGCGCCGGGCCTGCTGCCCGTCGTGCTCGCGGTGTTGCTGGTGGTAGAGCTCCACCGCTTGGCGCAGGCTCTTCACCGCGAGGTCGTGGCGGCCCAGCTTCTCGTAGGCCGCGCCGAGCGTGAGCAGGGTGTCCGGGATGGAGAACATCTCGTCCCCGAACAGCGCCAGCGCCTCCTCGAGGTAGGCGATGGCCCCGTCCAGGTTCCCGAGGCCGAGGTGGATGGTGCCGAGAGTGTCCAAAAGGGCCGGACGGATATTGTTCATGTGGGCCTCGTCGGCCAGCGCGAGGGCCTTTTCCGAGATTTCCAGGGCACTCTCGTACTGGCGCTCCAGCTGCAACGCCCAGGCCAGGTGGTTGCCGACCCACGCCCGGATCGCCGGCGGCAGCCCGGTGGCCAGCCGCCACGCGTCCGTGCTCAGCTCGACGGCCTCGGCGGTCCGCTGCGCCCGCACGGAGATCTCGGACCACGCGTTGAGGCTGAGCACGCGCTGCGACACGTCCCCGAGTTCCTCGGCGATGGTGAGCGCCACCTCGACGTGCTGGACGGCTTCCTCGTGCCGGCCGGTGCGGGTCAGGGCCTGCGCGATCACGCGGTGGGCCAGGCATTCGGAGCTGCGTTCCCCGAGGAGCTGGGCGGCGGCCAGCCCGTCGCGCCAGACGCCGATGGCGTGGTGCGCGTCGCCCTGGGTGGCGTAGAGCGAACTGCTGCCCCATGCCAGCTGCCACACGATCTTGTGCCACTCGCGCTCTTTCGCCACCGACCGGACGGCGCCGATGTTCTCGGCCTCCGTGTTCACCCACCGCTTGGCTTCGGTGCTGTCGCGCAGCGGCACGGGGGTGCACCCCGCGGGCAGCGGTACGGGGGTGATGGGCGGACGTCCGGCGTCGGCGAGGGTGACCGCGTGAACCAAGGTGTGGAGGTAAAAGCACGTGAGACGGTGGAGTGCTGACGTGATTTGTTCGTTGTCACGCGAAAGCTGTGCGAGTTCTCGCGCGTACGCACGAACCAGGTCGTGGAGGCGGAAGCGGCCCGGCTCGTGTTGCTGAACCAACGAAGCGCGTTCGAGAACTCGCAGCGCGGTCCGTGTCGCCGCATAGGTCTTGCCCGCGAGTGAGGCTGCGGCGTCGAGCGAGATGTCCGGGCCGGGGACGAGACCGAGGAGCGTGAACAGTTCCGCGGGCTCGCCCGCGAGCGCCGCCAGTGACGTCCGCAGCACGGCCCGGATGCTGAGGTCGGTGCCGATCTCCAGCGCGTTGAGGGTGGAGCCGGAGTCGACGAGCTCGTCGGCCAGCGCGGTGAGCGCGAACTCGGGGTGCTCCTGCGCCCGGCCGACGACGATGCTCAGCGCGAGCGGCAGGCCCCCGCACGCGTCGGCGAGCCGGGTGACGGCGGCGGGTTCCGCCGCTGTTCGCGACGGCCCCAGCCGCGAGACGAGCAGCTGCCGGGCCGCGGCGCCGTCGAGGACGTCGAGGGAGATGAGGTCGGCGTGGTGGCTCGAGACCAAAGTGGTCAGCCGGTTGCGGCTCGTGACCACCACCGGACACTGCGGGGTGCCCGGCAGCAGCGGCGTGACCTGGTCGGCGTCGAGCGCGTTGTCGATGACCACCAGTAGGCGTTTGTCCGCCACCAGGCTGCGGTAGAGACCGGTCATCGCGGCGAGGTCCTGCGGGACGGCCGCCGGCTTCACCCCGAGCGCGGAGAGGAACGCGCGCACGGCGGTCTCCGGCGGCACCCGGTCTCCGGACGGCGCGAACCCACGCAGGTCCACGAACAGCTGCCCGTCGGGGTACCGGCCGGCGTGGTCGTGCGCCCAGCGCAGCGCGAGACAGGTCTTGCCGACCCCGCCGGGGCCGACGATCACCGACACCGGAGCGTCCGCCAGCGCTTCGAGCTCCCGGTCGCGCCCGGTGAACGCGCGGGGCGGCGCGGGCAGCTGCCGCGGAACCGGCGGTGGCAGGCCGGGATCGTCGTCGGCGGAGCCGGGACGCGCGGGTCGATCGTCCACAGTGGCCTCGTCACGCAGGATCGCCTGGTACGCGGACCTCAGCGCGGGTCCGGGATCGACCCCGAGCTCCTCGGCCAGCAGCGTCTTCACCTTCTGGAAGTGCCGCAGCGCGTCGGCCTGGCGGCCGGTGCGGTGCAACGCGACCATGAGCTGGCCGGCGAGCCGTTCGTCGTACGGGTGGTGCTCGGCCCGGCTGGTGAGCGTCGACAGCACCTGCGCGTGGCGGCCGAGTTCGAGCTGCAGGTCCGTTCTGGCGAGCAGAACTTCCTCGCGTTCGGCCAGCAACGCCGTGCGGAACTCCCGCAGCCACGGGCTGTCCAGCCCCGCGAACGGTTCGCCCCGCCACAGGTCCAGCGCTTCGTCGTAGAACCCGACCTTCTCCTCGGCGTCCTCCGTGTGGCGGGCGCGACAGACCAGCCGCCGGAACCGGTGCACGTCGACGTGGTCGGGCTCGACGTCGAGCACATAACCGTGGCCCCGGCGCACGATCTGGTGTTCACCCGCCAGCGCCGTGCGCAGCCGGGTGAAGTAGCTGTGCACCATGCCCCGCGCGCTGCCCGGTGCTTCGTCGCCCCACACGCGGACCACGAGGTCGTCGAGCGAGACCGGCTGACCGGCCTCGAGCAACAGCGACACCAGGATGCCGCGCGGCCCCGCCGGACCGATCGGCTGAGGCTCCTCGCCCCGAACCACCTCGACGTTGCCAAGGAGCCGGAAGCCGAGAGACATCTGAGACCACCTCTGACCCGCTCCGCGCGAACATTCGCCACATCTTAAGCACGGCCGCCGAATGTCTCGCCCGACAGGTAACCGCAGCCCGCATACTAGTTCCGCGCCGTCGACGAATTCGGATCCGGAATTCTTATCATTCGATTAAGGAATGGGCCGCGTCGTGCCGCACGTGTTCGGTCGTGGCGGCTACATTCGCCAGGACGACTCGCGAAAGGAGCCCCGACATGGCCGCAAGAGCCCGGACTGTGGGCTTCACCGGCATCTGCCTGGGGTACTTCGCGATCATCCTCGACGGCAGCGTGCTCAACATCGCGGTGCCCGCGCTGCGCGACGACCTCAAGACGTCCCTGGCCTCGGTCCAGTGGGTGATCAACGCGTACACGCTCTGCCTCGCCGCGCTGCTGCTCACGGCGGGAGCCCTGGGTGACCGCTGGGGCCTGCGCCGGTGTTTCCTCTGGGGCACCACGATCTTCACCGCCGCTTCGCTGGCCTGCTCGCTCGCGCCGTCGGTGCACGTCCTCATCGCGGCCCGCGTGGTCCAGGGCGTGGGTGCGGCGGCGCTGCTGCCGGCGACGCTCGCGCTGATCCGCACGCTGTTCTCCGACGACGGCGAACGCGCCCGCGCCACGGCCATCTGGGTGTCCACCGGCGCGATCTCCACCGCGGTGGGACCGATGGTCGGCGGGCTGCTGATCGACGCGTTCGGCTGGCGCAGCATCTTCCTGATCAACCTGCCCATCGGCGTCGCCGCGATCCTGCTGGCGCGGGCCGGGATCACGGAGGCGCCGCGGCACGAGCGCAAGGTCGACCACGCCGGGCAGCTCACGGCGGTGGCCGCGCTCGGACTGATCACCGCGGGCGTGATCGTGAGCGGCAGCACCGGCTGGAGCTCCCCGCTCAGCCTCGGCCTGCTGGCCGGCGGCCTCCTGTCCGCCGCCGCGTTCTGGCTGGTCGAACGCCGGGTCGCGCAGCCGATGCTGCCGAGAGGGTTCTTCTCGGTCCGGGTGCGCTCGGTCGCGGTGGCGAGCGCGGCGTTCATGGGGTTCCTCTTTTACGGCACGCTTTTCGTGATGTCGCTGTACTTCCAGCAGGTCCGCGGGTGGTCGGCGGGCGAGGCCGGGATCGCGCTCCTGCCGCTCACGGTCGGGTCGACGATCGGCTCGCTCGTGCTTTACCGGCCGCTGTCCCGGCGGTTCGGCAACCCCGTGGCGCTGCTGACCGGCTTCGCCTGCTGCGCGTCCGGCGTCGCCGTGCTGCTGATCTTCACCGGGGCAACGGCGTACGTGCCGGTCGCGGCCGGCCTGCTGCTGGTCGGGGTGTCGAGCACGATCGCGTTCTCCGCGCTCACGTCGCTGCTGGTGCCGAGCGTGCCGGTGCACCAGTCGGGTGTCGCGTCCGGTGTGCAGAACACGAGCCGGCAGTCGGGCGCGCTGATGTCGGTGTCGGTGCTGGGCGCGATCCTGAACACGGCGGCGTTCACGGCGCGGCTGCCGATCGCGTTGAGCGTCCTCGCCGCGGTGGTCGTGCTCGCTCTGGTCTCGGCCGGGTTCGCGACGCGGCCCGCCCGCTGAACCGTTGTCCGTTCGAGCAACGAAATCGGCCCGTGCGATCAAGATCGGCGTGGGCCGGTTCACCCGGCGGGGCCGCCGGGTAGCCAGGAGCCGACTCGGACGAAGGGAAGTTCTCATGTCGGCTGGCACTCGGTGGCACGTGGTCCCGCGAACCGCGGGGCTGTGCGTGCTCTGGCTCCTCATCGGCCTCGCGCTGGCAGTTCAGGCCGTGCTGGTGCTCAGCACGAGCACGGTCGGCCGGCCCGCGCTGGAAGTCGTCGTGGCCGTGCTGGGCGTGATCCTGATGGGGTGCTCGATCGCGGGGCTGGTGTCCCCGCGCCTGCGCGGCCGGTGAGCTACTGGTCGAGCACGACGTCGGTCACCGGCCGGGCGCAGCAGACGAGGATCCGTCCGGCCGGGGGCAGTTCGAGCGGCGCCGGGTCGTACGTCGTCGTCCCGGCGAGCAGCGGGGTGTCGCAGGTGTGGCAGACGCCGCTGCGGCAGGCCCAGCGCGTGGGCACCGCACAAGCTTCGGCCAGCTCCAGCAGGGTTTTCGCGTCGTCGCGCCACCGGACCGTGAGGCCGCTGCGGGCGAAGGTGACGGCGGGACCGGTTCCGGGCGGGCCGTCCGGCTGGTGCGGTGCGACGGTGCCGGCTCCGCGAACGCCGGGGTTGATCGCGGTGAGGGCGCCAAAGAGTTCCGTGTGGACGTCGGCGCAAACCAGGGCTTCGCGGACGTCGTCCATGAAGCCCTGCGGGCCGCAGACGTACGCGGTCGCGTCGGCCGGCAGGGCGAGTTCCTTCAGCGTCCGGCCGGTCACACGCCGTCCGTCGGCGCCGGATTCCGGCCGGGTGTGGAAGAAGTGCGCGTGACTCTTCGGCAGTTTTGCGAGCAGTCCGCGGACTTCGAGCTCGAACGCCTGGTCCGCCGCGTTCCGGGCCGTCTGGATCCACCAGACCTCGCGCTCGGGTTCCTCGGCGGCGAGCTGGTGCAGCATCGCCAGGACCGGGGTGACGCCGACGCCGGCGGACAGCAGCACGACCGGGCCGGAACCCGGCTCCAGCACGAAGTCGCCGCGCGGCGCCGCCACGTCGAGGGTGTCGCCGGCCTTCAGCACGTCGTGCACGTACGTGCTCGCGGCGCCGTCGCGCTTCACGCTGATGCGGTAGCCCTCGATCGTCGAGAGCGAATAGCTGCGGACCAGCGGAGTTCCGTCGGCGCGGGGCAGCCGGACGGTGAGGTACTGACCGGGCCGCGCGGCCGGGAGGGTTTCGCCGGGCGCGTCGAGGTACACGGACGTGATGGTCGCGCTCTCACGTACGAGCTTCGCCACGGTGAGCGGCCGGAACCCGGTCCAGCCCGGACCCGAGGGCTTCTCGGCCGGGCAGAGCAGGTCCCGGAACGACTGGCGCCAGCCGGGGCTGAGCGCGGGGATGTCGACGGCGGATTCGAGGGCTTCGGTGGTGCGGTTCGGGGTGTAGAGCAGGGCGTCGACATCGGCGACGGTCATCTCGTGCGGCCCGCGCCGCGTCCGCACGATCTCGTCGCCGGACCGCACGTGGCCCTCTTTGAGCACCCGGAAGTAGAACCCCGGCCGCCCGTGGAACACGAGCAGCGACGGCAGCTCCGGCTCGTTCAGGCGCATGCCGACGCGGAAGCACGTGACCCGCGGCTGCGTCACCTCGAACTCCGCCTCGCCGATGCGGTAGCGGTCGCCGACGCAGACCTCGTCGTCGGGCAGGCCGGTGACGGTGAAGTTCTCGCCGAACTGCCCGAACTCGTAGCTGTCGTGCCCGAAGTACGCCTGCCAGTACTCGATCGATTCCAGCTGGTAGACGAAAACTGCCCGCTGCTCGCCGCCGTGGCCGTACGGGTCGCCCTGTCCGTCGCCGTCGACGTTGAGCCTCCGCACCATCCGGGGACCGCTGACCGCGCTCTTCCAGATGCCGGTGTGGACGATCCTGCCGTTCCACTCGACGTCCTTGGGCATTCCCACGTTGACCGACACCAGCGTTGGCACTCGGGCTCCTTCCTCGATGGCGCCAAACTACTGCGGGACGCGTTTTCCCCGGAGCGGGGAAATGGTCACGTCACATGAAATTTCTGGAGGATCTTGTTAGATTTTCCGAATGACAACGCTGCGCGCCCTGGAATGTCTGGTCGCCCTCGTGGAAGAGGGTTCGGTGACGCGTGCCGCGGCCTCGTTGCAGATGTCGCAGCCCGCGCTCTCGCACCAGCTCGCCTCGCTCGAACGCGAGATAGGTACCCCGATGGTGCAGAAGATGGGCCGCGGCGTGCGGGTGACCGCGGCGGGCCACGCGGTCGCGGAAGAGGCGCGGGTGGCGTTGAAGGCGTCCGAACGCGCGGTGCGCGTGGGCCGCCAGATCGGCTCCGGAGGCGCGGGCCGGCTGCGGATCGCCTGCGCGGAGACGATGACGGCATGGCTGCTCGTGCCGGTGCTGCGGCACTGGCGGGCGCGCCGGTCCGAAGTGCTCATCGAGCTCAGCGAGCACACGAGTTCCGACCGGATGGTGGATCTCGTGGCCTCGGGCGAGGTCGACGTCGCCGTGGGGCCGCGGCCGTCCGAGACCGCTGAGCACCTCGAGGTGCTCGGCGAGGAGGAGGTGGTGGTCGTCGCGCCGGCGGGCCACCCGTTCGCCGAACGCCTGTCGGTGCCGTTCGCGGATCTCGCGGCGGAGCCGTTCGTCCACTTCGTGAGCGACAACGGGTTGTCCGTGTGGCTCGACCAGCTCGCCGCGGAACACGGCGTGGTGCTGGATCCCGTGCTGCGGACCAGGAGCCCGCGCACGGCCGCGCAGCTCGCGGCCGCGGGAATGGGCGTGACGATCGTGCCCGTCTCCGCGCTGCCGGCTCGCCCGCCGGGTGTGGTGCGGCGGCTGGATCCCTTGGTGGAGCGGGAGATCGTGGTGGTGGTCGCGTCGCCGTCGGACTCGCTGGTCGAGCTGTTCGTGGGCGATCTGCGTCGGCGTGGGTTGCCGGGTGGCCGCCCCTCACGCGCAAACTGAGAGTGTGACGGAATTCTTTCGGTCTCGGCGACGCGGGTTTCGCACCGCCTGACGCGGCTACCTTGGCGGTCGACCTGGTTGTCGACCGGGAACGCGAGGTGGGTTCGCGGGCGCGGACCGACACCGGACTCTCTTCTCCCGCAAGGATTCTCACGGCTTCGTGTGGTCCGGCGCGCGTTCCCCCGAACACGGAAGAAGCGCGTACGTGGATCAGCTGCAGGCTTATGTACTCGACGTCGACGGGACCGACATCCAAGCGGAGGGCGCGCGGCTGCGCGAAGGCGGCTCGGCGGTGGCGGTGGAGCTGCCGGGCGGAGTCCGCGCCTGGGCGGTCGGCCACGCCGGCACGCTGAAGTCCCTCCTGACCGACAGCAGAGTGTCCAAGGACCCGCACCAGCACTGGGCCGCGTGGAAGGAAGACCGCATCGCCGCCGACTGGCCGCTGCGGCTCTGGGTGTCGGTGCAGAACATGTTCACCGCCTACGGAAGCGACCACCGGCGGCTGCGCTCGCTGGTCGCGTCGGGCTTCACCGCGAAGCGGACGATGGAGCTCAAGCCGTGGGTCGAACGCATCACGGCGACGCTGCTCGACGAGGTGGCCTCGCTGGGCCGCACGAACGGTGTCGTCGACATGCGAGCGGCCTTCGCGTATCAGCTGCCCGTGGAGGTCATCTGCCGGCTGTTCGGTGTGGACGACTCGCAGCGCGCCGGCCTGCGCAAGGTGGTGGACACCGTCTTCGACACGACGACCACCCCCGAAGCCGCGCAGGCCAATGCCGAGGACATGTACCGGATCCTCACGGGCCTGGCCGAGCAGAAGCGCGCGCAGCCCGGCGACGACGTGACGAGCGCGATCATCCAGGCCGACTCCGACCGCTTCGGCCGGCTCACCGACGCCGAGGTCGTCGACACACTCATTCTCATGTTGACCGCCGGGCACGAGACGACCGTGAACCTGCTGGACCAGGCCGTGACGGCGATGCTCACGCACCCGGAGCAGCTCGCGCTCGTGCGGTCCGGCGAACGCACGTGGAGCGACGTCGTCGAGGAAACCCTGCGGTGGCAGGCTCCCGTGGCGTACCTGCCGCTGCGGTACGCGGTGGCGGACATCGACCTGGGTGACGTCGTGATCCCCGAGGGGGACGCGATCCTCGCCGCTTACGCCGCGGCCGGGCGTGACGAGGCGGAGTACGGCGAGACCGCGGGCGAGTTCGACATCACGCGCGGGGTGAAGCAGCACCTGGCGTTCGGGCACGGGATCCACCACTGCCTCGGTGCCCCACTGGCGCGGCTCGAGGCGACGACGGCGTTGCGGATGTTGTTCGAGCGGTTCCCGGACCTGGCGTTCGCGGAGCCGTCGACGCGGTTGGTGCCGATGAGCTCGTTCCTGTCCAACGGTCACGCGGAGCTGCCGGTGCGGCTGGGGCGCGACGCGTCTGTCTGATCTCAGCAGTGGTGGCCTCGATTCCGAGCGGAATCGAGGCCACCGTGGTGTTCTTTTGGCTCAGGTCAGGGGTTCGCCGCCGTCGACGCGCAGGGTCACGCCGGTCAGGAACGGGTTCGTCATCGCGAACAGCACGGCCGACGCGATGTCGTCGACGGTGCCGATGCGCCGGGCCGGATTGTGCGTGCGGAAGTGCTCGAAGTAGGCGGCTTTGCCTTCTTCGCCCATGGCGTCCCAGATGCCGGTGTCGATGACGCCCGGGGAGATCGCGTTCACGCGGATCGGCGCGAGCTCCAGCGACAGCGAGCGGGTGAGGAAGTCGGCCGCGCCGTTGGTGATGGCGACGCCGAGGAAGCCGACCGCGGGCTTGAACGCGGCCACACCGGAGAAAAGTGTGAAGGAACCGCCTTCGGCGAGGTGTGGGGCGAAGTGCTTGGCCAGCATGACGGGCCCGATGACCTTGGTGTCGAACGAGCGGCGCAGCGCGTCGCGGTCCAGCTCTTCGAGGCGGCCGCGGGCTCGCGACGACGCCGTGGTGACGAGGTGGTCGACCGAGCCCAGGCGTTCGGCCAGTGCGGTGATGGACGCGTCGACGGTGACGTCGACCTCTTCGGCGCGGATGCCTTCGTCGTCGTAGGCCTGCTCCAGTTTGGCCTTGTCGCGGCCCGCGACCACGACCTGGGCGCCCTCGGCACGCGCGGCGAGCGTGACCGCCCGGGCGATGCCGCTCGGTCGTCCGATGACCAGAACCGTGCGATTCTCCAGCGCTGTCTCCACGACCGTCCCTCCCGTGCTCCTCTGTGGACTCTTCCACCGTACGGTCCCGGCGCGTCCGGGAGCCATCGATGTTATGGCAGGTCAGGTGAGGTTTTGCGCATGGATCTCTTTCAACCATTAGGTGAGTTGCCGGTCGTCGACCTTGATCGAATGAGTGGCTGAAAGTACGGGTCTTGCGTTGCGGTGACTAATGGGTATAACGTCATCGTATACGTTAGTCAGGCGGCGGGCAGGACGAGGAAGGACACGGCGGCCGGAGTCAGGCAAAAGCCGCGCGAAACATTCGCCGGCTCTCGCTCACGGGCACAAAACTTTCATGGAGCGGGCCGTGCCCCCGGCCTACGCTTCCTCGCGGGACTGTTCAAAGGAGACACATTCATGTCCGAATCCCTCAAGGGACGCAAGGTTCTCGTCGTCGGCCGCGGCAGTGGCATCGCCCGGGCCGTGGTGCTCGCGGTGCGCGCCGCCGGCGCGGAGGTCGTCGTCGCGGGTCGCGACGAGGAGAAACTCAAGGGCGCGTACGACGATCCGGGTATCTCGGTCGAAACGGTCGACCTGACCGACGAGGCCAGCGTGGCCGCGCTCGCCGAGCGCCTCGGGCAGGTCGACCACGTCGTGTCCACGGCGTCGGCTCGCGCCCGTGGCCTGGTCGGCGACCTCGCGCTGGGCACGATCGCGCTTTCGTTCGAGACCAAGGTCATCGGGCCGATCCTGTTGGCGAAGCACCTTGCCCCGAAGATGCCGGCCGACGGCTCGATGGTGATCTTCTCCGGCGCGACGGCCCGCAAGCCGTCGATCGGGATGCTGGCCGTCGCCGCCACCAACGGTGCGGTCGACTCGCTCACCAAGGCGCTCGCGGTGGAGCTCGCGCCGATCCGCGTCAACGCCGTCTCGCCGGGCACGATCGACACGGGCGCGTACGACGCGCTCGGCGACGAGAAGAAGGCCGCGCTCTTCGCGCAGCGTTCGGCGAGCAACCCCGCACGGCGGATCGGGACGTCGGAGGACATCGCCGACGCCGTGATCTTCGCGCTGACCAACGGGTTCGTGACCGGGGTGTCGCTGGGCGTCGACGGTGGCGAGCCGCTGGTGTGACACTGTCCTCAGTGGACAGAAGTTGAACGTGCGCATCTCGGGTTACCACGAGGCGGCCTGGCGCGTGTCGGACACCGATCCGTGCGGGAGAACGCCGGCCTGGCTCCGGTCGCGTCGAGGGGAACGAAACGATGAAGGGAGGTTCGTAATGCCACTACCGTGGTTGCTCGCTGCGCAGCCGGAGGTGTTCCGAGGCAAGTTCCTCGTGCCCGACGCGTTGCCGGATCGCCTGTCGTACCGCGAACCCTTGCGGCGCAGGCTGCGGGTGCGGTTCGCGGGGGAGTGGATCGCGGACAGTGAGGACGCGATTCTCCTGCACACGCCGGGGCGGTTCCCCGTCGCGTACTTCCCGGCTACGGACGTTCGAGTGGAGGTCCTGGAGTTCCGGCAGCGGACGACGCTGCACCCGGATCTCGGGAAGACGGCGTGGTTCGCCGTCCGCGTCGGGGACCGGGTTCACGAGGGCGCGGCCTGGCAGCACGTGCGTCCGCCGGCTCACGCCGCGGAGTTCGCGAACCTCGTCGCCTTCTCGTGGCGGGCGATGGACGGGTTCCAGGAGGAGGACGAGCCCGTCACCGCTCACGCGGCGGACCCGTACCACCGCATCGACGTGCGGAACGCCTCGCGTGAGGTCCTGGTCGAAATGGACGGACGGGTGGTCGCGAAGTCGCGCCGCTCGCGGGTGTTGTACGAATCGGACCGGGAGCCGCAGTGGTACTTGCCGCGTGCGGACGTCGACGAGACCGCGTTGTCCGAGGAGACCTTGCGAACTCGGTGTCCGTACAAGGGGGTTGCGACGTACTACGCCATCGGTGGTCGGTCCGGGGCCGCGTGGTCCTATGCGGACGCGCCGGCCGAGTCGGCGGCGGTCGCCGGGTTCGTCGCGTTCGACCCGAACAAGCTCGGGGTGTACGTCGACGGCAAGCGGCTGCACCACATGCTCGGCCGGGGCGGAGCGAAGGCGGGTCTCGATCGGGCGTTCGCTTCAGGATCTTGAGGCCGAGACGCTGAGGCCAGGAAGTTCAGGTCAGGAAGTTCGGGCCAGGACGTTGAGGTCAGGGCGCTGAGGCCGGAACGCCGTGGTCAGCGGCCCTCCGCGAACAGCCGTTCGCAGTGGTCGAGGAACGCCTGCGCGCGATGCGTGAGTGGACCCCCGGCCGGCCAGCCCATGATGACGGGCGTCGAAGGTGCCTTTTCGCACAACGGAAGTGCGATCACTGCCAAGCCTTCGTAGGAATACGACAGCGCGGGTTGCTGGACGGTCATCGAGTAGCCGAGACCACGGGCGACAAGCGACCGCGCGAGTTCGAAACTTCGCGCCCGGTGTGTCGGCACCATCGCCAGATGTGCGGACTCGAACACGGCGCGGAAGTAGCGCTCGCTCGGTGGCACGTCGAGCAGGATGAAGGGCTCGTCGGCCAGCTCCCCGAGCGACAGCGACTCACGGCCGGCCAGCCGGTGGTTGCCAGGCAGGAGGATCGCCGGCTGCTGGTCGTACAAGGTCCGGAAGGTGATCGCGGGGTAGACGTCCTGTTCGTAGAGGAACGCGATCTCACACCGCCCGTCGAGCAGGTGGTCCTGGATCTCGGGCAAGCTGCCTTCGACGAAGCGCACCGAGACGTCCGGATGATCGTTTTCGAACGTCGCGATGGCGGCCGGCAAGTGGAACGGCGCGATCGGGCCGTAGCAGCCGACGACCAGCGTGCCGCTCACGTCCTGGCCCAGGCCCCGGGCTTCCACGCCGAGGTCGCTCATGGCCCCGACCACCCGCCGCGCGTCGGCGAGCACCTGCTTGCCGGCCGCGGTGAGCGAAGCACCACGCCGGGGTGAGCGGATCACCAGCCGCAGGCCTAGGGCGCGTTCCACCTCGGTGAGGGCCAGTGAAATGGCGGCCTGCGAGACGTGGCAGCGGGTGGCCGCGGTGGTGAGCGAACCCGTTTCGGCGACGGCGATCAGGTATTCGAGCTGCCGGATCGTCACGTTCGGCAGATTCATGAGCTCAGCATATAACTGGGCTCAGTTCTTCAAGCTGGACTCGGTATTCGCTGGTTGGCAGTGTGGCTGGGGTGACTCAGACGCGGAAGCACCGATACCCGTTCGTGCCGTATGCCCCGCAGCGGCTGCCCGTCGACGAGGGGTTGCGCCGAGGTGCCGAGTTCCACCGGCACCTGGATCGGCGGCGGTCGGTGCGCTGGTTCTCGCCCGACCCCGTGCCGGTCGAGGCGATCGAGCTCGCGGTGCGCGCGGCGAACACCGCACCCAGCGGCGCGCACCAGCAACCGTGGACGTTCGTCGCCACACAGGATGTGGTGGTGAAACACCAGATCCGGGTGGCCGCCGAACAGGAAGAGCAACGTTTCTACCGCGAGCGGGAGATCCCCGAGTGGCGCGCCGCGCTGGCACCGCTGGAAACGGACGAACACAAGGAGTTCCTGGAAGTCGCACCCTGGCTCGTGGTCGTGTTCGCGCAGAAACACCGGGTGTTGCCGAACGGACAGCTGCAGAAGACCTACTACGCGTCCGAGAGCGTCGGGATCGCTTGTGGTTTCTTCATCGCCGCACTGCACTCGATGGGGCTCACGACGTTGACACACACGCCGAACCCGATGGCGTTCCTCGGCCGGGTGCTGCACCGCCCGGCGACCGAGCGGCCCTACATTGTTTTCCCGGTGGGTTATCCGGCTGACGACTGCGAAGTCCCGGACCTCACCCGGAAATCGCTGTCCGAAGCGCTGGTGTTCGTCGGCGACTGAGCTGTCAGGCCAGGGTGATCGGATCGTCCAGGTGGAGCGTGCCCGGCCGCACGACCTCGGCGTACGCGCCCGCGCACGGCATGGCCTTGCCGAGGCCGGCGACATCGACGCGGTTGCCCGCCATCACCGCCCGCACCGCCTGCGGGTTGCGCGGCAGCGTGCCGTGGGCGAGCGACGGCACGGCGCATCGCGGCGTGGGCAGCGTGACCCGCAGCCGCGCACCCGTGCCGGCCTCGCCGAACTGGATTTCCTTGCCCAGCCAGTGGTTCTCGACGAACGCGCCGGTGCCGGGCGGGGTCGCGATGACGAGATTCGGCCGGTACCGGATGGCCTCGGTGTCGAGGTGATCCAGCGTCGCGGTGCTGATGAGGTGGATCGGGGAGTGGTCCACGAAGTTGTGGCCGGGCGTGCCCTGCCCGATCTGCAGCGTCTGTGCCGGAACCACGGCGCTCACGCCGTTGTCGAGCACGTCTTCCGGTGCCGGGCGCTCCACGGACGCGCCGTCGGGCCGGATTCCGGACACCGTGATCGCGCGGCCCAGCAGGTCCGACAGGCGCGAGCCGGCTTCGGGGTCGTCGGCGGCCAGCTTGGTGCCGTCGGGGAAGGTGATGAACACGCGGCCGTCGGTCTCGGCCGCGAGCTCCAGGAGGCGGCGCCACAGGCGCGGGTGCTTCGCCGTCGCGACGAAGCCGGTGTCGGAGTCGATCACGGCGAGCGTGCGGTCGCCGTCGAGACCGGCGGCGTCGACTCTTGCTTCGATGACTTCCTCGCCGAGCATCGATTTTACCGGGTAACGCCGCAACGCGACTACACGCACGTCTGCCTCCTCAGGGGTGTTCGGAACCGGACACGGGATGGTGGACGGCTGACGCGGTCGACGCGATGAGCACCCGCGCGGCGCGGGCCGACGTGTTGTGCAGCCGGTGCGTGCGGCCGGAGTCGAACTGGATGGAGTCGCCGGCCTTGAGCGAGATCTCCTCGTCGCCCAGGAGCAGTGCGACGGCGCCGGCGCGGACGTGGAGCCATTCCTCGCCGGTGTGGTGCACGGCGCCGGTTTCGGTGCCGGGCGGCAGTTCGAGCCCGACCACCGCGATGGTGGCGCGCGGCCCGCTGAGCACCTCGTAGCGGCCCTCGGCGTTTTCGTGCGCCACGCCCTGGCCGGCGCGCACGAGGTGGTAGTCCTCGTCGGGCTGGTCGGCCACGAGCTTGCCGATCGAGATGCCGTACGTGCGCGCGAGCTGCAGGAGGCTGCCGATCGAGGGCTGCCGTTCCCCGCGTTCGAGGCGCGACAGGTGGGCGACGGAGATCCCCGTGAGTTCCGCGAGGTGGGTGAGCGTGAGCCCGCGATCCGCGCGCAGCTGCTGGAGTCTGCGCGCGACCAGGCGGTCGATGTCGCTGTCGTCACCCATGATCGGACACCACCCGGCGGCCGGTCACGCGCCGGCCTGGCGGGTTCGCTGGTAGTGGCGGCGGGCCTTCATGCGGTTGCCGCACACGGCCATCGAGCACCAGCGGGCGGTGTTCGGCTTGCTGTGGTCGATGAGGAACCGGCGGCACTCCGGGTTCGCGCACGGCCGCAGGCGGCCGGGGCTGGCGTGGCGCAGCGTGTCCCAGGCCAGCACCGCGCGCGAGGCGGCCGCGCGGCCGGGCGCGGTGTCGAGGTCCCACTTGATGCCGCCGTCGTCGAAGACCGCGCGGTAGCCGAGGCCGTCGACGAAGGGGGCCAAGGCTTCCGGCTCCGCGTCGCCGCGCACGACGTCCTGCAGCGCCGCGCGCACGTCGACCAGCGCGCGCCACTCCTGCGCGGACGCCGGCTGTCCGTGGGCGGTGAGCCACTCGCGGCCCAGCTCGGCGTCGGCGAGCTCGTCGTGCGGCGTCCCGTCGAGCACCGGGGTGGTGTTCAGCAGGTCGAGCAGCAGCTTCTCGTCGGTCACGAGTTCAGGCTAACCGGCAAACTCGGGGTTGACAAGTTAGGCAGACCCTGTTTGAGTTCTAACCATCAAATACACAGATAGGAGTTAGGCATCATGACCGCTGTTCACCACCGCTATGCGACCGTCGACGGCCGGCAGCTCTTCTACCGCGAGGCCGGGCCCGCCGACGCCCCCGTGGTCGTGCTGCTGCACGGCTTCCCGACCAGCTCGTTCATGTTCCGGAACCTGATCCCGGCGCTGGCCGACCGCTACCACGTGATCGCGCCCGACCACCTCGGTTTCGGCCTGTCCGACGCGCCGTCGGCCGACGAGTTCGGCTACACCTTCGACGCGCTGACGGACCTCACGGCCGGCCTGCTGCGCCAGCTCGACGTCACCCGCTACGCGATCTACGTGCAGGACTACGGCGCCCCCATCGGCTGGCGCCTCGCGCTCGCCAACCCCGACTCCATCACCGTGATCATCACCCAGAACGGCAACGGCTACGACGCCGGTTTCGTCGACGGCTTCTGGAAGACCGTGTGGGACTACCAGGCCGAGCAGAACGCCGAGACCGAGGCCAACATCCGCGGCGCGCTCAGCCTCGACCTGACGAAGTGGCAGTACCTCACCGGCGTCCCCGACGAGACCCTCGTCAGCCCCGACACCTGGAACCACGACTTCGCGCTGCTTTCGCGCCGGGGCAACGACGAGATCCAGCTCGCGCTCTTCCGCGACTACGCCACCAACCCGCCGCTGTACCCCGCGCTGCACGAGTACCTGCGCAAGAGCCAGCCGCCCGTCCTCGCGGTCTGGGGCAAGAACGACCCGATCTTCGGCCCGGACGGCGCCACCGCTTTCTCCACTGACGTGCCCCACGCCGAAGTCCACCTCCTCGACGGCGGCCACTTCCTCCTCGAAAGCGCGGGCGACGAGGTCGCTGCCCACATCCGCGACTTCCTGGGCCGCGTGGCTCCGTCGCGCTGAGGTTCCCTCGTGGCGGGGGATTTCTCTTGCCGCCACCGGCTTTCCTCCAGGCGGCCCAGCCTTGCGCGACGCCATCCCCGCCGCGCAGGGTCCGCGGCCCCGGCGGGCCGGCGCCCGGAGCCCGCACTCCGGGCGGCCGGCCGTGTCCGGCTTTGCGCAGGTTCGGACCTGGGAACCGCCGGTGCGCTGCGCCAGGAAACCGCGGTAGTGGCGGGTTTCGGATTCGGACGCGGGCTGTTCGAAAAAGCGCACCAGCGGGCCGTGGTGATGTGGCTCGGCGGTGCCCGGGGAACTGTGCGGGGAACGTCGAACGGTGTCAGTCGAGCACATCGGGTTCGGTTTCCACCACGACCTCGGCCATGATGTTAAAACTGTGGCGCGCCATGTTGGCGCTGCCGAACTGGCGGTGGGCCAGCGTCGCTTCCTCGTCCGTCATGACGCGCGGGGTGCCCGCGGCGTCGGCGAGCAGCTGCATCTGGCACGCGCGGTCCATGGCGATGAACCACCACGCGGCCTCGGCCACGGACCGGCCGACGGTGAGCAGTCCGTGGTGGCGCAGGATTGCTGCGCGTTGTCCACCAAGACGTGTGGCAATCCGCTCGCCTTCTGTCTTCTCCAGCACAAGACCCTTGTACTCGTCGAACAGGACATGATCGCCGTAGAACGCGCAGGATTCCTGGATGATCGGAGCGAGTTCCTTTCCGAGCGCGGCGAACGCGCGGCCGTACACGCTGTGCGCGTGGGCCACCGCCACGACGTCCGGGCGCGCCCGGTGCACCGAGGAGTGGATCCAGAACGCGGCCTTGTTCGTCCGCCGGGAACCTTCGGCGACCTTGCCGTTCTCGTCGATGAGCAGCAGGTCGCCGACCTTGATGCGGGAGAAGTGCACCGCGTACGGGTTGACCCAGAACCGGTCCGGGAACTCGGGATCGCGCACGGTGAGGTGCCCGGCGATCCCCTCGTCGAAGCCGTAGCGGGCGAACAGCCGCAACGCCACGGCGAGATCGCGTTTGCGCGCCGCGCGTTCGGCTTCGACCGTGCCCGCCTCCGCCGGCAGGTCGCCCAGGTCGAGCTGGTCGGCGGAGGCGGACTCCGGTGCTTCGGTGGAAATGCTCACGCTCGTCCTCCTCGCTGGGGGGTGCTGGCTCCTCTGCACTATGCCTACTGTTTGCCTAAGAGGCAAACGACGTCTCCTACAGGGCAAATGGAAAGCAGGCGGTGACGGGTCTCGGGGGACTCCGCCACCACCTGCCGGTGAGGGGGCGGAGCAGCTGGGGGAGGGCGAGCGGCTGCTCCGCGGTCACAGTGTGCGCCCGTCCGGGCGATTTGCCCCGAAAGTGGGCTGAACGGTCAGTGATGTCTGTCCGGGTGGTCACTCCGTCGGGGACAGACATCCGTAGTCGTTCGGCCAGACCTGGGCGTCGGTTACCGATTTCCCTTGCCGCACAGCGGGATCGGAGCCGACGCCGTGCCATCGGTGGAGCATGATCTCGACTCTGGCTGCTGGATGGGCCGATCTTGACAAGCAGTTCATTGAGCAGCGACCGCGCGGCGACCTGGTTGCGCCAGACCGTGCCTTCGTCCGGGGTCATCAGGCGTTCGCCGAACCGCGAGTCCGGCGTGGTGCCGATGGCGAGGTCGCCGGGATCGCCTGCCCCGGGGGCGTACCGCGGCGGCCGGCCCAGCGGCCCGCCGACCGCGTCCTGCGCGGCCGGCCCGAACAGCCGCAGCGACTGGCCGGTCGGAACGAGCCGCGCGGCCGCCACCGCGTCGACGAGCGGAGACTGCGCGATCGCGCCGGCGATCCGCCGGTCCGTGACGGCGAGATCCACCACCTGCAGCCCCGCGAAAGACGTGCCCCACACGACGATCCGGCTCGCGTCGAGCGTCGGCTGGGCCGCCGCCAAGCCGACGACCGTGCGGTAGTCCTCGCGCTGGCGCGGCAAGGAAACCACTTCGTCGCGTCCTGCCCTCGCCGATCGAGGACAAGGAGAACCGCGTCTACCGCGAACCGGTCGGTGTCGCGCGTCTGCTCCTCGGAGCCGCCGAAGCCGCGGTAGTCGAACACGACACTCGCGACCCGGTTCCGGCGCGCCGGAACCGGGTCGCGAACGCGGCGAGGCCGCCGGCCTTGATCGCGCCGACCAGGCCGGTCTCGAACGCGGCCTTCAGGGCGGGTGCCGCCGAGTTCGTCGATGATCACCTCGGTGATCTCGCCCCCGTGGTCCTCGACGTACCGGATCGCCTGCTCGAACACCGTCCGCCGGTGGCCGCCGGAACCCAGTGCAGCTCGGCCGACGGCGCGGTGGCCGCGAGGCGCAGAGCCGGGCCGATCGGCGCCATCGAGTCGTGTTCGAGAACCACCAGCAGCAACGGCACCGCCACCATCGCCGCGCGCCGGACCGGGCGGCGCCAGGCCAAGCTTGCGGGCGAGCGGGTAGCAGCGGCAAACAGCTGCGCGACTCGAACCCGCACGACGGCTCCGCGGTCGCGGAGTTCACCGTCGCCGACTCCACGGACATCGACCGCGCCTACCTCGCCGCGAAAGAAAACCAACACGCGTGGGGGAAAACGAACGCCTACCGACTACGACGTCTACGAGGGCGGCGCGAGCTTCGCGGACACGGTCGCCGCGGAGGTCGCCTTCCTGGGCCGCGTCACCGCACGCTGAGCTTCCTCTTCCGGGTCATGAGCAGGCGCGCGTAGATCAGCCCGAGGAGCCCGATGTGCGCGAGGACGAGGGCGAACGCCGGGCTGTGCCGCTCCACGGCGAAGCAGTCGCCGAGTGAGTCGTCCTGCCACGCGAACGCGGGGTCACACGCCGCGCCGGCCGGGGTCACGAAGTCGGGGCCCCCGATGAGGCCGCGCAACGAGAGGAACACCCCGATGACGATGGCCGCGACGCTGACGAACGCGACGATGGCGCGTGGTGACACAGGCTGCTCCTCGGATCCGCGGGATGATCACTCGATCGCGGCATTCGTCTCCTTCGTTACGTACCGGACGCTCGGGACACGAAGCAGTTCGCCGTCGCCGTGGCCAGGAGCGTGCCGGAGGTGTCCTCCAGGCGTGCGTCGGCCAGCACGACCTGGGGTCCCGAGTGCAGGACGCGACCGGTGGCCGTGATGGGGCCCGTGTCGATGCGGACGGCCTTGAGGAAGCGGACGGAGAGGTCCAGGGTGCTGAACCCGCTGCCGACGGGGAGGGTCGTGTGCACGGCGCACGCGGCCGCCGAGTCGAGCATCGTGGCGTAGAGGCCGCCGTGGACGGTCCACATCGGGTTGTAGTGGTATTCGCCCGGGGTGAGGCGGAAGACGGTCTCGCCGGGTGACGCCGAGATCAGGCGGAGGCCGACGAGGTCCATCATCGGCGCGGAGGGGAGGTCGCCGCGGGCCATGGCGCGAAGGAACTCCAGCCCGCTGAGCTCGGCGGCCGCGGTGGCGAATGCGAGGTGGTCGGCCCAGGACACGACGCGCACGCGCTCGGCATCGGTGGTGTTGGTCATGGTGTTTCCTTCACCGCGGAGAGTTCGTTCAGCGCCGCTTGGAGTCCGGTGTCCACCGCGGCGCGCATCAGGTGCGGGCGGCGCTCGGTGCGGCCGATGTGGGCGCTGCCGACGGGCGGGCGGACTTGCAGCGTCGCGGGATGCGAAGCCAGCAGTCGTTCCTCTTCGGCTCTGAGCGCTGCGCGGTCCAGCCACGTCTCGAGCGCTCCCGGTGCGTGGCGGGCGAACCAGCGTGACGCGACCAGCCGCTCACCGCGCGACGGTGCCGTCGCCGCGCCCTCGTCCGACCGTCGCGTGCGAAACGCGACGAGGTGTGTTGCTTTCTGCGCAAGCGCTGTTCGCACGGGAACGGATTCGCTCACCCCGGCGTCCACGAAATGTCGTCCGCCGATCACGATCGGTTCGCCCGCGAGCAGGGGCATGGCCGTCGACGCACGCAGCGCGGCCTGCAAGCCGGCCTGATCGTGGAGGTGCTCGTGCAGGTCCGCGGACTCGCCGGTCATCGCGTCGGTGGCGGTGGGGTGGAACTCGACGGGGTTGTCGAGGATCTCCCGGAACCCCATCGGCACGATCTCGGTGTAGAGGGTGTGGACGAGGAACTCCGTGTCCACCACCGGCCGCCGGCTCAGGATGCGCTTGGGGTCGATGGTCCGGCCCATGATCATCGGGTCCCACCACGCGTGCTGGGTGCTTTCAGCGCGTCCGCACAGCAGCCACGCACCGTTGAGCGCGCCCGCCGAGCTGCCGTAGACCGCGTCGAACATCGGCAGCAACCCGAGCTGTTCGATGGCGATCGTCATGCCGCTCGAATACGCACCTCGCGAGCTCCCGCCCTCGATCAGCAACACCAAGCGAGCGCCGTCATCGCGGTTTCCGGGAGTGCTCCCGCTGCGCCTGCGTTCTCTCAGCAACTCCACGACGGCGTCGGTCACCGTTGCACCTTCTTTCGTTCGGAGGTTTTTCGTTCAGAGGAGGTGAAGATCTTTCCCTGGGTGACGGCGAGCAGTGCCCCGACGACGGTGATCACCGCACCCGCGACCTGCATGGTGGTGAACGACTCACCCAGGAACACCACGGAAGTCACCGTGCCGAACACGGGCACCGCGAACATGGTGATCGTCGCGGTCACGGGACTGACAGCCCGCAACGCCCGGTAGTAGAACAGGTACGCGATCGCTGTCGGGCCGACCGCGAGGAACACGAGGTTCCCCCAGGTGAGCGTGGAGACCGATGTCCACTCAGTACCAGAAAATGAGGGAATTGCGACAAGCACCAACGCCAGCGCACCCACACCCGTGGCATACGTCGTGGCCCGCAACGGTTCCATCCCGCTCAGCACCTTCTTCGACGCGATGCTGTAGGCCGCCCAGCACGCCGCGCCCGCCAGGTAGACGAAGTCGCCGGCGAGGCGGGTTCCGCTGAACCCCGTGCCACCCCCACCGACACCGACGAAGAACACGACCGAACCCGCTATCCCCAGCACCAGCCCGGCGATGCGCGCACCGGACGCCGATTCTTTGCGGGTCACGAGGAAGTACAGCGTGGTCAGCACGGGACTGAGCACGGGCACGATGATGGTGCCGTCGATCGCGGGGGCGAGGGAAAGCCCCCAGAAGAAAAAGAAGTTGTACGCGAACACCCCGACGAGCCCGACCAGCCCGGCTCGGGCGAGGTCACGCCACGAAAAGCGCGCCGAACCCGGCCGCACGCACAACAACACCACGAGGATCACCGCGCCCGCCCCGAAGCGCAGGCACGCGGCGACCTCGTGCGGCAGCTCACCCACCACGACCTTCGAGCTGGTGAAAGCCGCCCCGAACAACACCATCGTGATGAGCAGGTACGAATACGGAGCGACGCCACCGTCGCGTTGTTCGGGCATGAGTTCGGTCCACTTCGTTGCGGGTACGGGAAAGGCCGGGGATCACACCGATCCTCGCCGCCCCGCGCGCGGATTTCTTGTACGTTCCTTGCATGGCAGGCGAATCCGAGATCACCGCTTGGAGCCCCGGCGTTCCCGGCATCAGCGAGGTGTTCCACGCGCACTTCGTGCAGCACGCCTACCCCGTGCACACGCACACCGTGTGGACGTTGCTGATCCTCGATGACGGCGTGCTCCAGTACGACCTGGACCGTCACGAGCACGGCACCCTGCGTTCGCAGGTCGTGCTCCTGCCGCCGCACGTGCCGCACAACGGCCGCACCGCAGCGCCGCGCGGGTTCCGCAAGCGCGTGCTCTACCTGCCCGAGGACGCGCTCGACGCGCGGCTGATCGGCCCGGCCACCGACCAGCCGAACCTGCGGGATCCGAAGCTGGCGAACCGGATCAGCCGGCTGCACGACACGCTCGCCGCGCCGGGCGACGAGTTCGAGGCGCAGAGCCGGCTCGCGTTCATTTTCGAACGTCTCGGCACACACCTGCGCCACGACGTGGTCCGCCGTGAGCCCGACCGCGGGCTGGCCGACGACCTGCGCGACCTGCTGGACTCGCGGGTGGTCGCCGGGCTGCCCCTCGACGAGGCGGCGCGCCTGCTGCACGCGGACCCGACGCACCTGGTCCGCGCGTTCTCCCGGCGGTTTTCGCTGCCGCCGCACCTGTACCTCACCGGCCGTCGCGTGGAGCTGGCGCGGCGGCTGCTGCTGGCCGGTGTGCCGGCCGCGGCGGTCGCCCCCGAGGTCGGCTTCTACGACCAGTCGCACCTGACCCGGCACTTCAAGCGCATGCTGGGCGTGAGCCCGGCGCGGTTCGCCGGACGGCGATGAGGGCACGGCTACTCCCACAGGTCCGTCGACAGGTACTTCAGGCCCGAGTCGGGGATCACGACGGCGACCGTGGCGCCGGCGAGCTCGTGCTGCAGGAGGTGGAGGGCCGCGGCGACGTTGGCACCGGCGGAGAAACCGGCGAAGATGCCTTCGCGGGTAGCGAGCAGGCGGGAGGCCCGGCGGGCTTCGTCGCCGGTGACCTGGAGGTAGCCGTCGAGGGGCACGTCACGCAGATGTGTGAGGTCGGCGCGGCCGAAGCCGCCGCCCTGGATGGGGTGGTGGGATTCGAACACCTCGTGTCCGGCGAGCACCGCGGCGCCCTCGGGTTCGACGGCGAAGCACCGGATGGCCGGGTCCCGTTCCTTCAGTGCCCGCGTGACGCCCGCCAGGCAGCCGCCGGTGCCGACGAAATCGGCGAACGCGTCGAGCCTGCCGCCGGTCTGTGCCCAGATCTCGGGGCCGGTGCCGGTGTAGTGGGCCTCGACGTTGTGGTGGTTTTCGAACTGATCGGAACGGAACGCTCCGCGTGACTGGGTGATCAACCGAGCTTGCTTTTCCACCAGCGCCAGGTCCGCGCCCGAAACGCGGCCGGCCACGGAACCGGGGGCCTGGTCGACGAGCACGACCTCGGCGCCGAGCGCGGCGATCATGCGCGCGCGTTCGGTCGAGCTCCCGCGCGACAGCACGGCGACGAACGGGTGGCCGGTCACCGCGCAAGCGATGGCGAGGCCGGCGCCGGTGTTGCCGCTGGTGAGCTCGACCACGGGCTGGCCCGGCCGCAGCGCCCCGGTTTCCTCGGCGGCCTGGATGATCCGTTTCGCGACACGGTCCTTTTTGGACCCGCCGGGGTTGAGGTACTCGAGCTTGGCCAGCAGGGTCCCGTCGACGCCGTCGGTGACGCGGTCGAGCCGGACCATCGGGGTGTCGCCGATCGCGTCGAGCGCCGAGGGCAGGACGCCGACTGCTACTCCCGTGCGAGCGATAGCGCTATCATTCACCTTCATGTCCCATGATAGCAGTTCGCGAAACGTGGCCAATGTGCTGCGAAATGAGCTCAATCACTACTCGCCGGGCGAGAAACTGCCGTCGAGCCGGGCTCTGGTCGAACGCTTCGGGGTCAGTCCCGTGACGGTGTCGCGCGCGCTCGCCGTACTCGCGGCCGACGGGCTGGTGGTGACACGGCCGGGGGCCGGTGCGTATCGCGCGGAGACGGTTGCCCGGGAGAAGCCGGTCGTCGACACGTCGTGGCAGGAGATCGCGCTCACGGCGGATGACCAGGGTGGCGAGCGGGTGGTCGACGCGTCCGGGTTGAGCGCCAACCTGGCTGTGCCGCCGCCGGACGTGATCGCGTTCAACGGCGGTTATCTGCACGCTTCGCTGCAGCCGGAACGCGCGATGGCCACCGCGTTGGCTTCGGCGGCCCGCCGCCCGGGAGCGTGGGAGCGGCCGCCGCTGGCCGGGGTTACGGCGTTGCGGGCGTGGTTCGCGCGGGAGCTGGGGCTCACGCCGGCCGAGGTGCTGATCAGTGGTGGTGGCCAGGCGGCGCTGAGTACCGCGTTGCGTGCAGTCGCGCCGCCGGGATCCGCGGTCCTGGTCGAGTCGCCGACGTATCCCGGGGTGCTCGCCGCTGCCCGCGCGGCCGGGTTGCGCCCGGTGCCCGTTCCGGTGGACGACGGTGGGGTGCGGCTCGACCTCCTGCAGGAGGTGCTCGCGGCGACCGGGGCGAAGGTGTTCTACTGCCAGCCGTTGTTCCAGAACCCGACCGGGGCCGTGCTCGCGCCGGAGCGGAGGCGTGAGCTCCTGGAGATCGTGCACGCGGCCGGTGCGTTCCTGGTCGAGGACGACTGGGCGCGCCACCTCGGGCACGGTGGGCCGGTGCCGGCTCCGTTGGTCGCGGACGATCCCCACGGTTCGGTGGTCCACTTGGGGTCGTTGACGAAAGCCACGTCGCCCAACCTGCGGGTCGCGGCGCTCGCCGCGCGGGGACCGGTGCTGGAACGCCTGCGCGCCATCCAGGTGGTGGACAGCTTCTTCGTGCCGAGGCCGTTCCAGGAGGCCACTTTGGACCTCGTGGCGGCGCTGTCGTGGCCGCGGCACCTGCGTTCGCTCGCGGCGGGGCTGCGGGAGCGCCGTGACGCAATGGTGGGCGCGCTCCAGCGGGAGCTGCCTTCGCTTGCTCCGCCGAGGGTGCCGACGGGTGGTCACTACCTGTGGTTGCGCCTGCCCGCCGGGACGGACGAAACCGCCCTCACCTCCGCGGCTCTGCGTGCCGGGGTGGCGGTGTCGCCCGGCCGTGGGTACTTCGCCGCCGAGGCCCCGGCTCAGCACCTGCGGCTGGGGTTCGCCGACACCTCGGGTGCGCAGGAAATCACCGAAGGTGTTCGCCGTCTCGCAACGGCGTGTGCGGAAGTCAACCTTTGAGCAGCGCACGCGCCATCACCATTCGCTGGATCTGGTTGGTGCCCTCGTAGATCTGCGTGATCTTCGCGTCGCGCATCATGCGTTCCACCGGGAAGTCGCGGGTGTAGCCGGCGCCGCCGAACAGCTGGACGGCGTCGGTGGTCACCTGCATGGCCACGTCGGACGCGAAACATTTCGCGCTGCTGGCGAAGAAGGTCTTGTCGGGCTCACCGCGTTCGACCTTCGCCGCGGCCAGGTACACGAGGCTGCGGGCGGCCTCGATCTTCATGGCCATGTCGGCGAGCATGAACTGCACACCCTGGAACTCGGCGATCGTCTTGCCGAACTGTGTGCGTTCTTTGACATACGCGCGTGAAGCATCGAGCGCGCCCTGTGCGATCCCCACCGCTTGGGCGCCGATGGTGGGCCGGGTGTGATCGAAAGTGCGCATCGCGGTCTTGAAACCCGTGCCGGGTTCACCGACGATCCGGTCGGCCGGGACGGTGCAGTCGGTGAAGTAGAGCTCGCACGTCGGGGAGCCCTTGATGCCGAGCTTGCGTTCCTTCGCGCCGACCTCGAAGCCCGGGTCGTCGGCGTGGACCACGAAGGCCGAGATGCCGGCCGCGCCCTGGTCGGCGTCGGTCACGGCGAACACGGTGTACCAGGTGGCCACGCCGGAGTTGCTGATCCAGGCTTTGGCGCCGTTGAGGACCCAGTGGTCGCCGTCGAGCCGGGCCCTTGTTTTCATCGCAACAGCGTCTGAGCCGGATTCTCGCTCGGAAAGTCCGTAGGCGAACAACGCCTGTCCGTTTGCCAACGTCGGCAGGACTTGCTTCTTGAGGTCCTCCGACGCCGATAGCAGCACGGGCATGCTGCCCAACTTGTTGACCGCCGGGATCAGCGACGAGCTGACGCACACCCGGGCGACCTCCTCGATCACGAGGCAGGCGGCCAGGCCGTCCGCGCCTTCGCCGCCGTACTGCTCGGGGACGTGGATCGCGTGGAACCCGGCCGCCGTCAGCGCCGCGCGGGCTTCTTCGGGGAAGCGCGAGTTCTCGTCGACGTCCGCGGCGTGGGGGGCGATTTGTTTTTCGCACAGGGAACGTACGGTTGCGCGCAGTTCTTGGTGTTCTTCGGACATGCGGAAGGCTTCGAAGTCAGGGTTCGCGTACGGCTGGTTCATGTCGGTCTCCATCTGCCGAGGGAAGGGTCAGGGGTTGGCCGCCGAGCATCATGAGGGGGATGGTGGCGAGGGTGGCCAGTGCGGCGATCACGAGCCACAGCGCGTAGGAGGCGCCGCCGGCGAGCGCGGCGAGCAGGTACGGCGCGGCGAACCCGAGGTAGGCCAGCGCGTAGAAGATGCTGACGAGCCCGGCGAACTCGTGCTGCTCGGCCATGCGTTCCACTTTGTCCAGGCCGGTGACCATGAGGATGCCGTAGCCGGTGCCGAGGACCACGGCCGTCACGAGGACCAGCGGGGTGACCGGGCGCCACGCGACGAGTGCCGTGCCGGCCAGGCCGAGTGCGGTGACGAGCAGCCCGGCCACGGGGGCGTGCAGGTGCCCGGCGTGCGCGAGCCGGCGCGCGATCGGCTGGACGAGCGCGCCGAGCGGCAGCGTCAGCCCGCCGACCAGCCCGCTGAACGCGACGGGTGTGCTGATCGCGCTCGCCGTGCGGCTGGGCAACAACGCGGGCAGCGTCGCGATGCTGATCGCGACCGTCCCGAACACCCACGGCGCCCACGGCACCACGCCGAGCAGGAAGTGACGCGACACCGCCGGCCGTGGCAGCCACTGCGCACGCTCGGCCCGTGCGAGCGCCGGCGCGGTTTCCGGCACCCGCCACGCGAGCACGAGCACTCCGGCCATCAACGCCAGGTGCACGACATACGGCAGCTCCACCGGCCACGGCAACCACTGCGCGAGCGCGCCCGCCAGCAACGGCCCGATCCCGAACCCCAGCGACAACGCGGCGGCCGAGCGCCGGGCCCCGCGGCCGGGCGTGGACAGCTCGGTCACCCACGCGGTGCCCGCGCTGTACGCCGCGCCGGACGCGACTCCGGCCAGAAACCGCCCGACGTACAGCGACGGCCACCACACCGGGCCGAGCATCAGCACGAGCGTGGCCAGCACCGAGACGAGGATCGCCGGCCGCAACACGGCGCGCCGCCCGTACCGGTCCGCCGCCCGCCCGCTGAAGATCAACGCCGGCACCAGCCCCACGGCGTAAATGCCGAAAATGCTCGTCACCGCCGACTCCGGCAACCCGAGCTCACCCCGGTAGACCAGCAACAGCGGCGTGAAGTGGTTGGCCCCCCACGCAACGCCGAACAACGCGGCCGCCGCCCGCACCCAGGCGACCCGACTCTGCGTGGACTCGTGCACGTTCAGCTCCCAAGCGAGATTTCCGTTGTGGTGAAAGGGATGTCAGGACCGAGCGGCCCTTCGACGGCCGTCGAGGATTTCGGCGGCTGCGGCGCCTGGAGTGGGCCGATGCGCGCTTCGCGGAAGGCTTTGTGGAACCTGTCGGCGCTGGTCGGGATGGTTCAGGGTCGACTCCCAAGCGAGGCTTTTGTGGTGACCGGGATGTTGGCACCGCCGACGCCGCGAGTCGGAGTGGGTGTTCGGCTTGTGCGGATTCGCACACCGAGTCACGGCAGGCGGGCGGCTTCGACGGCCGGCCAGGTCGCCGGTGGGGGTTGCTGTAGCGACGAGGGTGGGACGGGCGTGTGTTCGGCGGCGGCGTGGAGTTTGCCGTCGCGGGAAAGGATGGAGCCGGCGCGGAGCATGGTGGTGATGAGTTCCGTGGCGAGGGACTCGGGGGAGCGGCGCAGCAGCCAGGCGGCGTCCTTGAGCCAGGCACGGGCGTGCAGGTAGGGCTCGACCGCGTCGGTGGGGATGCCGTCGCGGATCATGAGGGCGTAGGCGAAGACGCGGCGGGCGCCGTACCAGACGGCGCCGTCGGGGTCGTCGACGAGGCGCCGGGCGCGGCGCGCGGCGTTGGCGAGGGCGGCGCCCGTGTCGGCGGGGATGGGGCCGTGTGCGGGAAGGAGCACGCGGGGTTCGAGATCGATCAGGTGTTGTACGGAACTGAGCGCGGTGGTGGTGGCATCCGGACCGTCGAGGGCGAGGTTCACCCAGCCGACGTCGTAGTCCGACAACGCGTCCCCGACGGCGAGGAGGCGTTCGTCCGGTTGCCAGAGGGCGAGGTGGCCCGGGGTGTGGCCGGGTGTTCGGATTACCTCCCATTCGGTGTCGCCGAGTAACAAAACCTGTCCGTCGTCGAGCAGTTCGTCGACGGAGTAGGGCGGGACGGGCTGGTCGAGGTATTCCATCTGGCAGCAGCCGGGATCGCGGCGGGCGACGGCGAGTGCGTCGCGGGCGCTGGCGGCGATGCCGGCGCCGTTCTTCTGCAGCAGGGCGTTGCCGCCGACGTGGTCGCAGTGCCAGTGGGTGTTCACGACCAGGTCGAGCGACGCGGTGTGCGCGCGGACCCACTCGGCCGTCTCTTCCGCGTGCCCGACGAAGCCGCTGTCCACCAGAGCCGGCTGCCGGCCGGGCAGCAGGAGCAGGTTCGCGTCGGGGAACGGGCGCTGCTGCCAGACCAGCCACGACGGTAAGCGGTCGGTGTCGAAGGGCACGGGTTCTCCTTCGGAAGTCGCAAGAGTCCACTGTGGAATAAAAGTCCACTGTGGAACGGGAGTCACGCGCGCACGCGCGCGGGAGCAGAGCTCCGAACGTCGTGTGGCACGGGATTTATTGTCGCAAAAGGAAAACCGGCTTTCAACGCGGTTACCCCCGTTCAAGGGTAGCGACAGACCGGCCGGAAAACGCATAGTCGCGTTATCACGCCGAAGGAAGGATCGCTGTTGACCACGAGCGACGCACACCGGGCCTACAAGGCGAGCCGCGACCAGCTGCTGGCATTGCGCGGCAAGCACGTTCGCGCGGTCGAGGAGTTCCGCTGGCCCGACCTCGGCGAGCGGTTCAACTGGGCCGTCGACTGGTTCGACGCCGTCGCCCGCGACAACGCCGACAACGACCGCCCGGCCCTCGTCATCGTCGAGGAAGACGGCTCGGAGACCCGGCGAACGTTCGGCGAGCTGTCCCGCGCGTCCGACCGATTGGCGACGTGGCTGCGAAACCGGGGTGTCCGCAAAGGACACCGCGTGCTGCTGATGCTCGGCAACCAGGTCGAGCTCTGGGAAACCATGCTCGCGATCATGAAGCTCGGCGGCGTGATCATGCCGACCACGACCGCGCTCGGACCCGCCGACCTCACCGACCGCATCACCCGAGGCGAGCCGCGGCACGTGATCTGCAACTCCGCCGACACGCCCAAGTTCGTCGACGTTCCCGGCGACTACACACGGATCAGCGTCGGCCCCGCGGAAAACTGCGCCGACCTCCATGGGGCCGATCTCCACGACGCCGACTTCCACTGCGCCGATCTCCACTGTGCCGATCTCCACTGTGCCGATCTCCACTGTGCCAACCGCCACTGGGCCGATCTCCACGAAGCCGCCGACCTGCCGCACACCCCGGTCGAACACCCCGGCACCGCACCCGGCGACCCGCTGCTGCTGTACTTCACCTCCGGCACCACGACGCGGCCCAAGCTCGTGGAGCACACCCAGGTCTCCTACCCGGTCGGGCACCTCGCCACGATGTACTGGCTCGGCCTGTGGCCGGGCGACGTCCACCTCAACATCTCGTCGCCGGGCTGGGCGAAACACGCGTGGTCCTGCTTCTTCGCCCCGTGGATCGCCGAGGCGACGATCTTCGTCTACAACTACAGCCGCTTCGACCCGGCCGCACTCCTGAACCAGCTGCGTGTGCGAAAAGTGACAACGTTCTGTGCGCCGCCCACCGTCTGGCGCATGCTGATCAACACCGACCTCGGTGCCCGCCCGGCGGGCCTGCGCGAGGCGATCGGCGCCGGCGAACCGCTCAACCCCGAGGTGATCGAACGCGTCCGCGCGGCGTGGGGCATCACCATCCGCGACGGCTTCGGCCAGACCGAGACCACCGCACAGGTCGGCAACACCCCCGAATCCGACGTCAAACCGGGCTCCATGGGCCGTCCGCTGCCGGGTGTCCCGGTCGTGCTGGTCGAACCCGCGAGCGGCAACGTCGTCCCAGGACCGGGGGAAGGCGAAATCTGCCTCGACCTGGCACAGCCTCCGCTGACGTTGATGACCGGCTACCTGGCCGACGACGAACGCACCGCCGAGGCCATGGCCGGTGGCTACTACCACACCGGCGACGTCGCCTCGATAGACGAAGACGGCTACCTCACCTACATCGGCCGCACCGACGACGTCTTCAAGGCCAGCGACTACAAGATCAGCCCGTTCGAACTCGAGTCGGTGCTCATCGAACATCCCGCTGTTGCCGAGGCGGCCGTGGTGCCCGCAGCGGACCCCGTCCGTCTGGCGGTGCCGAAGGCCTACATCGGACTGGCGCCCGGACACGAGCCCACCAAGGAGACGGCACTGTCCATCCTGCGCTACGCGCGGGAGAACCTCGCCCCGTACCAACGCGTGCGCCGCCTCGAGTTCGCCGACCTGCCCAAGACGATCTCGGGCAAGATCCGCCGCGTGGAGCTGCGAGCCCGCGAACTCGGCGCGGACGCCGGCACCGAATGGCGCGACGACCAGTTCCCCGACCTGACCCGCTGAACCGCCGAACCCCGACTGCCGAAGGACCGCCGCCATGCCTGGCTCCGAGATCTACGAACACTTCCTCTCACTGCACACCCGCCCCGAAGGCCTCGTCATGCCCAACGCCTGGGACGGCCTCTCCGCCCTGCTCATGGCCGACGCCGGTTTCGAGGCGATCGGCACCAGCTCGGCCGCGTTCGCCGCGACGCTGGGCCGGTTCGACGGCCGCCACGCCGTGAGCCGAGAAGAACATCTCGACCACGCGAAACTCCTGAAGCGGCTCACCGACCTCCCGATCAACGGCGACTTCGAGGACGGCTACGGCGAGACCGCCGAGGACGTGGCCGCCACCGTCGAGGCGGCGGTCGAGGCCGGGTTGGCGGGCATCGGTGTCGAGGACACGACCGGCACCGGCGAGAACCCGATCCGGCCGTTCGACGAGTCGGTGGACCGCGTGCGCCACGCCGTCGCAGCGGCGCAGCAGCGGATCGTCGTCACGGCCCGCGCCGACAACTTCATCCAGGGCATCAACGACCTCGACGACACCATCCGCCGCCTCAGCGCCTTCGCGGAAGCCGGCGCCGACGTGCTGTTCGCCCCGCTCCCGCCCGACCTCGCGTCGGTGGAGAAAATCGTGCAGGCGGTGGCGCCCAAGCCGGTCAACGTCGTGGTGTCGCCGGCGGACAAGACTCTGACGGTGTCCGAACTCCACCAAGCCGGTGTGAAGCGGATCAGCCTCGGGTCGTCGCTTTACGCACACGTGATGTCCGTACTCGATCAGGCTGCGATCGACCTGGCCGGCGGTGACCTCGCCGCGGCGACGAGCGGCTCGCGGTTCCGGTTCCGCCGTCTGCTGCGCCAGGCCAAGGGGTGACCGGCGGCGAGGGGATCGAAGCCGCCATTGTGGACATCGCGGCGGGCAAAGCCGTGGTGGTGGTCGATGACGAGGATCGTGAGAACGAGGGCGATCTGATCTTCGCGGCGGAGAAGGCGACGCCGGAGTTGCTGGCGTTCATGGTCCGCTACACCTCGGGGTATGTGTGTGTCGCGTTGACGGAGGCCGAGGCGGATCGGCTGGACCTGCCGCCGATGTATCACACGAACCAGGATGTGCGCGGGACCGCGTACAGCGTCACGGTGGACGCCGCCGAGGGCATCACCACGGGCATTTCGGCGGCGGACCGCGCGCACACGATGCGGTTGCTGGCTGACCCGGCCGCGTCGGCGAAGGACTTCCGCCGCCCCGGCCACGTCGTGCCGTTGCGTGCGAAGGAGGGTGGCGTGCTGCGCCGCCCGGGTCACACCGAGGCCGCGGTCGACCTGGCCCGGATGGCGGGGCTGAACCCGGCCGGTGTGCTGTGCGAGATCGTGTCGCAGAAGGACGAGGGCGACATGGCTCGCCGCGACGAGCTCGAGGTTTTCGCCGCGGATCATGA